>DASPZL010000033.1:0-3456 GCA_035636295.1 Paraburkholderia sp.
CGTGCCGCCCGCAGCCGCCGACGATGCATTCCTCGCCGACGACAGCGCGCCGTTCTGACGCCACGCAAAACACGATCAAGCGCCTGCGGGCGCTTTTCTTTTCACCGCTACTCTCTTCGTGCTGCCTGTGAAAGCCATCACCTCGCGGGACAATCCGCTCTACAAGCGCCTGAAAGCACTGGCCGGTTCGACGCATCAGCAGCGTCGCAGCGGCCACGCGCTGCTCGAAGGGTTCCATCTCGCGAGCGCGTATCTCGACGTCGCCGGGCAGCCGGAACTGTGCATCGTCACGGATGGCGCGTTGCGCCATGATGAAGCGCAGGCGATCGTGTCGCGCATCGACGAGCATCGCCTTGTCACGCTGCCGGACGCGCTGTTCGGGCAACTGTCGAGCGTCGTGCACGGTGTGGGGATTCTGCTGCTGGTCGACAAGCTCGATACGCCGCTGCCGGAAACAGTCACGCAAACCTGCCTCGTGCTCGACGGCGTGCAGGATGCGGGCAACGTCGGCTCGATTCTGCGCAGCGCGGCCGCCGCCGGCATTCAACAGGTGTTTTGCGCGCCGGGTACGGCGTACGCGTGGTCGTCGAAAGTCTTGCGCTCGGGCATGGGTGCGCATTTCCTGCTGCAAATTCACGAAGACGTCGAAGCGCAGGCGCTGATCGAGCGTCTCACGGCGCCCGTCGTGATCACGGATTCCCATGGCGCCGAGGCGATCTACGATTGCGATCTGAGCGGACCGCTCGCGTGGGTGTTCGGCAACGAAGGAGCGGGCGTCTCGCAGGCGTGGCGCGATGCGGTCTCGTTGCGGGTGACGATTCCCCAGCCGGGCGGCATGGAGTCGCTGAATGTGGCGGCTGCCGCGGCTGTCTGCGTATTCGAGCAGTGCCGCCAGCAGCGCGCCCGCGCGTGAACTGGGGAACTCAGCGCGCCGCGCATTTCAAAGGCAACGTCGCGATCAGTAAGCCGATCGCTCGAGCTTGATCTCCTGCAGGATCGTGGTCGCGATTTCCTCGATCGACTTATGCGTCGACGACAACCACTTGATCCCTTCGCGCCGCATCATCGCTTCGGCTTCATTGATTTCATAGCGGCAGTTTTCCGGCGCGGCGTACTTGCTGCCGGGCCGGCGCTCGTTGCGAATCTCCGACAGCCGCTGCGGATCGATCGACAGACCAAACATCTTTTGCCGATGCGCCAATAGCGGCGTAGGCAGCTTGCCGCGCTCGAAGTCCTCGGGAATCAGCGGATAGTTCGCCGCTTTCACGCCGTACTGCATGGCCAGATAGAGGCTCGTCGGCGTCTTGCCGCTGCGCGATACGCCGACCAGGATCACGTCGGCGTCGGCGAGATTACGGTTCGATTGACCGTCGTCGTGGGCGAGCGAGAAATTGATCGCTTCGATCCGGTTCTTGTATTCCTCGGTATCCGCGTTCTGGTGGCCACGGCCCATCGCGTGGCTCGACTTCAGTTCCAGTTCCTGCTCGAGCGGCTCGACGAAGGTCTGGAACATGTCCAGCACGAGCGCGTTCGAGCCTTTGACGATCTGATTCGACGCGCTGTCCACCAGCGTCGTGAAGACGATCGGACGGCGACCGTCCTGCTGGGTCGCTTCGTTGACCTTTTCGAGCGTGGCGTAGGCCTTCTCCGTCGAGTCGACGAAGGGCACGCGAACCAGGCGGAATTTCTGGTCGAACTGGGAAAGGATCGAATGCGCGAAAGTTTCGGCAGTGATCCCGGTACCGTCGGAGACGATGAATACGGTGGGCGGCATCAGTGGGGCTGGGGAACGTGAGCGGAAATAAACGCTCGAAGGAAACATCGCTGCGTTGAGTTCGCTGCACGGTGGCTGACCGGAGGCTGCAGCGGCGTCGATGCAGCGCGCCGTGGGCACCGCAACCGCGCCCGGATGGCGGCAGGGCCTCGCAAAAGCCCGCCGGCCGGTCCGGACGCGATTCGAGGCGCAATTCTCGGCCGACTGTCACATTTCGAGAGTCGGCACGGTAGAATAGCGGCAACCTGTTGGATAAGCAATTGCAGGCGATTGGCGTCTAACTTACCGCGAACGGTTGGTCAACGCCGCGCTTTCGGCCAGTAACCTGCGCTGAACGTGTCGGATCGATCGGTAAATTCGTCCAATCGCCTTCTACGTCGTGCATTCGGCGCTCGCTTGAGGCGCTTCGGCAATTTGCAGCGATTGCTTCTCCAACAGGTTGTGCAAGACGCGAGGTCACGCTTCCAATGAGCGTCTCGCGTTCAAGCCCACTTGCACAGCCGTGAATTTCTTTCACACTTAGGGGCTTGTATGACTAACGCAGTTACCGTCGCAAAGGATAAGGCGTATGTAGTTCCGTTCGAGCAGTTGCGGATGACCGATGTGGAGATTGTCGGCGGCAAGAACGCGTCGCTTGGCGAGATGATCAGTCAGCTCGCCGAAGCCGGCGTGCGCGTGCCGACCGGTTTCGCCACCACGGCGCTGGCTTTCCGTGACTTCCTGCATCACAACAATCTGACTGAACGCATCGCCAAACGTCTCGAGACGCTCGACGTCGACGACGTGAAGGCACTCGCCGAAGCGGGCAAGGAGATCCGTCAATGGATCGTCGACGCGCCGCTGCAGCCGCAGCTCGAGGCTGATATCCGCGCAGGTTTCGACACCCTGCAGAACAGCTCGCCTGAAGAACTGTCGTTCGCCGTGCGCTCGTCCGCAACGGCGGAAGACTTGCCGGACGCATCGTTCGCGGGTCAGCAGGAAAGCTACCTCAACGTGGTCGGCGTCGACGACGTGCTCGATCGCATGAAGTACGTGTTCGCGTCGCTGTACAACGACCGCGCTATCTCCTATCGCGTCCACAAGGGCTTCACTCACGCTGAAGTCGCTTTGTCGGCGGGCGTGCAGCGCATGGTGCGCTCGGACGTCGGCGCGGCAGGCGTGATGTTCACGCTGGATACGGAATCGGGCTTCAAGGACGCCGTCTTCATCACGTCGAGCTACGGTCTGGGCGAAACGGTGGTGCAGGGCGCGGTGAATCCGGACGAGTTCTACGTCTACAAGACCACGCTCGAGCAGGGCAAGTACCCGATCATCCGCCGTTCGATCGGCTCGAAGCTGATCAGGATGGAATTCACGAAGGCCGGCGAGGAAGGCCGCGTGAAGACCGTGGACGTGGCGCACGAGCAGCGCAACCGCTTTTCGATCACCGACGAAGACGTGATCGAACTCGCGAAGTATGCCGTCATCATCGAAAAGCACTACGAGCGTCCGATGGACATCGAGTGGGGCAAGGACGGCCGCGACGGCAAGATCTTCATTCTGCAGGCGCGTCCGGAGACGGTGAAGAGCCAGGCCACGGGCAAGGCCGAGCAGCGCTTCAAGCTGAAGGGCCAATCGAACGTGCTGGTGACCGGCCGCGCGATCGGTCAGAAGATCGGCGCGGGTCCGGTGCGCGTGATTCA
>DASPZL010000034.1:0-21354 GCA_035636295.1 Paraburkholderia sp.
TCGTCATGTCCGAATTGATCGCGTTGAACTTGCGTGCCTGCAACGCCGGAATCAGGCCGTCGAAAGAATTCTCGACCCACACGCACTTCGCCTTGAGCTTCGCGCACACGGCATTGCCCACGTCGATGTCGAAACCTTGCAGTTCGCCCGACGGCGACTTCGATTCGAACGGCGCGTACGACGCCTCGACACCGAAGCGCACTTCCTTGATGTCCGCCGCCGATGCCGCGCCGGCCGTTGCCGTCGCGAACAGCGCGAGCGCAGCCATGTTTCGCCAATTCATCTTCATTACAGGTGTTCCTCTACGGTATTGAATAAGACGGAGCCGAATCCGGGCAAACATGATTGCCGCGCCAAAAATGCGATTCAAACTCGCGCGGCCGATGTGGTGCAATGCAACAGCCGCGAGGCGGCGATTGTACAGACTTCGTCGGGCAGGGCTGGCGGGGCCGGGCAAGCGCGCGTTTCACGCGACGCCGAATCGATGCACGTCAAACGTGCAAATTCGTGTCGCGTTCACGCAAGGTGGAAGTGAAGCAGCGTGTTGCTAGACGAGTTGCGACAGCGTGTCGCCGGTGGTTTCGATCACCATCAAACCGGCGCGCAAGCCCGGCTTGACCGTCGCGTTCGGAAACACAATACGCTCCTCATCATGACGCACGGTGTAGCGATATTCGCCGTCGCGCGCGAGCAAGGTGTTCTTCACGAACGGCGTGAAGTTGGGCACGTCCGCGGCCACCAGCAATTCGAACGCCTCGCTCTGCTTGGTGAGCTGGTCGATCACGGTGAACACCCGCGGCATCGCCGTATGCGCGTTGCCGCTCGTACCGGCGAGCAGATGACGCAGCGCTTCATCCGCGCCCGCAAAACGCGTCAGGTCGTTCTGACCAAACGGGCGCACCTTGCCGAGTTCCAGCGTGCACGCATCGGCGCCGCAGGCCTGCGCCGTGAAGTTCGAAAACGTGTTGGCCTTGGTGGTATGTAACAGCACCGCGCTGATGCGCGCCTCGCCGAGCCACTCGAACATCGCGCGCGAAAACGGCTTGCCCGTATGCGGCAACAAGGCGAATTGCTCGAAGGCGGACGCGCGGATCGCCGTATGCATGTCGATATGCCAGCGTGCGCCCGGCTCGTTCGACGCAGCGGCGAAGAACCGCATCGCAGCGTGCTCCAATGCGGCCGCGCGCGGCGCTTCGTGGCTATGCGGCAGCTGTTCGTGACGCCCGCTGAAGAGGCGGTTCAGATCGTCGTCGCGATAACGGCACGCGTCGCGCATTGCATCGACGTTGCCGAGAATCACCAGCAGGCGGCATCTCAGCGCGGCATCGCCTTGCGCGATATCGCGCACGAGGCGCGACAATAGTTCGATCGGCGCCGTTTCGTCGCCGTGAATGCCGGCTGAGGCGAGCACGCTGCGCGTATGCGGCTCCTGCGCCGCGGGCTCGATGACGAGAACGCCGTCGTCCAGCCATGACCAGCGCACGCCGTTGGCACACGTACCCTGCGTTTCATGCACGGCGGGCCGCGAATCCGTCAACGTGTAGGCGAGAAAATCGTCGAGCATCGCAGCCTGCATTTTGTGCTCAGCGCTGGAAGTCATACAGCGAGCCCAGTGCAAGAATCTGCGTCAGTTCATCGAGCGCGGTGCGCGACTCGGCGAGCAATTGCGGATCGGCCAGATCGGCCGGTGCGAGGCGGTCGCGATAGTGCTTTTCGATCCACGAATCGAGGCGGCCGAACAGCTTGTCGTCGATCCATACGCCGCCATTCACCGCCGCGCGCTCCGCGTCGTCGAGCACCACGCGCAGACGCAGACACGCCGGGCCGCCGCCGTTCTTCATGCTCTCGCGCAGATCGAACACCAGTACGTCGTCGATCGGGCCGGTGTGCGAAGTCAGATCGTCGAGGTACGCGGCAACACGCGCGTTCTCGCGGCACTCCTGCGGCACGACCAGCACCTGCTTGCCGTCCGGGCGAGTCAGCAACTGGCTGTTGAACAGATACGACGTAACGGCATCAGCCACGCTCACCTGCGCGTCGGGCACTTCGATCACGTTGAACTCGGCCTTCAGCCCCGAGAGCTTCGAACGCAATTCGTCGTACACCGCGTTCTGTTCGACAAACGCGAGTTGATGGCAGAACAGCGTCGTGCGATTGCCGACCGCGATCACGTCGTTGTGGAACACGCCCGCGTCGATCACGTCGGGATTCTGCTGCGTGTACACGGTGGCCGAGTCCTGCAGACCATGGCGCTGCGCGACCGCGCGGCTCGCTTCGAAAGTTTGACGCGCGGGGAAGCGCTTCGGCTCCGGTCCACGGCGGTATTCGCTGCGGCCATAGACGAAGAATTCGACGCCACGTGCGCCATATTCGGAGCAAAAGCGCGTGTGATTCGCCGCGCCTTCGTCGCCGAGCGCCGGCGTGCCGGGCAGCGCTTCGTGCACCGCGAAACGGCCGGCGTCGCTGAAAATCGCGCGCAATGTGCGGCGCGTCGATTCGTGTTCGATCGCGCGATGCAGCTTGCTGCACAGATTGGCCGGCGTGAAATGCACGCGGCCGTCGTTTGTATCGGCGGACGGGCTCACGGTCGCCGCATTCGCCGTCCACATCGCCGACGCCGAACTTGCCGCGGCCAGCAATTCGGGCGCGTCTTTCGCCACACGGGCGATCACCGTGGCGTCGTCGCCGGAAAAACCGAGCTCGCGCAACAGGCGCATCGACGGACGTTCCTGCGGCGGCAGCACGCCTTGATGAAAGCCGAGATCGGCCAACTGTTTCATCTTGCGCAGACCTTGCCTCGCCGCCGCCTTCGGATTCGCAATCGACTTTTCGTTGTTCTGCGACGCGACGTTGCCGAACGAGAGCCCCGCGTAGTTGTGGGTCGGGCCGACCAGGCCGTCGAAATTGGCTTCAGTGGCTTGCATCGTCGATCCTTAGAATTGAAGGCCCGGCGAGACGCTCGCGGGCATTTGCAGTTGCGCGCTTTCGACGGAAGCCATCGGATACGCGCAGTAGTCGGCGGCGTAGTATGCGCTCGGCCGGTGATTGCCCGAGCGTCCCGGACCGCCGAACGGCGCGCCCGACGAAGCCCCATTGGTCGGCCGGTTCCAGTTGACGATGCCCGCGCGGATGGTGCGCTGGAAATGCGTCCACAGCGCTTCGTCGTCGGCGAGGAGGCCTGCGGAGAGGCCGAATTCGGTGTCGTTGGCTTTGTCGAGCGCTTCGTCGAAGCTGCCGTAGCGGATGATCTGCGCGAGCGGACCGAAGTGTTCTTCGTCGGGCAGATCCTGCACGGCGGTCACGTCGAGAATCGCCGGCGTGACGAAGCCGAGTTTCGGATCGCGCTGCTCCATCTTCAGCAGCGCTCTCGCGCCGTCGGCAAGCAAGCGTTCTTGCGCAGCGACGAGACGCGAAGCCGCGCGCGCCGAGATCACCGCGCCCATGAAAGGCTGCGGATCGGCGTTATATTCGCCGACGCTGATACGTGAAGTCACCTCGGCCAAGCGCTCCACGAAGCGGTCACCGAACGCATCGTTCGGCACGAAAACACGGCGCGCGCATGTGCAACGCTGCCCCGCCGACAGAAACGCCGATTGAATCGTGTGATGCACGGCGGCGTCGATATCGGAAACCGGTCCGATCACGAGCGGATTGTTGCCGCCCATCTCCAGCGCCAGCACGATCTCCGGCCGCCCGCCGAACTGCTTGTGCAGCAATGTTCCGGTATCCGAACTACCCGTAAAGAACAAACCGTCGATCTGCCGATGATTCGCCAGCGCGATGCCGGTTTCTTTCTCACCTTGCACGAGGTTCAGCACGCCCGCCGGCAGGCCCGCGTCGCGCCAGATCTGCACGGTGACGGCGGCCACGCCCGGCGCCAGTTCCGACGGCTTGAACACGACCGCATTGCCCGCGATTAGCGCCGGCACGATATGTCCATTCGGCAAGTGGCCAGGGAAGTTATACGGCCCGAACACCGCGACCACGCCGTGCGGACGATGCCGCAGCACGGCGGTGCCATCCGCCATCGCCGAACGCTTTTCGCCGGTGCGCTCGTTGTAGGACTGAATCGAAATCTCGACCTTCGCCGCCATCGACGCAGCTTCGGTGCGCGCTTCCCACAGCGGCTTGCCGGTCTCGCGGCCGATCGCTTCGGCAAGCGTTTCCTTGCGTTCGGTCACGAGCGCGGCGAAGCGGCGCACCACGCCGCAACGCTCGTCGAGGCTCAACGCCGACCACGCCGCAAACGCACGGCGCGCGCTGCGCACGGCGCGATCGACATCGTCCGCCGACGCGCTCTTGCCTTCCCACACCGTCGCGCCCGTACCCGGGTTGCGCGAAGCGAATGCGGGTCCTGTGCCGGCGGCCCATTCGCCGTCGATGAAAAGCTCGCTCATGATCATCCCTGTTTATGTTTCAACGGCAGCACCCGCACCGGGTCGCCTGCCTTGACGTCCAGCGCCGCGGCCTCGCCGGCGCACAGACGGAACACGCCGTCTTGCGGCACACCCGCGGCCGCGCCCACGCGAAAATCGCCCAGCGACGTATTCGATACCAGCGAACGCGGCGCATCCTGCGGCGCGCCCGCCGGCACGTCGGCGATCTCGACCGGCACCACCACGCTCTCGCGCACCGTGCGCAAGTCGGCGATATGGCATTCGAGCACCGGACCCGCGTCGAAGATATCGACGTGATTCTCGTAACGCAGCCCTTCCGATTCGAGCATGCGGCGCGCCGGAATCGTGTCGCTATGCGTGAGGCCGACGCATTCCTGCGCCTCTTCCGGCAACAGTTCGACGTACACCGGATAGCGCGGCATCAACTCCGCGAGAAACGCCTTGCGGCCATGCGAACTCAGATAGTCCGCCGCGTTGAAATCGATCTGGTAGAAATGCGAGCCGACCGCGCGCCAGAACGGCGACGTGCCTTGCTCATCGAAATGGCCGCGCAATTCCGCGCATAAACGCTGCGGAAAGCGCTCGCGAAACTGCGCGAGAAACATGAAGCGCGAACGCGACAGCAAGCCGCCGACGCCGCTCGCGCGGTAACGCGGGCTCAGGAACAGCGAGCACACCTCGGCGTAACCCGTGAGGTCGTGCGAAATGTTCAGCGCGCGCATGCGCGTCCAGATGCCAAGATCCTGGCTCGCGTGTACCACCGTGCTCACGCGATAGTTGTAAAACGGCTGCTGCAGGCCAACCGCTGTTTCGATTCCGCAGACGCCGGCCACATCGCCCGTGTCGGTGTCTTCCATCACGAAGAAGTAGCCCGCCTCGTGCGGCGCGGCTTTGTCTTCCATCGTGCGGCGCGCGCGTTCGACGCGCGCCGCGAGCGCATCGCGATCCGGTTTAAAAGTGGTGAGGCCCGGGCCGGTTTCCCGCGCAAGGCGCATGAGCGCGTCCACATCCCCTCGTTGCACAACGCGAACGACGATCATTGTGCGTCTCCCGTTTCTTGCCGATGCGGCTGGTGCAGTGGCACGCAGCGCACGGTATCGCCCTCTTCGACGCCGAGCGCGGCACGCGCCGCGTGAGACAACGGCGCGCCGGCTTGCTTCTGTGCCGCCAGTTCGCCGAGCACGCAGCGGAATTCACCCTCCGCGCCGTTATGCGCGATCAGATACGCCGCGCCGTCTGTGACCGCTGCTGCTTCACGGACCACTCGCGTTTCATTGCGCGCCACACACGCACTGCGATCCACTTGCGCGGTCAGCACCGGGCCTGCATCGAAAATATCGACGTAGCGGTCGGTCTCGAAACCTTCCTCGAGATGGATCTCGTAGGCGAGCAACGCTTTCGAATCCGGCTCGCCGAGCACGCGTTGCGCCGCTTCCGGCAACAGCGGCACATAGATCGGATAGGTCGGCATCACCTCGGCGATGAACGTGCGGCTGCGGCCGCCCGATTCGATTTCGATGTCGGCGAAGTTGCGGCCGAAGAACTTGCGCCCCACCGCTTCCCAGAACGGCGACACGCCCGCATCGTCGGTCACGCCGAGCAAGAGCGAGAACACCTCGGGCGTGAAACGCTTGCGATTGGCGGCGATGTACATCATTCGCGCCCGCGACATCAAATGCGCGGCCGCATCGCCACGCAGCGACGGGTCGATGTAGTAGCCCGCCAGCCGGCTCTTGCCGGTCAATTCATGCGACATGGTCAGCGCGTGAATCTTGCGGTTCACGTGCAGCTCGCGCGACGCATGAATCAGCGCGTCGTTGCGAAACGCGTAGAACGGGTCCGAGTAACCAGCTGCGGCGACGATGCTCGCCGTGCCCATCAGCTTGCCGCTTTCCGGGTCTTCGAGCACGAACAGATAGAACTCCTCGCCCGGAAAATCGACGTCCGCGCGAAACGAGTCTTCCGACAACGCGACGCGCGCTTCGAGCGCGCCCCGGTCGTGCGGCAGCGAATGCAGCACCGGTCGCGCGGTGCGCGCCATGTGTTCGAGCGCATCGAGATCGGCGAGGCGGCTAGGGCGTACGAAGAGCATCATCGTTCCTGTTGAATGTGACGCATGATGACGTGGATTATTTCAACGGCGCTTCGGCCTTCGCGCCGGCGATTTCCTCGATGGCCTTCGCGAGACGCGCGAAGCCTTCGTTCATGTCGTCGAGCGGCATGATCAGCGACGGCACGAAACGCAGCACGTCCGGACCCGCCATCAGCATGATCACGCCGTGCTGACCCGCCGCGGTGACGAAATCTTTCGCGCGGCCCTTGAACGCATCGGTCAATTCCGCGCCGATCAGCAGACCCTTGCCGCGCACTTCCTTGAACAAACCAAAGCGCTCGTTGAGCTTGGCGAGGTGACCCTTCAATGTTTCGCTACGCGCACGCACGCCTTCGAGCAACTTCGGATCGCTGACCAGTTCGACCACCTTCTCGGCGATCGCCGAGCCCAGCGGATTGCCGCCATACGTCGTGCCGTGCACGCCGACCTTGAAATGCGCGGCCAGCTCGTTGGTGGTCAGCATCGCGCCGATCGGGAAACCGTTGCCGAGCGCCTTCGCGGTGGTCAGAATGTCCGGCGCGACGCCCGTTTCCTGATACGCATAGAAATAGCCGCTGCGGCCCACACCCGTTTGTACCTCGTCAAAAATCAGCAGTGCGCCGTGCTGATCGCAGGCTTCGCGCAGCGCCTTGAGGAACGCCGGATCGGCCGGGATCACGCCGCCCTCGCCCTGGATCGGCTCGACGATCACCGCACAGGTCTTCGCGCCGATCGCTTTCTTCGCGGCTTCGATATCGTTGTACGGTAAATGGATGATGCCCTCGGGCACCGGGCCGAAGCCTTCCGAATACTTCGGCTGGCCGCCGACGCTCACGGTGAAGAACGTGCGGCCATGGAACGACTGCGTGAACGAGACGATTTCGAATTTGTCCGCGCCGTGACGCTCGAATGCGACCCGGCGCGCCAGCTTCAGCGCGGCTTCGTTCGCTTCGGCGCCCGAGTTGGCGAAGAACGCACGGTCCGCGAAAGTCAGGTCTTCGAGACGTTTGGCGAGGCGCAGCACCGGCTCGTTGGTGTAGCCATTGCCGATGTGCCACAGCTTGCCGCCCTGCTCGTGCAGCACTTTCAGCAACTCGGGATGCGCATGACCGAGCGCGGTGACGGCAATGCCGCCGGCGAAGTCGATATAGTCGCGGCCTTGCGTATCCCAGACGCGCGAGCCGAGACCGCGATCCGGCACGAAGGGCGCGGGCGAAAACACCGGCACCATGACTTCGTCGAAGGTCTGGCGTGTCACAGTCAGGTCGTTCATGGCAAATCCTCGTTACAGGTGAGAGGTAATACAGGTAGTGTAGGAAACCGCACGCGATACGTCTTGCGCATACGCGACGCTTTCTATGAGCTTCCGCGCGGGCATGCGATTTGTAGGGCTTATTCCGCCTATTCCGCCTATTCCGGCCGCTCGATCAGCGCACCCGGCCGCGGCTCGCTGGCCGCCGCGCCGGTCGCGCCGGTCTGTTTGTCGATCCAGTTACGACGATCCTCGCGCGGTGTGACACCAAAACGTTCGCGGTACGCATTCGAAAAGTGCGCCGCCGACGAAAACCCGCACGCGAGGCTGATCTGCACCACCGATTTGCTGGTGCGCTGCAATTGCGTGCGCGCTTTCGAAAGCCGCAGCCCCAGGTAATATTTGGACGGCATCGAGCCGAGATACTGGCGAAACAGCCGCTCCAGCTGACGCCGCGACACGCCGACGAGTCCCGCGATTTCATCGGTCGTGAGCGGGTCTTCGATATTCGCTTCCATCAGCAGCAACGCATCGTTCAGACGCGGATGGCGCTCGCCCGGCGCCGTCACGAACGGAATGCGCTGCCGTTCCTCGCCCGCGCGCAACACGCCCACGCCGAGCGTGTCCGCAATCCGATCGGCCAGCTCGGGACCATGATCGCGGCCAACCATCGCCAGCATGAAGTCGACCGTTGCCTGACCGCCCGCGCAGGTTGCGCGATCGCGGTCGATTTCAAAGATCTGCTGCGTGACGATCGAGCGTTCGAACTGCTCGGAGAACTGCTGATAGGTTTCCCAGTTGACGCTCACGCGATAGCCGGACAACTGCCCCGCCATCGCCAGCCACCAGACGCCATGATGAATGCCGGTGACAAGCGGCGTACGCTGCCCGACGCGCGACAGGCTGGCGAGAAACAACCGGTAGTCGGCGAATTGCTGAAACCGTTCGCTGACGACGATCAGCCAGTCGCAGGAAATCGCATCGCCGAACGCGGCATCGGCCGGCCATTGCGCGCCGCCCGAGAGCGGCACCGCGCGGCCGTCCCACGAACACACTTGCACGCGGTACAGCGCGCGGCCGTCGATTTCATTGGCGAGATTGAGCGCGTCGACAATCGGCCCGACGCCAGACATCGACACGGGCGGCAACGCGACGATTGCAACCTGCGTGGTGCGAGCCGGATTGGAAGTGCGGGCCATCGCTTGATGAAGCGCGCAGCGTGAGCCGCGCGTTACTTCAGGCTGCCGGAGAGGAACTGCTTGAGCCGTTCGCTGCGCGGCGTGGCGAGGACTTCCGCGGGCAGGCCCTCTTCTTCGGTGCGGCCTTGATGCAGGAACATCACGTGATTCGACACATTGCGCGCGAAGCCCATTTCGTGCGTGACGACGATCATCGTGCGGCCTTCTTCGGCGAGCTTCTGCATCACCTTCAGCACTTCGCCGACCAGTTCGGGGTCGAGCGCGGACGTGGGCTCGTCGAACAGCATCACGTCGGGGTTCATTGCCAAAGCGCGCGCAATCGCCACGCGCTGCTGCTGACCGCCGGACAGATGCGACGGATACTGTTTTTCCAGACGCGGCGCGAGACCGACCTTCTCGAGATATTCGCGCGCCCGCTCTTCCGCCTCGCGACGCGACATGCCGAGCACATGAATCGGCGCTTCGACGATGTTCTCGATCACGTTCATGTGCGCCCACAAGTTGAAGTGCTGGAACACCATCGCGAGCTTGGTGCGGATGCGTTGCAGCTGCTTGTGATCCGCGACTTCGAGATTGCCGTGTCGGTCGGCCTTGGTCTTCACCATCTCGCCGTCGACCACGATCTGCCCGGCGTTCGGCCGCTCGAGGAAATTGATGCAGCGCAGGAAGGTGCTCTTGCCCGATCCGCTCGCGCCGATGATGCTGATCACGTCGCCCTTGTTCGCGTTCAGCGAGACACCCTTGAGCACTTCGTTGTCGCCGTAGCGCTTGTGGATGTCCTGAACGGCGAGCTTGCAAGCTTCGGTTTGAGTCGTGTGGAGCAAGATGCTCTCCCTTTGAAAATACGGATCAATCTTCGTGACGGCGCTCATGCGTTGCGCCGTTCATGCAAACACGGTGCAATCAATGCGTGCGCACCGCCAGGTAACCCAGCCAGTGACGCTCCGCGCGGCGGAACAGCGCCACCAGCGCGAACGACACCACGAGGTAAATCAGCGCCGCGAGGCCGAACGCGTCGAACGACTGATAGGTGGCGGAATTCGCATCGCGCGCCACCTTCAGGATGTCCGGCACCGTGGCCGTGAACGCGACCGTGGTGGCGTGCAGCATCAGGATCACTTCGTTACTGTACAACGGCAGCGCCCGGCGCAGCGCGGACGGTATCACAATGCGGCGGTACATCGTGAACCAGCTCATGCCGTAGGCGCGCGCCGCTTCCACTTCGCCATGCGAGCTCGAACGGATCGCGCCGGCGAAAATCTCGGTGGTGTAGGCGCAGGTGTTCAACGCGAAGGCGAGAATCGCGCAGTGAAAACCGCTGCGAAAAAACGCGTCGAGCAATTGATGCGAGCGCACGAATTCGAGGCTGTACATGCCGGTGTAGATCAGCAGCAATTGCACGTACAGCGGCGTGCCGCGAAACACGTAGGTGTAGAGACGCACCGGCGTCGACAGCCAGCGCTTCTTCGAAACGCGCGCCACCGCGAGCGGAATCGCCATCACAAAGCCGATCCCGACCGACGCCACCAGCAGCCACAGCGTGACCGCGAGGCCCGAGATACGCTGACCGTCCCAGTACAGGAACGCGCGCCAGAATTGATTGAGGATATCGATCATGGGTGCTCAGAGCTCCGCGTGCCGCACGCCGATCGAATAGCGCCGTTCCAGCCAGATCAGCGCGAGATTCGATACGGTGGTGATCGCCAGATAGATCAGCGCGGCGACCAGGATGAAGAAGAACATGTTGAAGGTGCTTTTGCCGGCGTCCTGCGCGGCTTTGACCACGTCCGCGAGACCGATGATCGACACCAGCGCCGTGGCCTTCACCAGCACCTGCCAGTTGTTGCCGATGCCGGGCAGCGCGAAACGCATCATCTGCGGAAACAGGATGCGCGTGAACACGCGCGCGCCGCTCATGCCGTAGGCGCTGCCCGCTTCCAGCTGGCCGCGCGGCACCGCGAGAAACGCACCGCGGAAGGTCTCGGTGAAATACGCGCCGTAGATGAAGCCGAGCGTCAGCACGCCGGCCACGAACGGATCGATATCGAACTGCGGCAGAGCAAGCGCGTCGGTGAGATTGTTGACCGCGATCTGGATGCTGTAGAACAGCAGCAGCATCAGCACGAGGTCGGGCACCGAGCGGATCAGCGTCGTATAGCCGGTGGCGAGCGCCCGCAGCGGGCGGTTGAACGAGAGTTTCGCCGCCGCGCCCGCGAGGCCGAGCAGCACGGCGGCCGCCAGCGAGAGGACGGACAGCTCGATCGTCTGGATCGTGCCGGCGAGCAACACCGGACCAAAGCCGTAAAGGAACACGCGTGTCTCCATCCAGGTTTGTTGAGGATGTCACGGACGGCATCGGCTTGCTGCTTGCCGGCTCGTCGTAGCATGGCGCGGAGTCTCGCAAGCGAAAATTAAATTCTCAAAGGCGGGCGGGAGTTTTGTTGCGATGCACCAAAGCGTGCAATGGCGGTGACGGGGGCTTGCAGCGCTTGATATTGCGGGCGGTATGGTGTTGCAAGGCGCAATGCCCGCAACCAGCGCCGCCGCGATTTAGCAAGTTTCGGGTCGCTTTTTCGATAGACGGGAGCGTTGGGCGAACTGGATCGGCGGCGGCCCGAACGGACCGATTGGTTCATATACGAGTCACCAGCCCCATTTACGACTCATATATGGACCATGCACTTCAGAAGTCACTTGCGTGTTCCGCCAAATGCGCCTCCTGATCACGAGGAAGAATTACGGGCAACGGGTGATGAGGGCGTAGTCCTTTATTCAAGCCCCAGCCGCGCCCGGATCGCCGGCAGCATATGCTCGACCGCCGCGCGTCCCTCTTCGATCGCCGGCGCCGCGCGGTGAAAGTCGAAAATCCCCATCCCGCCCAGCCGCGGCTGAATCAGGATATCGGCCGGTTCGCCGGCAAGGCGGCTGCGCGTGATCCGCACCTGCATGATGTCGATGCTCTGCGCGATCGAACTCAGCATGGAAGGCACGCGCGCGCTCGGCGCGGGCGGCACGCGCACGTCGGTCGTGAAGCGCGCGTCGGCCGGCGCGAGCCAGCGCGGCCACGGCTTGCCGTTGCGGCGCAGCGCGACCGGCGGCGGCGCGTTCGGATCGAGTGCGGGCGTGTCGACCACCGCGCCGCCGAAGTCCCGGCCATTCAGAATGTCGTTGTTCAGATCGACGGCGATCACGCAGTCCGCCCGCATGCCGCGCGCCACCGAAACCGGCACCGGATTGCTCAGGCCGCCATCCACGAGCCAGACGCCGTTATGCCACACCGGCGTGAAGATCCCCGGAATCGCAATCGACGCGCGTACCGCGTCCACCACGCTGCCGTCCTGCAACCAGCTTTCGCGGCCCGAATCGAGTTCGGTGGCGACCGCCGCGAACGGCATGTTCAACTGCGCGATCGAGCGGCCGGCGAATTTGTCCGCGAACAGCTGGATCACCTTGCGCCCGCCGAGCAAGCCGCCCGAGAGGCGCAGATCGAGCAGCCGCACCACCGTCTGCCACGTGAGGCGCGACACCCATTCCTCGAGCCAGTCCAGATCGCCGTTCGCGTAGACCGCGCCCACCAGCGCGCCGATCGACGTGCCGCACACCACGTCGGGCTTGATGCCGGCCTCGTGCAGTGCGCGAATCGCGCCGATATGCGCCCAGCCGCGCGCGGCGCCGCCCCCCAATACCAGCCCAATCCGGCTGTACCGACGTCGACGTATCATTCTTACCCCCGTCTTCTATCGTCTATCGCCCACGCACCACGTCCGAACGCGACGTGGTGTACACCTTCTGATACTGGTCGAAGTGGACGTTGAAAATGCCTTCTTCCGTCACGCCGCCCTCGCGCCACTTCCAGCTCCACACGGTTTCCGGCTTCAGCGGGAACACCGCGACCTCGCCCGGCTTGCCGAGCAGGCGGCGCACTTCGTCCTCGCTCATGCCGATGCGGATCCTGGCGAAATTGGCGGCGGTCAGCACCTGCGTGATCGCTTGCAGTTTGCCGTCACGGTCGATGTCGACCATGTACGTGTTCAGCCCTTGCGGGCCGCGCGGATATTCGAAGCGCTTCGAACCGTCGGTGAACGTGCGCTCGGTTTCCGGCTTGCCCATCTGGTCGCGAATCTGCGCCTCGGTCGTGACGCCCGGCGTCATGTTCTTGAGCAGGAGCGCATCCGGTTTGACGGCGTTGAACAATTCCTTGAGTTTTTGCACGGCGCGGTCGCTCTGTTGTTCGTCGCAGCCGGTCAGTGCAATCGACCCTGCCAGCATGGCGACAGTAAGCAGTTTGAGGCTCACAGCGAGTTTCCTGTATGGATGCGAGCCGGCTACGCGCCCGCATCCCGTTGTGTAGTGCCCCCCCAAGGGGGCTTCCTTCGGGGCGTGCCCCAAGGGCACTTCCTTAGGCTGCTACAGGATAACCGCACACGGAAAAAACCGCGAGCGAGAGCCCGCAAGACGGCGGTGGGCCATCGCGCGACCTGGCTCGAAATGAAGTGGGATGGCTTGAAAAGCAAAAAGGCGGCGCTGTGCAACGCGCCGCCAGATCGGTCGATAGAATCAACCGTAAAGACAAAGCGGCACGCGAGCCACCAGCCACGAAGCACCACGGACGACGCGCAGCGGTCTGGTTCCGGACGAAGCGGTGAGAGACCTTGGCCTCTGACCTTGCGCCATCGCCGGAATGGCAAACCGCTGCTTGTTGGCCGCCCTGGTCCCTCGATAAGCCTTCCAAGTGCAACTAATCTAAACGGATTGGACGCTTTAGACGAGAGCGCGTTTACACCGAATTTGCAGATGATTTCTGTTCGACGACGGCCACGGCGTTGCGCCCCAGCCGGGAGCGCTTCCCTTATCCGCGCATGAAGCCAGCGAAGCCCGCGCGACCCGCGCCCTGCAGCACCGAATCGTTTTGCGGCGTATGAATCCGCGCGCACAGCACGTCGCGGTAATGGCGCTCGAGCGGATTGTCGCGGCTGAGGCCGGGATTGCCGCTCGCCTCCACCGCCAGTTGCACCGCCTCGATCGACTGATTCGTCACCGTGTATTTGACGAACGGCGCTTCGTCGAGTGTCATGTGTTTCGCGTGCGCGCCAGCGTCGAGCAATACGCGGTTGTTGAAGAGCAGCGCGTCGATGCGGCCGAGCGTTTGCTCGAACGCGGGCAGGCTCGCGAGCGGCGCGCCGAGGTTGCCGGGCTTGCGCTCGGCGGCCCAGCGCGCGAACCAGTCGCGCGCGGCCCGCGCGACGCCGTCATAAACCGCCGGCAACAGCACGCTCATCCACGCGAAGCCGAGCGCATCGAGCCCGGCGCCCGGCTCGCCCGGCGGATGCACGTCCACCGCGTGCGCGGCCGGCACGAACACGTTGTCGAACACCAACTCGTGACTGCCGGTGGCGCGCATGCCGAGATGATTCCACTCGCTGCCGACGCGCACGCCGGGCGCATCGCGATGCACGAGCCATACGCCGACGCGCGGCGGCGTCTCGTCGCTGCGCGCCCACACCGCGAGCCATGTGAGGCCGGGACTGCCGGTCGAATACAGCTTGCTGCCGTCGATAATCCAGCCATCGGCGCTGCGCTTCGCGATCGTCGACGGCAAACCGCCGCGCGCCGGCGTGCCGAGTTCGGGTTCGACCCGCAGCGAGTTGATCAGCGCGCCATCGCGCACCGCTTCACGCGCGACGCGTTCACGCAGTTCGACGGGCCAATGCGCATTGCCCTGCAAGCGATGATGAAACAGATACTGCATCACCAGCACGAGCGCCGTGGACGGCTCCCCGCGCGCCACCGCGCGCACCACTTTCAACGCTTGCGGCAAGCTCGCGCCCGCGCCGCCGAGCGAGGCGGGCACCGTCAGCGAGAGCAGATCGAATTCGTGCAAGCGCGCGAGGTTGGCATGCGGAAATTCCGCCGTACGGTCGTAGCGCGCGGCGCTCGCGGCGAACTCGCTCGCGAGTTGCGCGAGCAATGCGTCGAAGGCATCGCTGTCGAGCGGTGGATGACGGCGGGTCACTGCGCTGTCGGCAATCGGGGCACTCATACGGGGACTCCGGCTGGCAGCGGCAAGGGCATCGAGGGCGTCAAGAACGTCAACGGCTTCATGGCAAGGGGAAGCCGCGATCGAAACTCGTGCGCACGTCCAGATGCGCGCGGATCACGTTGGCGGCTTCGTACGTATCAGCGGTGCGCTGCTGCGCGGCGACGACGCTGTCGTCGATTGCCACCGGATGCACCTGGCCGCGCTGATAGACGGTCTTCAATACGTCGGTCGGCAGGCCCGTGACGCGCGATTGCATCGCCGCCACTTCGTCGGGATGCGAGAGCGCCCAGCGCTGGCCGATTGCCACACGCTTCAGGAAGTCGGCGAGTTGCGCGCGCTTCTCCGCGATCGCGCGTTCGGTCGCCACCTGATAGCTGAGCCCTTCCGACAGGCCGACGCCGTTGGCGATGATGCGGTCGTGATCGCGCGCTTCGCCGAGCGCGGTGTACGGGTCCCACACGGACCACGCGTCGACGCTGCCCGACGCGAGCGCCGCCTTGGCATCGGCGGGCGCGAGGAATACGAAGGTGACGTCGGCGAGCGGCACGTCGGCCTTTTTCAATGCCGCAAGCGCGAGATAGTGGCCGATCGAGCCGCGCGTCGTGGCAATGCGCTTGCCCTTCAGGCTCGCCGCGTCGGTCAACGGTGAATGTTCGCCGACCACGATCGCCAGATCCAGCGGCGTCGAGCGGGTCGCCGCGACCGCGCGCACCCGCGCGCCGGCAGCGAGCGCGAACACGAGTGGCGCGTCGCCCAAGCCGCCGACATCGACGGCCCCCGCATTCAACGCTTCGCCGAGCGGTTGCGCCGCCGGGAAGTTGAACCACTCGATCTTGTACGGCAGGTCTTTGAGTTGACCGGACGCTTCGAGAATGCCGCGCGTTTGCAAGGACTGGTCGCCGACCTTGAGCACCGGCAAATCAGCGGCATGAGAAGGCGCCGCGCACAGCATGGCGGAGACCGCCAGCGTTGCGATGCCAGGCAGTCTGGCTAACAGGTGTTGCAGGACGGATGAGATTGGGAACGAAGAACGGGAAATCGTCATAGCGGCGCTTACGTCATGGCATCGAAGTGATTTGTCATCGACGATAAGGCACGCTTCTGTATAAGACAAACGCATTATTCTTCTAAGCAAATATGCAAATTTTTATCGAATGACGAGGCTTGCCGGCGCACCGATACAGGTATCATCGAGCGCACGGATTCGTGCGCACACTTTCATTTTCGCGCCGCCGCCACGCCATCGCTCATCATGAAGATCGACGAAATCGACGCCTACGTCACCGTCATTCGCTGTCAGTCGCTGCAACAGGCGGCGCTCTCGCTCGGCCTCACGCAACCGGCGATCACGCGCCGCCTGCAGAATTTCGAGGAGGCGCTCGGCGTCGAACTGCTCGATCGCAATACGCGTCCGCTGAAAGCGACTGCCACGGGGCGCGTCGTCTATGAACAATGCCGTGTGATCCAGCGCGAGCTCGACGTGCTGCGCGAACTCGTCGCGACCGATACGCCGCCGGTCGGCACGCTGCGTCTCGGCGTCGCGCAGACCATTGCCGACATCGCGCTCAGCGACGCGATGCGCGGCCTGAAAGCGGCCTACCCCGATTTGCAGGCGCGCGCGTCGAGCGGTTGGGGCAGCCAGTTGCTGCAACGGGTCGAACAGGGCGAACTCGACGCCGCCGCGATCCTGCTGCCCAGCAACAAGACTTTCGACGACACGCTGTCGGCCCGCTCGCTCGGCCGCATCAAACTGGCGGTGGTCGCGCAAAAAGGCATGCTGAAAAAGCGCGCGCATACGCTGGCGGAATGCCAGTCGATCGGGTGGGTGCTGAATCCGGATGGCTGCGGTTTCCGCGACGGCCTGCAGCGCGCGCTGACGGGCCTCGGGCTCGCGCTCAAGCTGAACCTCGAAACGCTCGGCACCGAACTGCAATTGCAACTCGTCGCGGACGGCAACGGTCTCGGTCTCGTGCCCTTGCCGCTGCTGCATGCAAGCGCTCATGCCGATACCCTCGATATCGTATCGGTCAGCGATTTCAAGCCGCTCATCGATATCTGGCTCGTGCATCCGCGCGTGCTCGGCAAACTGCAACAGCCGGTCGAGCGGTTCGGCGCGGCCATCGAGCGGCAATTCAAGGACACGCGCGCGCGGCGCGCGGCCTGAACCGCTCGCCTCCTCGCCTGCCCCGCTCAAGCGAACAGGCGAGTCAGATCACGTGAAAACCATGCGTGCCGTCGCGCCCGAGTTGCTCGACGAGACCATACTCCCACTCCAGATACGCGTTCATCGCTTCGCGCGCGTTATCGGTTCCCTCGTAAGGACGCCGATAACGGTCGATACGCGGCGACGCGAGCCGCGCCTCACCGCTTTCGACCGGCAGGCCCGCTTCGATCCACGCGCTCGTGCCGCCGCTCAGCACCTGCACCGGTTTGTCCGTCAACGCCGCCAGTTCGGGCGCCGCGAAACGCGCGAGCAGGCTGCTGCCGCAGGTCACCACATAACGTCGCGCGTCGGGCAGCTTGTCGCGCAAGGCCGTCTCGAGTTGACTGCGCATCACGAACCACGCACCGGGAATGTGCCGCTTCACATAATTCGCGCTGGTCGTGAAATCCAGCACGACGGTGCCGGGCGATTGCAAAAGCGTGACCAGTTCGGCCGGCGCGATCTCGTCGACGGCGGGCGGCGTGGGCGCATGGCGGGCAGCGGGCGCCGCCGCGCCCTTTTCGGCGAAGTCCGCGGCGGTCAAACCGTCCACCACGTACACCTCGATGTTCATCTGCGCGAGCCACGACGCGGTCATGTTCGCGCGCACGCCGTCGCTGTCCGCGAGGATCACGCGCGCGCCGCGCACCGGCGCGAACATGTCGGTTTCCTGCACCAGCTGACCGCCCGGAACGCTGTGAAAGCCGGGCACGTGGCCCGCTTCGTACTCTTCCTGCGTGCGCACGTCGAAGCGATAGACCGTGCGCACCGCTTCGTCGGCCCAGCGGCGTGCTTCGTCGCGCGACGTGCGGCCCACTCGCGCGCGCTCGGCCACCTCGCGCGCGGCGTCGGCGGCGGCGAGACGAAGCGTGTCGTCGAGCACCGGATCGAAACGGCGCGAACTGCCGTGCGCGAGCGGCTGACCGGCCAGTGTCCAGCCGATCGTGCCGTTACGCAGCGCCGCGACCGGATTCGGCACGCCCGCATTGATCAGCGACTGCGCGCCGATGATGCTGCGCGTACGCCCCGCGCAATTGACGATGATGCGCGTGGCCGGATTCGGCGCGAGCTGCCGCGCGCGCAACGCCAGTTCGGCGCCCGGCACGCTGATGCTGCCGGGAATGTTCATGGTCTGGTACTCGTCGAAGCGGCGCGCGTCGAGCACCACCACGTCGGCTTCGCGATCGAGCAGCGCCTGCACCTGCGGCGCCGTCATCGACGGCGTATGGCGCTTGCTTTCCACCAGTTCACCGAAGGCCTTGCTCGGCACGTTGACGTCCTTGAACAATTCGCCGCCGGCGTTGCGCCAGCCTTGCAGGCCGCCTTCGAACAGCGTGACATCGGTATAACCCAACTCATCCAGACGGCGCGCGGCGCGCTCGGCGAGGCCTTCGCCGCCGTCGAGCACGACGATCGGCACCGCGAGGCGCGGCAAGCGCACGGGCGCTTCCAGTTCGAGCCGCGACAATGACAGATTGGCAGCAAACAACGGATGACTGCGTGCGTGCGGATCTTCCTCACGCACGTCGACGAGCGCGATTTCCTCGCGTTCGAACAGTGCACGGCGCACGTCTTCGAATGATCGGGTACGGAACTCTTTAACGAAACTCATGAGATCAGGGACTCCTTCGAAACATTCCAGATATTCGGCAACACGTCGTTCGAGTAGCCGGAGATAAATGCCTTGCGTCCACCGCCGGCCGGATACACCGAACGCGTCACCGCGCCGATGTTTCCACCGTACACGTGAACGCTGATCGACGTACGGTCACCAAATGCGTTGCTCACGCGATGAATATCGCCGATGCGTGGCGACACTGCATCCACCGTGCCGGCGTCAAGGCGCCTTGCCGCCCCGTCTTCCACCAGCGCGCCGTCCGCGGCGATGCGGTATGCGTGCGCAATTTCCGCGCCACGCAGCACGCCGATCAAACCCCATACGGTGTGATCGTGGACCGGCGTCGACTGGCCCGGCCCCCACACAAAACTGACGATTGAAAAGCGCTGCCGCGAATCGGCATGCAACAGGAACTGCTGGTAGCGCTCGGGATCGGGTTGCGCGAAGGCGTCGGGCAGCCAGTCGTCATGTGCGATCAACTCGCGCAGCGCAGCGCCGCCGGCTTCGAGCAGATGCGCTTCAGGCCCCGCTTCGTCGACGAGCGATGCAATCCGGCCGACGAACGCGCGCAACCGGTCCGGCCTCGAAATTTGAGTCATCGATGATTAGAAAGAATAGTTCAGAAGATTAGGCGCGGTGACGTATTCACGCACCGCGAGCGAGCGCCGCGTTGAAAGTGTCGGTCCACATCGGTGCAACATCGACACGCCGCTCGATCACGGCGGCGCGCGCGAAGGTGTCGGCCACCTGCTGTTCGCTCGCGATGTCCGCCGCCGTGACGCCGGTGACGCGGCGCGCCTGGCTCTGGTTGCGGTACAACGAGAGGATCGCCTCTTCCGGCACGCGCAATTCGGCGGACAAGACCTTCGCGTACGCGTCCTGATGCAGGCCGAACCAATGACACGCACGCTGCAGCCGCACCAGCAGATCCGCGGACGCCGCCCGCCGCTGCGGATCGGCAAGCGCCGCCGGGTAGCCGTAATACAGGTAATTGCCGGACAGATAGCCGTTGGCGTTTTTCAGCACGCGCGCGCCCGCTTGCGAAATCGCGAGCGGCACGTTGTAGCCATAGATCGCCCACGCGTCGAGCGAACCGGCGTTGAAGGCGGCGAAGCCGTCGCGCGGCGCGAGCGAGGTCGCCTGAATATCGTTGAACGACAGCCCCGCTTCTTCGAGCATGCGCAGCAGGTAGTAATGCGTGGTGGTCGCGCGCAGATAGCCGACGCGCTTGCCCTTCAGATCGGCGATCGAGCGGATCGCCGAGCCTTTCGGCACCAGCACGACCTGGTTGTTGACGTCGTCCTTATAGACGGCGATCACGCGGATCTGCGCGTTTTGCAACCGCGCGAAAATCGGTGGAATCTCGCTGCCCGACGCGATATCGAGCGCGCCGCCGTTCATCGCTTCGACCATCGCGTTGCCGGACTGGAACTCGGACCAGTCGATCGTGTACGGCGTGTCGGCGAGGCCCGCGGTTTTCAGCAGCGTGGCGTCGCCGCCTTTGTAGGTCGCGACGCGCAAGCGGACTTTGCTCAGGTCGATGCCTGGCTCGGCTTTGTCGTTGGCCGCGGGGACGGCGCTTGCGGCGGCGGCTGCTTTGGAGATCAGGCCGGTGCTTGCGGTGAGCCATGCCGCGGCCGGCAGCGCGGACATGAGCCGGCGGCGCCGGAGCGAAACCGGCGAATCGGTACGTTGGGTCATCGAGTGGAAAGTTCAGGTGAGGACGTCGGGCTCGGCTTCAACCAGCCCTTCCAGCAGGCTCTGGAACGCAAACAGCGCGCCGCCCGGGCGGCCCACCTGCTCGTGGGTGAGCGTGGCGACGTCGTGCGGAATCGCTTGCGGCGTGCCGGCGGCTTGCGCGAGCAGTTGCGCATGGCAGGCGTTGTCGAGCGCGATGTACCACCACGCCGCGGCCTCGACGCTCGGGCCCGCCGTGAGAATGCCGTGATTCTTCAGGATCACCGCGCGGCGCTCGCCGAGCGCCGCCGCGATGCGCGCGCCCTCATCGGTATCGAGCACGACGCCGCGGAAGTCGTCGAATAACGCGTGGTCCTGATAGAACGCGCACGAGTCCTGCGTGAGCGGATCGAGCGTGCGGCCGAGCGTCGACCACGCCTTGCCGTAAAGCGAATGCGTGTGCGCCGCCGCGATCACGTCCGGGCGCGCCTCGTGAATCGCCGCGTGAATCGCGAAGGCCGCCTGATTCACCGGCCCCTCCCCGACCACGATCTCGCCTTGCGCATTCACCAGCAGCAGATCGGACACGCGAATGCGGCTGAAATGCTTGCCGAACGGATTGACCCAGAAGTGATCGGGCCACTCGGGATCGCGCGCGGTGATATGGCCGGCGAGCCCCTGATCGAAGCCGTAACGCGCGAACAGACGAAACGCCACGGCGAGCCGTTCCTGCCGGTAACGGCGTTCGTCTGCGATGCTTTCGCGCGGCGGGACGTCGTCGAACCAGAACTTGCGCAGCGGCGCGTGACGCTGAAGCGTGGACGAATCAGGCGCGTTTTGCAGGGGCAAAGACAGATCGGTCATCGCGCCTCCGCT
>DASPZL010000035.1:0-5288 GCA_035636295.1 Paraburkholderia sp.
GCGCGTGCCGCAAACCGGCGATGCGCGCGGCGTCGTGGGCGCTCGCCACCACCACCACGGGCGCGCGGGCAATGGCTTGGCCCGCCGTGTCGAACACTGTCCATTGATTGCCGGACCGCTCGATCCGCGCGACGTCAATGCCGAAGCGCCGTTCGAGCAAGCTGCCGGCCGCGGCGCATTGCGCGGCGCACAGCGACGCGGGGTCGATCCAGCCGCCGTCCGGAAAGAACCAGCCGCCGCGCGCGAGCGGTACGCCGGCGAGGGTTTGCGCTTCGCTCGACCCGACCGGCGTCACATACTCGGACGGATAGCCGAACGCGGCGATCGCCTTGTTGATCGAGCGGGCTTCTTCGTCGTCCGCGGCGATTTGCAACAGGCCTCGGCCACTGCGTAACGGCTCATGACCGAGCCGTTCGAGCGCGGCCCAGCGCCCGAGCGTGTATAGAAAGCCGGCGCGCGTCACGCGCGAAGCGACACTGTCGTCGCGCGAGATCATTGGATGGAACACGCCGGCCGGATTGCCCGACGCGTCTTGCGCGACCGACCCATGCCGCTCCAGCGACGTGACGCGCCAGCCGCGCGCCGCGAGCCGTTCGATCACGGCACAGCCGGCGAGCCCCGCGCCGATCACGATCGCATGTCGTTCGTGGACCATGAGCGGCGCGGGCGGCTCATGGCGGCGCACGCGCCAGCGCGGCGCGAAGTGGCCGGCCAGCATCGCCCGCTTCCAGCCGAAGCCGGCGATTTTTTGGTACACAAAGCCGCATTGCGTCAGCGCGCGCTTGATCTCACCGGCACTGCTGTAGGTGGCAAACGTGGCGCCCTCGCCCGCTACGCGCGCGAGCGCCTTGAAAATCGCGGGGGTCCAGAGTTCGGGATTCCTGGCCGGCGCGAAGCCGTCGAGGTAAAACGCGTCGGCGCGCAGCCTCAAGGCCGGCAGCGTCTCCAGCGCATCGCCGAACACGAGCGTGAGGATGATCTGGCCGCCTTCGAATTCGAGCCGGTGCGTGCCGGGCACGAGCATCGGCCATGCACTCGCAAGCGTTTCCGCCAGCGCCGCGATCGACGGATCGGAAATCGTCACGGCGTACACGCTGCGCAAATCGGCCAGGGTAAACGGGTGCTTTTCGGTCGACACGAAGTGCAGCCGCTCGCAGCGTGACGGATCGGCGCGCCACGCGGCCCAGGTCATCAGAAAGTTGATGCCCATGCCGAAGCCGGTCTCGAGCACGGTGAAAATGCGGCGGTCCCGCCACCGCTCCGGCAGCGAATTGCCGCGCAGAAAAACGTAGCGAGCCTGTTCGAGACTGCCGACGGCGCTGTGATAGATGTCGTCGTAGAGCGGTGAAAAAGGTGTGCCGTTGTCGCGAAACGCGAGGACGGCGGGGATCAGCGGGTCGGTCATGCGCGGCGAAAAATGACGCTCGAAAGAGCGGATCAATCGTTACCGCCAGCGCGCGTAGCTCGCCGGACGGCGAAAAAGACGCGCCGAACGTTGGCAAAAACCAACGCCAAGCCCCGTCCATGCTGGGTTTCAGGCCTCGATTGGGGCCTTTGAACAACAAAAAGAGCGGTTTCCTTGCTGTAACGGCCCTGGGACCGCTTAATTCTTCGAAACCCTTATCCTGATTGGGTTTGCGCTGCGCTATCATAGCAAGCGCCGCGAAGGGAGCGGCAGCACGGCCGACGGACGGTCATTTGTCCGGCGCTAATGGTCCGGAGGGGATCCGGAGCCGCAGCTGCTCGACGGCGCGGCCCGCGCACGTATAATCGGCGCGTTCGCGCTGTTCGTGTCAACCTAAACTCAGAAAGGAACCTTAATGAACAAACAGGAACTGATCGACGCCGTCGCAGGACAGACGGGCGCCAGCAAGGCTCAAACCGGTGAGACGCTGGACACGTTGCTTGAAGTGATCAAGAAGTCTGTGTCGAAGGGTGACGCGGTCCAGTTGATCGGCTTCGGCAGCTTCGGTTCGGGCAAGCGCGCAGCACGTACGGGTCGTAATCCCAAGACCGGCGAGACTATCAAGATCCCGGCCGCCAAGACCGTCAAGTTCACGGCTGGTAAGGCGTTCAAGGATGCAGTCAACAAGCGCTAAGCAGATTACTGCCTGGCAGTTGACACCCGCCAACGGCGGGTTTTTTTTCGTCCGCGATTGTTGCGTGGAGTTGATTAGCCGCGACGCCTCGCGCGGCTAATCAGGGCGACGGCGCTTCAAGAGCGCTCAGTCGTGACGATGCACAATCTCGCCGTGGCCATGGCCGTCGTGGTCGTGATGATCGTGGTCGTGATCGTCTTCGTCGAAGTCCCACGCCGGGAACGGATCGGTGAACTGCTGCCACCCCTGCGGCCCCAGCACGTATTCGTCATCGGTTAGCAGGCACGCGTCGAACCTCGCGGTCCACACGGCCGGATCGATGTCCACACCGATCATCACCAGTTCCTGGCGACGATCGCCGATCGTCAGATCGTCCGGGTCGCCGTACCAGTCGGCGGCAATTTCGGCGGCCAGTTCGTCGTCGCCGTCCGGCCATTCGCTGCGGTCCTGAGCGGCCCACCACATGCCCGCCGGACCGTGCCGGCAAGCGCCGCCGGCCTGCGACAGCGAACCGGCGATGTCGTTACGCGTGGCGAGCCAGAAGAAGCCTTTGCTGCGCAACACGCCCTTCCACTCCTGATGCAGCAGCGCCCACAAGCGCTCGGGGTGAAACGGCCGGCGCGCCCGGTAAATGAAATTGCCGATGCCGAATTCGTCGGCTTCACCGTGATGAGCATGGCCGTGCTCGTGGTCATGTTCATGATTGAGCGACGCCAGCCACCCCGGCGCGCTCGACGCCTCGTCGAAATCGAAACGGCCGGTGTTCAGCACCTCGGCAAGCGGCACTTCGCCGAACCGGCTCACCACTTGCACCGCGCGCGGGTTGATCCGGGCGAGGATGCGTTGCAGGCGGGTGAGTTCGTCCGCGCTTACCAGGTCGGCTTTGTTCACCACCAGCACGTCGCAGAATTCGATCTGCTCGATCAGCAATTCGACCAGCGTGCGATCGTCCTCCTCGGTCGCGGCGATGCCGCGCTCGGCGAGCGCGTCGGCCGAACCGTAATCGCGCAGAAAGTTGAATGCATCGACCACGGTCACCATCGTATCGAGCCGCGCGACGTCGGATAGCGACGTGCCGTCATCGTCGACGAACGTGAAGGTTTCGGCGATCGGCATGGGCTCGGCCACTCCGGTCGACTCGATCAGGATCGCGTCGAAGCGTTTTTCCGCCGCAAGACGCTTGATCTCGATCAGCAGGTCGTCGCGCAGCGTGCAGCAGATGCAGCCGTTCGACAGTTCGACGAGCTGCTCCTCGACATGCGAAAGCGCGGCGGCATCGCGCACAAAGGTGGCGTCGATATTGACGGCGGCCAGGTCGTTGACGATCACCGCCACGCGCAAACCGGCCCGATTCGCGAGGATGTGATTCAGGAGCGTAGTCTTGCCGGCGCCCAGAAAACCGGAGAGCACGGTGACGGGCAGTAGCGGCTGGTTCATCGTAGTACAGAAAAACGAGAGGATTGGAAGGCGTGCCGGGCTTGGGGCCGCATGACTGGGCTGCAACAACGGACGAGCCTCGACGGCAGCACGAAGCCGCATTGTGCATCAAACGGGCAACGCCCGCGTGACGGGCAGGGTCGGAAAGCCGGCTCGGGCCACGATCAGAAGCTTGGGGCCGGACGCTTGCGCGAGAAAAGAGCCAATGAGCGCGGATCAGCGCGCCAAGGAAAAAACCGCTCAGCGCGCAGCCGGCATCAGATTCCACTTGCGCAGGATCGCGGCGATCTGCTGTGAGTACTTGTCGCGCAGCGCCGGCGTCTCGGAGTGGTACGCGCCGATTGCCTGCCAGGTGTTGCCGTATTTGTTCATCTGGCGGCGCAGATGCCATGCCGCGATATAAACATTCTTGCACGGCTCCATTAGCGTGCCTTGCGAGATGCCGTACTGAGCGAGCGTGGGCAGATGAATCGAATTGATCTGCATCACGCCGTAGTCGGTCGAGCCGTTGGCGTTCTTATGCTGCGCGTCCGGCCGGTTGTGCGACTCCTGCCAGGCAATGGCGCGAAGGATCAGCGGATTGACCTTCTGATATTTTGCCGCCTCGTCGAAGCAATCGGCGCGTGCCTGCCCTGCTGCGGCCAGCACGGCAAGTCCTACGGCGACGGTGACCAAGGCGCGTTTCATCAGTCAAGACCACTAAACAAAAGGCAAGGGTAAGGTTTGGTAAGGCGGTTCATCGGCCATACTTCAGCCACTGGAAGCCGCCGAGGCCCGCGGGTCGGGTTTTTTGCCGGGCATCGGGGAAAACCCCGTCGGCAACATGCTACCAGCGGCTCGAACGGCTCGTATCATACCGGCAGGCCGAGACGCGTCAAGTTGGCTAACCGACATAAGCCGGCGAAAAAAGAGGCGCTCTTGCGGCTCGCCGCAGCGCAATCCATTGGCTTTCAATTGCTTGACGACAGGCGACGGTCTTTAGAGGAATCTCACCGCGGAGTTTGTTTTGTGACAAATCCGACATGAAAAACTGTTACTGTTCATTTTTTTCGGACATCGGACGGTCGGCATCCGGGGCGACGATCGCCCACGAAGCCGGCGCGCAGACCGACAGGGCGGCGGCCTGCACCTATGTCCGCACGGCATGACCGTCGACGGCTGCGGCCGTCGGCATCGATACCCTATTCCATGAAAAGAAATCGTATGGCTTTGCGTCGTGTCGCAACGGCGCTGCTGGTGGCTGGATTGATCACCGCGCAGACAGCACAGGCGCAGGTGACACTCAATTTCGTGAACGCCGACATCGACCAGGTGGCAAAGGCGATCGGCGCGGCAACGGGCAAAACGATCATCGTCGACCCCCGCGTGAAAGGTCAGTTGAATCTCGTGTCGGAAAATGCGGTGCCTGAGGATCAGGCGCTGAAGACCTTGCAGTCGGCTTTGCGCATGCAGGGTTTCGCGCTGGTGCAGGACCACGGCGTGTTGAAAGTCGTGCCCGAGGCCGACGCCAAACTGCAGGGCGTGCCGACCTACGTCGGCAATGCGCCCAGCGCGCGCGGCGACCAGGTGGTCACGCAGGTGTTTGTGCTGAAGAATGAATCGGCCAACAACCTGCTGCCGGTACTGCGTCCGCTGATCTCGCCGAACAACACCGTAGCGGCCTACCCGGCCAACAATACGATTGTCGTCACCGATTACGCTGACAACGTGCGGCGTATCGCGCAGATCATCGCCGGCGTGGATACGGCGGCG
>DASPZL010000036.1:0-2077 GCA_035636295.1 Paraburkholderia sp.
TTTTTCCAACTTTCCGGACCTGCCCGACGTACCGCAAACCCCCGCCATTGCTGGCTCTCCCGCCTCCCGCGCCCCGTTCTCCGGAGCACGAAAGAGCGAGATTCTAGCGAGCCGCACCCAGCCTTGCAAGCGTTATTTTGACAAACGTATTAACGGTGTTTGAAAACAGGTTTGCGCTTCTCCACGAAGGCGGCCATCCCTTCCTTCTGATCTTCAGTCGCGAAGAGCGAATGGAACAGGCGACGCTCGAAATGCACGCCTTCCGCGAGCGTCGTTTCATATGCGCGGTTGACCGACTCCTTCACCATCATCACCGCCGGCAGCGGGAATTCGGCGATCGTCGCGGCGGCAGCGATCGACTCGTCAATCAGCGATGCGGCGGGAATAACGCGCGAGACGAGTCCGGCACGCTCGGCCTCCGCGGCATCCATGAAACGCGCGGTCAGGCAGAGGTCCATCGCTTTTGCCTTTGAGACGGCGCGCGGCAGCCGCTGTGTGCCGCCGGCGCCCGGCATGATGCCGAGCTTGATCTCCGGCTGGCCGAACTTTGCCGTATCGGCGGCGAAAATGATGTCGCACATCATCGCCAACTCGCAGCCGCCGCCCAGCGCGAAGCCTGCCACTGCGGCAATGATCGGCTTGCGGATGGAGCGCACCGCTTCCCAGTTGCGCGTGATGTAGTCGCCTTTATAGACGTCCATATAGGTGTAGGTCGACATCATGCCGATGTCGGCGCCGGCCGCGAACGCTTTCTCGCTGCCCGTGATCACGATCGCACCGATCGCATCATCGGCGTCGAACTCGCGCAAGGCGGCGCCTAATTCGTCCATCAGTGCGTCGTTCAAAGCGTTCAGCGCCTTCGGGCGATTCAGCGTGACCAAGCCGACCCGCCCTCGCGTCTCAACCAGAATGTTCTCGTAAGCCATGCCGCCTCCTAATCGATTAGTTCGTGCGCGAAAACGCTTCGCGCGGCCATCCTAATAATGCTACCATTCACCAACCAACCGGTCGGTCAATTATTCGACAGGCTTTTCCCAACGCACAGCCAAGCCCCTCTGCCATGACACATCCGCTATTCACCAAGCACGAAGACACGCTGCAAAAGGCGCTCACCGCGATTGAAACGCGCGGCTACTGGAGTCCGTTCGTCGAGATGCCCAGTCCGAAAGTGTACGGGGAAACAGCCAACGCGGACGGCGAGGCCGCATTCAAAGCGCATCTGAACAAGACTTTCGAACTGGACCAACCATCCACCGGAGAAACCGTCGGCGCCGAAATCTCGCCGTTCGGGTTCCCGCTCGGCGTGCTCTATCCGAAGGCCTCGTCTGACGCGCTCATTGCCGCGGCCGCTGTCGCGCAGCGTGACTGGCGTGCTGCCGGTCCGCAGGCGTGGGTCGGCGTTTGCCTCGAAATTCTCGCGCGCGTGAATCGCGCCAGCTTTGAAATTGGCTACAGCGTGATGCATACGACCGGCCAGGCATTCATGATGGCCTTTCAGGCCGGCGGGCCACACGCACAAGACCGCGCGCTCGAGGCGGTCGTGTACGCATGGGACCAATTGCGCCGCATTCCGGCCGATGCCCACTGGGAAAAACCGCAAGGCAAAAATCCGCCGCTCGCCATGCACAAGCGTTACACCGTCGTACCGCGTGGCACCGGCCTCGTACTCGGCTGCTGCACATTCCCGACGTGGAACGCCTATCCGGGCCTCTTCGCCGATCTCGCAACCGGCAACACGGTCATCGTCAAGCCGCATCCGGGCGCGATCCTGCCGCTCGCGCTGACCGTACGCATTGCGCGTGACGTTTTGCGCGAAGCCGGTTTCGACCCGAACGTCGTCACGTTGCTGGCCACCGAGCCGAACGACGGCGCACTCGTCCAGGATCTCGCCGTGCGTCCGGAAATCAAACTCATCGACTTCACGGGCAGCACGCAAAACGGCACGTGGCTCGAGCGCAATGCGCATCAGGCGCAGGTTTACACCGAAAAAGCCGGCGTGAACCAGATCGCGATCGACTCGGTGGACGACATCAAAGCCGTTGCCCGCAATATCGCCTTCTCGCTCGCGCTGTACTCG
>DASPZL010000037.1:0-15787 GCA_035636295.1 Paraburkholderia sp.
GCAGGTGATGTTTTCGAGCGCCAGGGCGGCAACGGTCATCGTTCGGCTCGCTTCGAAGATCGGTTTCGGTTTGTGATGTCGTCAATCAAGGTGGCCGCTTGATCGAGACGAACGCAGCGCGTGTCGCCCTCGACCCTGCCCACCCTGGTTTTACGCCTTGACGGTCGCCAACGCCTTCCTGACGAAGTCGTTGGTCCACGTCTTCGACAGATCGATCGGCTTGCCCTGCACGTTCGGGTCGAACGCCTGCAAGGTCTTTAGCGACGTCGCGGGGCCGTCGGCGGGCATCAAACCATCCGGCGACATCGCTTCCTTCACGTGCTGCCACGCGTCCAGATACACCGCGCGGTCGCCGAGCAGATAGCCTTCCGGCACCGTGTTGATCAGCTCGGTGCCGGTTGCCGTTTGCAGCCACTTGAGCGCGCGCACCATCGCATTGGTCAGCGCCTGCGTGGTGTTCGGGTTCTTCGTGATGAAGCTTTGCGACGCGTACAGGCACCCCGCCGGCATGTCGCCGCCGAATACGCTGCGCGTGTCGGCGAGTGTGCGCGTGTCCGACACGACGCGAATCTCGCCGGTGCGTTCGAGCTTGGTCATCACCGGGTCGAGATTGGCGAGTGCGTCGATCTGGCCCGACTGCAACGCGGCGATCGCGCCGGCGCCCGCACCGACGCCGATGAACGCGACGTCTTTCGCGGTCAGCCCCGCCTTCGCCAGCACGAAGCTCGCCATGATCGAAGTCGACGAACCGGGCGCGGTCACGCCGATTTTCTTGCCCTTCAGATCGGCGATCGATTTGTAGTTCGCCATCGTCTTCTTCGACACCGCGAGCACAATCTGCGGCGCGCGTCCTTGCAGCACGAATTCGCGGAACGACTGCTTCTGCGCCTGCAGCAGCAGAGTGTGCTCGAACGCGCCGGACACCACGTCCGCGCTGCCGCCGACTGCCGCCTTCAACGCTTGAGAGCCGCCGGCAAAATCGGAGATTTCGACGTCGAGCCCTGCGTCCTTGAAGTAATTGCGGCGCTCGGCAATGGTGAGCGGCAAGTAATAGAACAGGTTCTTGCCGCCGACGGCGATCGCCACCTTGGTGGTTTCAGGTTTGCCCTGCGCGAAAGCGAGCGGCGCGGTGGTCGCGAGTGTGGCGCCCGCGAGCGCGGCGGTTCCGGCGAGGAAGGTTCTGCGTTGCATGGTGTGTAGTCTCCAACTTTTTGTTGCCAGCTTTTTGTCGCTTGCTCGTTTTTTGCCGCGGCGCCCGTGGGCGCCGCGCCCGCATCCGGGTTTGCGTCACTGCATGCGGCAAGTTGCGTGCACAACCGTCGCACGTCACGCGCGGCGGGCCTTGGCGAACCGCGCGCTCATTCAGACGATCTGTTGCGCGTGCAGCCTTGCAATGTGGTCAGCATCATAACCTAGCGACTGCAGGACTTCATCGGTATGTTCACCCAGTTCGGGACCGAGCCAGCGCGTTTCCCCAGGCGTTTCCGAGAGCTTCGGCGTGACCGACGGCAGCGCGATGTCCTGGCCGTCCTGCCATTTGAAGCGCTGAATCATCTGGCGCGCCATGAATTGCGGATCGGTGAACATGTCCGCGACACTGTAGATGCGGCCGGCCGGCACGTCGGCCGCGTTCAGCACCGCGAGCGCTTCGTCGATCGTGCGCGTGGCGAGCCATGCGGCAATCGCGCCGTCGATTTCCTGGGTGCGCGGCACGCGGCCGTCGTTGTGCGCGAGCGCCGGATCGTTCGCGAGATCCTCGCGATCGATCGCCAGCATCAGCCGCTTGAAAATCGGATCGCTGTTGCCGCCGATCACAATGCTGCCGTCGCGGCACGGATACGTATTCGACGGAACGATACCCGGCAGCGACGCGCCCGTGCGCTCGCGCACCATGCCGTACACGCCGTACTCGGGCACCACGCTTTCCATCATGTTGAAGACGGCCTCGTACAACGCGACGTCGACGACCTGCCCCTTGCCGCCGTTCACCTGCTTGTGATGCAGCGCCATCAGCGCGCCGATCACACCGTGCAGCGCGGCGATCGAATCGCCGATCGAAATGCCGATGCGCGGCGGCGGCAAATCCGGATAGCCGGTGATGTGGCGCAAGCCGCCCATGGATTCGGCGATCGCGCCGAAGCCGGGCCGGTCGCGATACGGCCCGGTCTGGCCGTAGCCGGACAAACGCACCATCACAAGGCCGGGATTTTCCGCGGACAGAACGTCGTAACCGAGCCCAAGCTTCTCGAGCAATCCCGGCCGGAAATTCTCGACGACGATATCCGCTTCTTTCGCGAGGCGCCGCACGATCTCCTTGCCTTCCTCGGCCTTCAGATTGATCGTGACGGATTTCTTGTTGCGCGCCTGCACGGCCCACCACAGCGACGTGCCGCCCACCTCTGGATAGAGCTTGCGCCATTTGCGCAGCGGATCACCGCCTTTGGGATCCTCGATCTTGATGACGTCGGCGCCGAACTCGCCGAGAAAGCGCGCGGCGAACGGGCCGGCGATCAGCGTGCCGAGTTCCAGCACCTTGACGCCCACGAGCGGGCCGGGTTGATCTTCATGCACGGCGCTCGTGTCTGAATCAGGGGTGGCGCTCATGTGTCTCCTTTCTTCTGTTCCTGGCGTGCGCTGGGGTGGAGCGTGTCAGGCGTCGATGCCTCGCTTCGCTTCGTCGCTACCTGCGCGCGGTGGCAAGCGCCTCGCGCTACATCGAACGGCGGTCGAGCATCGCGCGGGCGATCGTGCCGGCGTCGACATATTCCAGTTCGCCGCCCACCGGCACACCGCGCGCCAGACGCGTGACGGCAAGACCGCGCGCCTTGAGCGTCTGCCCGAGGTAATGCGCGGTGGCCTCGCCTTCGTTGGTGAAATTGGTCGCGAGCACCACTTCCTTGACCACGCCATCCGACGCGCGCTTGACCAGCCGGTCGAAATGAATCTCCTTCGGACCGATGCCGTCGAGCGGGCTCAGGCGCCCCATCAGCACGAAATAGAGGCCGCGATAGGTCATCGTCTGTTCGAGCATGATCTGGTCGGCGGGCGTTTCGACGACGCACAGCAGCGTGGGATCGCGCTCCTCATCAAGGCAAACCTCGCAGATCTGCGCCTCGGTAAAGGTGTTGCACTTCTCGCAGTGCTGCAGATGCTCGGTCGCGAACAGCAGCGAGCGGCCGAGTTTTTCGGCGCCGTCGCGATCGTGCTGCATCAGGTGGTACGCCATGCGTTGCGCGGACTTCGGCCCGACACCGGGCAGCGCGCGTAGCGCTTCGACGAGCGCCGACAAGGCGGAAGGTTGTTTCATGCGGAATCGGCGTCGAAGTGGGTGTTGCGCGGTATGCGGTTAACTCGGTGAGCGTATGGTCTGGTTGTGCTGCTTTTGCTGCTTCTACTGCCTTCGCTCCCGCTCCTGCCCCCGCCTGCGTCAAGAAGACTGGCTGCACCTCGGACAGGCGCGCCGGATCAACGTGAGCAAGCCGGCACCGATAGGAAGCCCGCGCGGCTCGCGCTCGGCTTACGCAGCAGCGCAGCAAGACAGCAGCAGCCGCGCCCGCCGCGTTGAGCCCCGCAGGTTCAGAACGGCAGCTTGAAGCCCGGCGGCAGCGGCAGGCCCGAGGTCATGCCGCCCATCTTTTCCTGGGCGGTGGCTTCGGCCTTGCGCACGGCGTCGTTGAACGCAGCGGCGACGAGGTCTTCCAGCATGTCCTTGTCGTCGGCGAGCAGGCTCGGATCGATCGACACGCGGCGCACGTCGTTCTTGCAGGTCATCGTCACCTTCACGAGACCCGCGCCCGACTGCCCCTCGACTTCGATCTGCGCGAGTTGTTCCTGCATCTTCTTCATGTTTTCCTGCATCTGCTGGGCTTGCTTCATCAGCCCGGCGAGTTGGCCTTTCATCATGGACATGCTCCTTCTTGATAGCGTGAAATTCGGTAATCGGGCGCGCTATGGCGCTATGGCGTTATGGGGCGCGGCGAATCAGTGGGCCGGCGGCGCGCCGTTCTGACCGGCGTCCGGCGTAATCGGACGGATCGAGCCGGGCACGATGCTCGCGCCGAATTCGCGGATCAGCGACTGCACGAACGGATCGGCGCCGATCTCGCGCTCCGCTTCCCGCTGACGCTGCGCGCGCATGGCGGCGTCGTGCGCGGCGGCGGTGCGGCGCGCCGGGCCGACCTCGACCAGCACGTCGACATTCTGGCCGAGCTTTTCGGCGAGCGCGGCTTTCAGTTTAGCGACCTGCGACGCTTCTGCGTACTGCGGCACCGGCACTTTGAGTTTGAGCGTGTTGCCTTCGAGCGCCATCAGTTCGCTATTGAACGCGAGCTGATACGAAATGCCCTTGAGCGGCAGGTCGACGGCGAGCGCCGGCCAGTCGCCCTTGAAGCCCAGCGGATCGAGCGGCACGGCGGGCGGCAGCGGACGCTGGTCGACCACCGGCGCCGGCGCGGCCGCGGCGTTCACGCGGACGTCGTCGGGGCCGCTGTCGAACACCGGCATGTAATTGTCGTCGGGCAGGCCGTAATAACCTTCGTCCGCCGCTGTGAGCGGCAGGTAATCGTCGGGGGGCAGGTCGTCCCACGGCGGCATCGGCAAGCCGTTCTGCTCCGCGCCGTTGCGCTGGGCCGGCGACGCTGACGCTGACGACGTGGCGCGCGTAGTAGCCGGCGCGGCGTCTTGCGGTGCGCGGCGCGCCGCGCCGGACGTCGGCACGGGGACGACCACGCGGGGCGCGGCAGGTTTCGGCGCGGCTGGAGCGGCGGGCTTCGCGGACGCCGCCGAGGTGGCACGGACATGGTCCGAGGAAACTTTCAAACCGGCGCTGCGCAAGACGTCGAGGGCGGCGCTCGCCCCGCCCGCGCGGCGTGGCGGGACATCGGCTGCGGGTTGCGGTCCTTGCTCTTGCGACGCCGCGGCTTGCTCCGTGCTTGCGAGCGCGGGCGCGGCCGGGACGGTGAGCGAAGACGCGGGCGCGGGGTCATTGAGGCCGGCTGCTCCAGGCGCTTCGTTGATTGCAGGCTCGGCAGGCGCGTCTTCCCACGGAGCCAGCACTGGTGCTGCAGTGGACTGGGTCGCTGCGGGTGCCGGGGTTTGCTGCGCCAAATCGGCTACCGGCGCTGATGGTGCCGAACGCGCGTCGGTCACAATAGGTGTGGGCGTCACGTCGGACATCGGCACAACCGGCGCCGAACGCGCATCGGTCGCCGTAGGTGTCGGTGCCGTGGGGGTCACGTCGGACATCGCCGCCGCTGGCGCCGCGCTCGCGTCGGCCGCCACAGGCGCTGGCGTCAAGCTCACTTCATCAAGCGGCGGTGCCGGCTCTTCAGCGCTGGCCGCCTTGACAATACCTTTCGATCCTGGCGCTGCAATGTCTTCGGCTGAATTTGCGCGCGCGGGTTGCGCGCCGCCAACTGCAGCCTGCGGCCGATCTGCGCTTTGGGTTTCCGCGGCAGGCGCTGCACTTTCCGAGGACGCACCAGCGACCGCGCCCTTGCCCGCCATCGCGCCGGCAGCCCGCGGTTCGCGGACCGCGGCGTTCGCGGCTTCGCGTGAAGCCGCCTGCGCAGCCACCGAAGCGGCCGTCGCCGGCGAATCCGCCGCGCCCTGCTGTGCGGCCACCGCCGGCGTACCGGCGCGCTTCGCACCGCCCGCACCTGCCTGCCCAGCCTGGCGCCCAGCACCCGCCGCGCCACCGCCGCCGGTAGGCGCCGGCTCGAACGCCAGCATGCGCAGCAACGTCATCGTGAAGCCGGCGTATTCGTCCGGCGCGAGGCCCAATTCGCTTCGACCGATCGTCGCGATCTGATAGAACAATTGCACCTGCTCGGCGCTCAGCGCTTCGGCGAAACGGCGCAAGTCGCCCGCTTCCGGCCATTCGTCCAGCACCGACGCCGGCGCGAACTGCGCCCATGCGATCCGGTGCAGCAGGCTCGCCAGATCCTGCAACGCCGTTGAAAACGACAGGCTGCGCAGCGCCATCTCGTCAGCCACCGACAATACCGCGGCGCCGTCGCCGTCCGCCAGCGCGTCGAGCAGGCGAATCAGATAGCTTTGATCGAGCGCGCCGAGCATGCCACGCACGGCTTCTTCATTGACCTGATTGGCCGAGTAGGCAATCGCCTGGTCGGTCAGCGAGAGCGCGTCGCGCATCGAACCGTCGGCCGCGCGCGCGAGCAGGCGCAGCGCCTGGGCGTCGTACGGCACTTTCTCTTCGCCGAGAATGTGCTCGAGATGCGACACGATATGGCCGGCCGGCATCTGCTTCAGATTGAATTGCAGGCAGCGCGACAGCACGGTAACCGGAATCTTCTGCGGATCGGTCGTCGCGAGAATGAACTTGACGTGCGACGGCGGCTCTTCCAGCGTCTTCAGCATCGCGTTGAACGCGTGGTTGGTCAGCATGTGCACTTCGTCGATCATGTAGACCTTGAAGCGCGCATCGACCGGCGCATACACCGCGCGTTCCAGCAGCGCCGCCATTTCGTCGACGCCGCGATTGCTCGCCGCGTCCATCTCCACATAATCGACAAAGCGCCCTTCGTCGATCTCCCGGCATGCGCGACATACGCCGCACGGCGTGGAGGTCACGCCGGTTTCGCAATTCAGCGCCTTGGCGAAGATGCGCGACAGCGTGGTTTTACCGACGCCGCGCGTGCCGGTAAACAGATAGGCATGGTGCAGACGGCCGCCGTCGAGCGCGTGCGTGAGCGCGCGCACCACGTGCTCCTGTCCGACGAGCGAAGCGAAACCCTTCGGCCGCCATTTGCGTGCGAGAACTTGATAGGTCATCCGGAAATTGTATCAGTAACGATGGCGAGCAAAACCGAATTGAGACGGCGCGCGAACGCGTGTTGCCGCTTCATTGAAACAGGCTAACGGACCGATAGAAAAAAATAGATGAAGCGCGCGGAAAACGCTACTGCTGCATGACTGCAGCACCCGCACAGCGGCAAAACAGGAGTTGGGAAGTACCGCAAAGGAAAACAGAAAAAAGGAAGGTGACGAGCCCGACCCTCGGCACTGGTGGAAAACGGCTGTGGCTGCTTCGTTCCCGACCTGACCAGATTGACCATCCCTCCATGCGAGGAGGCCCGTCACGAAACATTCTATCACCGCTTGGGCCGTCGCGCGACTGTTAATACGACCAAAACGGCATTGGCGCGCCGAATCACGAGCTTTGGCATCACATAGACTCCGTCCGGGCAACGCGCGGCGAAGCCACTTGATGTTTGCCTTCCGAGCCACCAGATAAGGTGCGTCGCGGTGAATGAAGCCAGGGCGGCACTTCATCGGCAGCCGTCGGCCCACTGCCCCTGACGAGTACTATCGCCCCCGGCAACGCATAGCGAATTAAGCTAAACTGCTATTCGGATGACCCGCAAACGCGAGCCTTCCGCACATTCCGGAACGGGTCTTCGCGTTTTCAGGGCTGTGCCGGCAAGGCTCCGATTGCGGCAAAGCGAACAGAAGTTTCCTTAGGTTTTGACGTATCGTGGCGAGCAATTCAGGCGGGCCTCGAACCGATAGAGGTATTCATACAATGAGCGAACAAATCAAGCATATTAGCGACGCATCGTTCGAACAGGACGTCGTGAAATCCGATAAACCCGTGCTGCTCGATTTCTGGGCTGAATGGTGCGGTCCGTGCAAGATGATCGCGCCGATCCTCGACGAAGTCGCGAAGGATTACGCCGATCGCCTGCAAATCGCCAAGATCAACGTCGACGAACATCAATCGACGCCGGTCAAGTTCGGCGTGCGCGGCATCCCCACGCTGATCCTCTTCAAGAATGGCGCAGTCGCCGCGCAGAAGGTCGGCGCATTGTCGAAGTCGCAGCTCACCGCGTTCCTCGACGGCAACCTGTAAAGCGGCGCGCATCGGCGCTCGGCGAGTCCCTCGATACCGCCTCGCGCGCTGTATTGAGCGTGTTGTCAGCCGACAACACGCTCAATAAGAAAGATGCCATGCCGCCGCACTGGCGGAAGTTGGCGTGTGCTATGCTAGAATCCGCAAAACGTCGTGAAGACGTGTAAGTCCTTGAGCGGTTCCGCTCACTCTCCTCCCAGATTTCATTTCGTCGCACCTTCTCCTGCGGGTTCTCCGTATGCATTTATCCGAGCTTAAGACTCTGCACGTGTCCGAATTGATCGAGATGGCCAATGGCCTCGAGATCGAAAGTGCGAACCGCCTGCGCAAGCAGGAATTGATGTTTGCCATTCTAAAAAAACGAGCCAAAACAGGCGACACGATCTTCGGCGACGGCACGCTCGAAGTGCTGCCGGACGGCTTCGGCTTCCTGCGCTCGCCGGAAACCTCGTATCTCGCCAGCACGGACGATATTTACATCAGCCCGTCGCAAATCCGCCGCTTCAACCTGCATACGGGCGACACGATCGAAGGCGAAGTGCGTACGCCAAAAGACGGTGAACGCTATTTCGCGCTGGTGAAGGTGGACAAGGTCAACGGCCAGCCGCCGGAAGCCTCGAAGCACAAGATCATGTTCGAGAACCTGACGCCGCTGCACCCGAACAAGGTGCTGCTGCTCGAACGTGAAATGCGTGGCGAGGAAAACGTCACGGGCCGCATCATCGACATGATCGCGCCGATCGGCAAGGGTCAGCGCGGCCTGCTGGTGGCCTCGCCGAAGTCCGGCAAGACCGTGATGCTGCAGCATATCGCGCATGCGATCAAACAGAACCATCCTGATGTCGTGCTGTTCGTGCTGCTGATCGACGAACGCCCGGAAGAAGTGACGGAAATGCAGCGTTCGGTGGCCGGCGAAGTGATCGCCTCCACGTTCGACGAACCGGCTGCGCGTCACGTGCAGGTCGCCGAAATGGTGATCGAAAAAGCCAAGCGCCTCGTCGAAATGAAGAACGACGTGGTGATTCTGCTCGACTCGATCACGCGTCTCGCGCGTGCGTACAATACCGTCGTGCCGGCCTCCGGCAAGGTGCTGACGGGCGGTGTCGACGCGAACGCGCTGCAACGTCCGAAGCGCTTCTTCGGCGCGGCGCGCAATATCGAGGAAGGCGGCTCGCTCACCATCATCGGCACGGCGCTGATCGAAACCGGCAGCCGCATGGACGACGTGATCTACGAAGAATTCAAGGGCACCGGCAACATGGAAGTGCACCTGGAGCGCCGCCTTGCTGAGAAGCGCGTCTACCCGTCGATCAACCTGAACAAGTCCGGCACGCGGCGCGAAGAACTGCTGATCAAGCCCGAGGTTCTGCAAAAGATCTGGGTGCTGCGCAAGTTCATTCACGACATGGACGAAGTCGAGTCGATGGAATTCCTGCTCGACAAGATTCGCCAGACCAAGAGCAACTCCGAGTTCTTCGACATGATGCGTCGCGGCGGCGGCAGCTAAGGCCTCGCGCCGAAACAACCGCAGCAACACTGCATAAGAAAGCCGCTCGCCAAAAAGCGAGCGGTTTTTTTCGTCCGCGATTTTGCATGCTTTTACCGGTTTTCGCCCTTGCCCGTGCGTCAGTGTTTCGCGCGAAGAACGTCGGTTATCGCGATAACAACATGGACGTGAACGTACACGTTAGACTACAATACGACCACTCCGGTCAGGTCTATCAAAGCGTATGCCGAAGGATTCACCCGCCCTGCTCACCGTGCGCGACGCCGCCGAACGCCTCGGCGTCACACCGCGCACGCTGAAGTACTACGAGGAACGCGGCCTCGTCTCGCCCACGCGCAGCGAGGGCCGCTACCGGCTTTACGACGAGGAAGATCTGAAGCGCTTCGGCCGCATTCTGCGTTTGCGCTCCCTCGGCTTCTCGCTGCACGGCATCACCGAAATGCTCAAGCGTCCGCTCGAACCCGTCGAGGGCGGCCACCGTTTCTCGACCGAATCGCTGCAGCAGATTCGCGACGCCATCGCACAGCAAGTCGAGGCGCTCGACGCGCGCATCGAAACCATGCGCCGCGAACTCAAGGAAGCGCAGAAGCTGCGCGCCGAACTGAGCCCCGACCTCGACTATCTCGAACGACGCCTCGCCGGTGAAAATGCGGACGCGCTGCTCGAACAACGCCGCAGCGCATTCGCCAAATCCGCCAACACGCCGCTTGCGAAGCCCAGGCGCGGCAGCAAGCCGGGCAAGCAATCATGAGCGCGGCGTCGCCCCGCGTTCCATTGTTCAGCGTCGACAAGCTGCGCGGCGATTTCTTTCCGTGGGTGCTGGCTGTCGTCACCGGCCTCGACTATTTCGACAATTCGATCTTCTCGTTCTTCACGAGCTACATTGCGGGCGGCATCAATGCGTCGCCCGACGAGCTCGTATGGGCGTCGAGCGCCTATGCGGTCGCGGCCGTGCTCGGCATCCTGCAGCAGCAATGGTGGGTCGAGCGCTTCGGCTACCGCCGCTACGTGGCCGGCTGCATGCTGCTCTATGCCGCCGGCGCGGCGGCCGCGACGCTGTGCGAGTCGTCGATCGAACTTGCATTGGTGCGCGGCTTTCAGGGCTACTTCGTCGGCCCGATGATGGGCACGTGCCGCATCCTGATCCAGATGAGCTTCACACCGCGGCAGCGGCCGGCGGCAACCCGTGCGTTTCTCATATTGATCGTCTTGAGCAGTGCGCTCGCGCCGCTGATCGGCGGCCAGTTGGTCGCGCATTTCGGCTGGCGCGCGCTCTTTGCGTGCACGGCGCCCGCGGGCCTGCTGTTCGCCGTGCTGGCTTTGCTCGCGCTGCCCGACTCCGGCAATCGCCTGCCCGAGGAACGCGGTTCAGCGCATTTCTGGCCGTATATCGTGTTTGCATTCGCGCAGGGCGCGCTGCAGATCGTCATGCAGCAGGTGCGCTTCCAGTTGTTCAGCGCGTCGCCCGAACTGATTCTGCTGACGGTCGCCGGCCTCGTCGCCCTTGGCTGGTTCGCGTATCACCAGTGGCACCACCCCTCGCCGCTCGTACGCCTGCATGCACTGCGCGAGAAGGTGTTCCAGGTGGGACTCGTGCTGTACATGTTCTATTACTACATCTCGACGGTGCTCAGCTATCTGATCTCGCGCTTCCTCGAGAGCGGTCTCGGCTATCCCGTCGGCAACACCGGTCAACTGGTCGGCGTGACATCGCTGATTTCCGCGAGCGCGCTGTTCCTCTACCTGCGCTATGCAAAGCTCCTGCCGCGCAAGAAGTGGATCATCGTGCCGGGTTTCGCGGTGGCCGCGCTGACCGCGGCGTGGATGACGCGCATGTCGCCCGCCGTCGGCGAGTCGGCGCTTTTCGCGCCGCTCTTGCTACGCGGCCTGCTGTTGCTGTTCATCGTGCTGCCGGTCGCCAATCTGACGTTTAGAATCTTCGCTATCGAGGAATTCACACACGGCTACCGGTTGAAAAACATCGTGCGTCAGCTGACGATCTCGTTCGCGACGGCCTCGGTGATCATCGTCGAACAGCATCGGCAGGCGCTGCATCAAACTCGCCTCGCGGAGTTCGTGAATCCGTACAATCCGGTATTCCAGAACTCACTTGCCGCGCTAACAGGAAGCTTTGCCGCCGCCGGCCGTTCGACGTCCGAGGCGCACTCGCTCGCACTGGTGGAAATCAGCCGGAGCGTCGCGCAGCAGGCCAGCTTCCTGGCCTCGCTGGACGGCTTCTACTTCCTGATCGCCGTTGCGATAGGCGGCGGCCTCTTTGCCGCCTGGCAAAAACAGATCGACTAAGGGTTTCATCAGGCCATGCTTTCGAAACTCACTCATTGGCTGGGCACGCGCCGCCGCGACCGCGCGCTGCGCGACTACGCGATCGACGACGCGCTGTGGCAAGCCACGCTCGACGGCCTGCCGTTTCTCGCGCACCTGGACGCGCCGGACCTCGTGCGTCTGCGGGAACTCACGAGCCTCTTCATCGCGCAGAAGGAGTTTTCGACGGCGCACGAACTCGAACTCACCGACGCGATGACCGTCGCGATCGCCGCGCAAGCCTGCTTGCCGGTGCTGAACCTGAGCCTCGATCTGTATCGCGGCTGGGTCGGCGTGATCGTCTATCCGGGCGAGTTCGTGATCCGCAAGACCGTCGAGGACGAAGACGGCGTGGTGCACGAGGTCGAACAGGACGCGAGCGGCGAGGCGTGGGAAGGCGGCCCGGTGGTGCTGTCGTGGGAAGACGCGCAGATGACGGACGGTGCGGAAGCCTATAACGTCGTGATCCACGAATTCGCGCACAAGATCGACATGCTGACCGGCGAGGCGGACGGCCACCCGCCGCTGATGCGCCGTTGGCACGCCCCGCTCGATTCGGAGGCATGGGCGGACGTGTTCGACCATGCGTACGATCACTTCTGCGCCAAGGTGGACGCGGTGCCGGAGCGCCGCTGGGCGCGTTTCGAACGCGATTGCCTGATCGATCCGTACGCGGCGGATCATCCGTCGGAATTTTTTGCCGTTTGCAGCGAAGCGCTGTTCGTGAAGCCGCAGGCGTTCGAGGCGGAATATCCGGAACTCTACCGGCTGCTCGCGCGCTATTACCGGCAGGATCCGGCGCGCGCCGGAGTGATGTTCGGTCCCGCCTGAGGCCTGCATGAGACTCGCGTGAGGCCCGCCGGATAAGGACTTCAGCCCGGCCTCATCGCTAAAATGGAAGCCGGCACGGCGGCCGCCCAAACGCGCCAGACTGCCGGCAAAAAGCCGGCGGAAAAGTCGTCAAGCGACTGATTTTCTGGCATAATCGCCGTTTTTCGACCATAGGCAAGTGGCTCGCGCCTAGATGCGGTCCGCACTCATAGCGGCCGCACGCGGGTTGGCTACCGCCAGATTAAAGGAAAGACCATGAAAGAAGGCATTCACCCGGATTACCGCGAAGTCCTGTTCATCGACATGTCGAACGACTTCAAATTTGTGACGCGCTCCACCATCCAGACGCGTGAAACCGCCGAATTCAACGGCAAGACCTATCCGCTCGCCAAGATCGAAGTGTCGTCGGAATCGCATCCGTTCTACACCGGCCAACAAAAGATCATGGACACGGCAGGCCGCGTCGAGAAATTCAACAAGAAGTTCGGCACGCGCGCTACCGGCAAGGCAGCAGCGAAGTAATACCCGCCTCGTCGCCGGCTTTTGCCGGCCACGCAGCAGCAAAAAAGGGCAGCGCGAGCTGCCCTTTTTTGTCGCCGGGTCTGCCGCTTTATCCAGCGCGCATGTTCGTAACGTGCCGGCGCTTCCGGTGCCGGGTTGTTACAGCTTCTCCAACCACGTTGCGAGCCGTTACCGGCCGTGACGCGCATCCCACGGCACGACTACAATGCCGGATGCTCCAAATTGGCCATTCCAGCCGGACATTCCGTCCGGTCCCGGCTGCACCGCTTATCCGATACCAACACACCGCATGAGACCTGTCGTTCGCCTCACTGCCTCCGCGACCAGTGCGCTGCCGCGCTGGCTGCTGCTCACCATCTGTATCGTCTATGCATCGTTCGGGCTATTCGGCCGCGATCCATGGAAGAACGAGGACGCAGCCGGCTTCGGCGTCATGTGGACCATGGCCAACGGCGGCGCGCACGACTGGCTGCTGCCGAATCTGGTCGGCAAGTACATGACGGAAGACGGCCCGCTCGGCTACTGGCTCGGCGCCAGCGCGATCCGCGCGCTCGCGCCGTGGGTCGACGCAAGCAACGCCTCGCGCGTGTTCACGGGCCTGCTGTTTTGCGCGGGCTGCGCGTTCGTCTGGTATGCGGCCTATCTGCTCGGCCGGCGCGCCGAAGTGCAGCCGTTCAAATATGCGTTCGGCGGCGAGCCGGAACCGCGCGACTACGGCCGCACGCTCGCCGACGGCGCGCTGCTGATCCTGCTCGCCTGCTTCGGCCTTGCCGAGCGCGGCCACGAAACCACGCCGCAACTGGCGCAGTTCGTCGGCATCGCCATGCTCGTGTACGGGCTCGTGCGCATGATCGACAAGCCGATTCAAGGCGCGCTGATCTGGGGCCTCGCGCTCGGCCTCGTCACGCTGGCGAGCAGCCCGGTGCTGGTCGGCGCGCTGCTGCTCGGCACGCTGTCGATGACGTTGATCGTGCGCGAGGCGCGCTCACGCTGGCTGCTGCTGGCCGGTTTGCCGGTGGCGCTCGCGCTGTCGATCGCGTGGCCGATCGCCGCGCTCGCGGCGTTCCCCGTCGACGCCGTCTGGTATCTGCATCAATGGGTGCAGGTAAGCTTGAGCGCGTTCGCCGGGCCGCCAGGCTCGGTGGCCGGGTACGCGCTGAAGAATCTGCCTCTCTTCACATGGCCGGCCTGGCCGCTCGCGCTATGGGCCTGGTTCAGCTGGTCGGGTCTGCGGCGCGCGCCGCACGTGGCCATTCCGCTGTCGGTGATCGGGCCGCTGCTGGTGCTGGTCGTGCTGCAAAGCCATCAGTCGAACCGGCTTTACATGCTGCTGTTGCCCGCGCTGGCGGTACTCGCCACGTTCGCATTGCCCACCCTGAAACGCGGCGCGATCAACGCGATCGACTGGTTCGCGCTCCTGAGCTTCACGATCCTCGGCAGCTTCGTCTGGCTGGTCTACGTGGCCGGGCTGACCGGTTTCCCCCATCCGCTCGCGCGCAACCTCGCGCGTCTCGCGCCGGGATTTGCGCCGCAGTTCAAGATCCTGTCGTTCCTGTGCGCGGTCGCCGTGACGGTCTGCTGGTTCGTGCTGGTGCAATGGCGTCTGGCGCGTCATCCGAAAGTCTTGTGGCGCAGCGTGGTGCTCTCGAGCGCCGGCACGACGCTGATGTGGGTCCTGCTGATGACGCTGTGGCTGCCGGTCGTCAACTACAGCCGGACCTATAGGGACGTCGCCCAACAGATCTCGAGCCATCTGCCGGAAGACTACACCTGCATCTCGCCGGTGCGTCTCGGCAATGCGCAGATCGCGACCTTCGCCTATTTCGGCGACATGCACTTCTCGTTCGACCAGGACTGCGACGTGATCCTGCGCCAGGACACGCAGGACTACGGCGACCCGAGCGCAATGTCGAACTTCGTCTGGAAGCTGGTGTGGGAAGGCCGCCGCGTCGCCGACCGCGACGAACGCTTTCGCCTGTACGTGCGCATCGACCGTCCGAAACCGCCGGTCGTCAAACGCCGCGGCTGGCGCAAGAATCCCGGCTGAGCATGTTCGCCGACGTACGGAAAATCGCCGGGCTCGCATGGCCGGTCTTGATCGGCCAACTGGCGATCATCGCGTTCGGCGTGATCGACACGGCGATGGTCGGCCGTTATTCGGCTGTCGATCTGGCCGCGCTCGGCCTCGGCTCGTCGATCTACATTTCCGTGTACATCGGCCTGACCGGCATTCTGACCGCGCTCCAGCCGATTGCCGCGCAACTGTACGGCGCGCGCCGCTACGCCGAAATCGGCGAGGAAGTGCGCCAGGCGCTGTGGCTCGCGCTCGCGTTGACCGTGATCGGCTTTCTGATCCTCTATTTTCCGGGGCCGATGCTGCGTCTCGCGCGCGTGCCCGAAGCACTGCACGAGCGCACGATCGCTTACCTGCGGATTCTGTCGTTCGGCTTGCCGGCGAGCCTTGCGTTTCGCGTCTACGGTTCGCTGACCAATGGCGTCGGCAAACCGCGGCTCGTGATGATCCTGCAGATCGGCGCGCTGCTGCTCAAATTTCCGCTCAATACGTGGTTCATCTTCGGCGGGCTCGGCGTGCCGGCGATGGGCGGTCCCGGCTGCGCGCTCGCCAGCATCGCGATCAACTGGGGGCTTGCTGTCGTCGGCATGCTGGTGTTGACGCGGGTCGACGTGTTCACGCCGTTCGCGATCTTCGGGCGCTTCTGCTGGCCGGTGTGGCG
>DASPZL010000038.1:0-1681 GCA_035636295.1 Paraburkholderia sp.
CTCCTCGAATTCGCAGGCAGTGGCGATGTCGAGAATGTCGTAGCCGCGGTAATGCAGGTCGTTGCCGGTCTTGCCGACCGTGCACAGCGCCGTATTCCCCGCGGTCACGCCGGACAGCGCCACGGATTTTTTCGGTTTGAAGCCGCTTTTAGCTTCGTTCTCGCCTTGTGCGCCGGCGGTTTGCGTCGTATCGCTCATTTCCCGCAGTCTCCTTTGTGCCTGTTCACCGCTTCCAGTCGCCCCGCAGCTTCGACGCTTGCTTCCTGCCCCGGCAGGCTATGCCGTGATCCGGCCGGATGGCGGTGCGCATGGGCGCCGCCCAACGCTGCCGCGCCGGCTGTCGCATTGGTCATCGCCTTCATGAAGCGGCTTGCACGTTAGTACCCACTTTCGCGAAGAGCGGCACGGCGTCTTGCGGGACGGCGCGGCCAGTGGATTGCGCACGGCGCAGCACCGACCAGTAGTAGCGGTAGCTGGCGCGGTCGTGCAGCGTATCGTGATGGCGCGTCGGTCCCCATTGCGCGGACTGCGCGGCCAGCAGGATTGCGGTAGCCGTGGCGATTTCTTCGTCGCGCGGCGCGAACGCGGCAACGATTGCCTCGATCTGCGCCGGGTGGATGCTCCACATGCGTGTGTAGCCGAACTCGTTGCGGGCGCGCGCGGCGTCGTTCGCGACCACGCTCATGTCGCGCACTTCCGTGCTGACGTTGTGTGACGGCACTTTGCCGTACGCGTGGCAGGCGGCCGAGATTTCAAGCTTCGCGCGCCGCACCAACGGATGATCGAACTGGCCGGGCGAGCGCATCGCGGTATCGGGAATCACGCCGTCGTGCGCGGAGACGAAGTCCATCAGACCGAAGCTCAGTGCTTCGACGCCGGGCAGCGCGGCCAGATCGAACACGCGCGTGAGCGCGCCGTGGGTTTCGACCAGCAATTGCACCGGCACCGGTTGCGCGATGCCGAGTTCGCGCCGCGTCGCCTCGATGAACGCGACCATCTCGGCGGCATCGGGGACGTTGCGGATCTTCGGCAGGGTGATGTAAGCAGGCGCTCGCTTCGCCGCACGCAGAATAAGGCGGACGTCGTCACGCCAGTGCGCGTGGTCGAAGTCGTGGATGCGCACGCCGACGCGGCCAAAGCGGTCATGCTCGCCGCCCAGCAGCGAGGCGACCAGTTCCGCATGTTCCGCCTCGCGGCCGACCTGCGCGCCGTCTTCGCAATCGAGCGTGATGTCGAACACCGGGCCCAGTTGCTGCTGCAACGCGAGCGATTTCAGCATCAGCTTTTCGCTGCCGGCGTAGTGATCGCAGGCAGGCAGCACAGCGGGCGGCGCTTCGCCGTCAAACAGCACTTCGGCGGGTGTGAGGGCGCGCATCTTCGGCGTCAGGGGTTTGGGTGGTCGTGTTTAGGGAATCTGATTCGGGCGCGCTCTACTGACGATCATCGGGCAGCCGCGCAAAACGCGCTCGGAACAGATGCGAATAGCTGCATTCGCACGTAAAAAACCGGAACCCGCCGCGATGACGCCCAGGAGCGCCCCCAGACCTGTCGCTTCGCGCCAGGCCCCCCGAGGGGGTGAGGAAACTTGGGGCGGCCCGGCGTTTCCTCACGAGTTCCGGCTCGTCTGCATCAGACGCTTAGCCGAGCAGGTGTTGAACGCCTTCGCGCTCTTCCAGCAGTT
>DASPZL010000039.1:0-14911 GCA_035636295.1 Paraburkholderia sp.
CGCGATAATGAAGAACTGGAACTGGGCGTGCGCTGCATCGCCGCCGGGATCTACGACGACACGGGCAAGCTGGTCGCGGGTCTGTCGCTGTCGGCGCCGGCCGACCGTTTACAGGACTCGTGGCTCGGCCAGCTCAGTCAGACGGCGCTGATGATTTCGGAGTCGCTCGGCTATCGGCCGCAAGCCTCGCAAGATCATACGCATAGTAATCAACACGCCTAAGCCGGCGGTAGCTTCCGTAGCAGCTGCACAAAAAAGCCTCGCGAATGCGAGGCTTTTTCGTTTTCGAGGCGGCCAGTGCGCAAACCGGCCGCAGAGGAAGCACTTCAGGTGCCGGCACCGCCGGCGTCCGCGCTTGTGATACGCGGCTGGTCGCCGCCGTTATCCAGCCACGTGCGCAGACGCGTGGCGTCCGCAAAACGCGAGTACTTGCCCGACGAGTCGAGCAGCACCAGGATCATCGGGCGGCCATGGATGGTCGCCTGCATGACGAGGCACTCACCCGCCTCATTGATGAAGCCGGTCTTTTGCAGACCGATGTCCCATGTCGGGTTACGCACCAGCGCATTCGTGCTGTTGTACGCGAGCGAACGCTTGCCGGTGTACACCTCGTAGCTGTGATCGGTCGAGAACTTGCGGATCAGCGGGTACTGATACGCCGCGTTGACCATCTTCACGAGGTCGCGCGCGCTCGACACGTTCTGGCTCGTCAAACCCGTGGGGTTCTCGAAGTGCGTGTCGGTCATGCCGAGCTGCCTGGCCTTCGCGTTCATTGCCGCGAGAAACGCCGGGCGTCCGCCGGGGAAATAACGCGACAGCGCCGCGGCCGCGCGGTTTTCCGACGCCATCAGCGCGATATGCAGCATGTCTTCGCGCGAGAGCACCGAGCCCACCGACAGACGCGAGCCGGTGTTCTTCTCGTAGTCGCGGTCTTCGTCGGTGACTTCGAGCGGATCGGTCATGGGCTCTTTCGAGTCCAGCACCACCATCGCGGTCATCAGCTTGGTGATCGACGCGATCGGCACCACGGCGCGCGAGTTCTTGTCGAAGAGCGGTTCGCTGGTGTTCTGATCGATCACGTAGGCGACGCTCGAGCGCAGCATCAACGCGTCCGGCGTTTCGTGCAGACCGAAAGCCTGGCCGACGGTCGGCTGACGCGGCTCGTATGCGACGCGGCGCACCACCGAATGGTGGCGACCATTCGACGTGTACGTCACGCGCTTGCGCTTGACGCTTGCGCGCGGCGTGTCGTCGTCTGTGGCAACGGCCTTCGCGGTCGTGCCTTTGACGGCCTTCGGCGACTTGCTCGACACCTTGGCGGTGGCGGCTGCCGGCTTTCTGGCGGTTTTGGCTTGTTTGGAGGTTTTTGCGGTTGCGGCAGGCGTGGCGGCAAAAGCGCTGACAGGCGCGGCGAACGCCGCTGTGATGACCATGGAGACGGCCACCGACAGAGCGGTACTGCGGGCCGCGCCGTGGATCACTTTTAGCGACGAAAACATGTCGGTTTTCATGGGTGTTCGGTAGGGAGCGGCGAGAGGTTTCCGCAAGTGTAGTAAAACAACGAAAAATTAGCAATTTGAAGCACTTATACGCGCTCCTTAAACCGGCTTGTAAGATCCGATCGCAAAAACACGAATAAGTGCCGCGCCTCGATCGAAAAAAACGATCGCCGGCGCGTTGCCTCGCCGTTGCCGCCCATCCGCAAAAGGGGATGGTTCTTAAGCATAACGGCAAATGCCGAGACAACCTTAATAGGGGAAGTACGGTCACAGCGCTGACAGGCAAAGCTTTGCCAACGCAAAGGAACATCGCCGGCGTCGCGCCGCAAGCTGTTAAACGCTTGCTGGAGACGCCAACGCGCATTCGACCGGCATCAAGCATTAACGTTCCGTGACACTTTTGGTTTACATCCAATCAGCAATTGAAGAGTTTTTGTCAAATGCCGGAGTTACCGTCACGAGTCGCCTGCCCGCTCGTCGGCCGGTCGAAAGGCCTCGCCAAGCCGGTAATAATTGCTGATTTTGTGCGGCACCAGCACGGTGCAAAAGTCAAATTGACCTAGTCATCTGTACGTCATGCCTATTGCATAAGCTATTGTTTTATCAGCAGTTTCTTAAGATTGTGCAATGCACAAAAAATACTTGACATTCCTGACAGGCATCCTAAAATAACAACCATTGCTGCGATGCACAAAACATCGCGGCCCGGGGAGGCGGACTTCCGTCTCGCCACCAACCCAATGCGGTCCGCACAGACAGACCGTAACCCAGGAGCGTAAACCATGACTCTGCTGACACCTGAGCAATTCGCCGCAGCCCAGAAAGCCAACTTTGAAACGCTGTTCGGCCTTACGACCAAGGCATTTGAAGGCGTCGAAAAGCTGGTTGAGCTGAATCTGCAGGTCGTGAAATCGACGCTCGCGGAAAGCCAGGAAAATGCTCAACGCGCGCTGTCGGTGAAAGACGCGCAGGAATTGCTGGCGCTGCAAGCAAGCCTTGCACAGCCGGTGGCTGAAAAGGCGCTGTCGTACGGCCGTCACGTATATGAAATCGTCTCGGCAACCCAAGGCGAATTCACCCGCGTCGCTGAAGCGCAATTCGAAGAGCAAAACCGCAAGGTGCAGTCGCTCGTCGAAAACGTCGCGAAGAATGCACCGGCCGGCTCGGAAACCGCTGTCGCCGTGATGAAGTCGGCTATCACCGCCGCCAACACCACGTACGAAACGGTCCACAAGGCGACCAAGCAAGCCGTCGAAATCGCCGAAAGCAACTTCAATGCAGCTGCCACGGCCGCATCGAAGGCAGCTTCGCAAGCCGCTGCGCAAGCATCGCGCTCGTCGGCCAAGAAGGCAGTCTAAGTTTCATCAGGCATCGCAATCGCGCCGGTCCAGCTCACCCGCTGGGCCGGCGTTACTGTAAGCAACAGCGTCGTGCCGTTGCCGTTCGCACGGTTTGATTGGCCGAACGCTCCGATACGTTGAATAGCGTATCGTTTGCCCGGCGAAAGGCCGGGATTTTTTTGCCTGAGTTGTTGCCTGATTTATTGCCTGACACGCGCAGCCGTTTGTTCGTTTTTACCGTCTTGCACGGCGAACGCTCTACCCTGCTGCGAAAAGAAAACCGGCGCGCCCTTTGCGGGGCGCGCCGGTTTTTTATAGAGCCCGCCTGAAAACGGGCGAGCCGGACAGCATTACTTCTTTTTCTGCGGTGGCAAATCGGTGCAGACGCCTTCGTACAACTCGGCGGCCATCCCGATCGATTCGCCAAGCGTCGGATGCGGATGGATCGTCTTGCCGATATCCGTTGCATCCGCACCCATTTCGATCGCGAGACACACTTCGCTGATCAGGTCGCCCGCATTCAGACCGACGATCCCGCCGCCGATCACGCGATGCGTTTCCTCATCGAACAGCAGCTTTGTGAAGCCTTCGTCGCGGCCGTTGGCGATCGCGCGGCCCGACGCGGCCCACGGGAACACCGCCTTGCCGTACTTGATGCCTTCGGCCTTCAACTGGTCTTCCGTCTTGCCGGCCCACGCCACTTCCGGATCGGTGTAAGCCACCGACGGAATCTGCAATGCGTCGAAGTACGCCTTCTCGCCGTGTGCGACTTCGGCGGCGACGTGCGCTTCATGCACGGCCTTGTGCGCGAGCATCGGCTGACCGACGATGTCGCCGATTGCGAAGATGTGCGGCACGTTCGTGCGCATCTGCTTGTCGACGTCGATGAAGCCGCGATCCGTCACGGCGACGCCGGCTTTGTCCGCGCCGATCCTCTTGCCGTTCGGCGTACGGCCGACGGCGACCAGCACGAGGTCGTAGCGTTGCGCTTCGGCCGGGGCCTTTTCGCCTTCGAACGAAACGTAGATGCCGTCGTCTTTCGCTTCGGCCGCGATGGTTTTGGTCTTCAGCATGACGTTGGCGAAACGCTTGCTGTTGTACTTCTCCCAGACCTTGACCAGATCACGGTCAGCACCCGCCATCAGACCGTCGAGCATTTCGACCACGTCGATCTGCGCGCCGAGCGTGGCGTACACCGTCGCCATTTCAAGGCCGATGATGCCGCCGCCGATCACCAGCATGCGCTGCGGAATCTGCCGCAGTTCGAGCGCGCCGGTCGAATCGACCACACGCGGATCTTCCGGAATGAACGGCAGCTTCACCGCTTCCGAGCCCGCGGCGATGATCGCCTGCTTGAACTTGACGACTTTCTTGCCGCCTTCGGTCTGCACTTCCATGTGATGCGGATCGACGAACGCGCCGGTACCCGTCACGACTTCGACCTTGCGCATCTTCGCCATGCCGGCGAGACCGCCGGTGAGCTTCTTGACGACGCTCGACTTGAAGTCGCGCAGCTTGTCGAGATCGATTTGCGGCTTGGCGAACGTGATGCCGTGCGCGCCGAGCGCTTCCGCTTCGTCGATGACGAGCGCGGTATGCAGCAGCGCCTTCGACGGAATACAGCCGACGTTCAGACAGACGCCGCCGAGCGTTGCATAACGTTCGACGAGCACCGTCTTCATGCCGAGGTCGGCCGAGCGGAACGCCGCCGAATAGCCGCCGGGGCCCGAACCGAGCACGAGCATGTCGCACTCGATGTCCGCGTTGCCGGAAAAGCTGCCGGCTTGCGGAGCGGGCGCGGCCGCCTGGGCCGCTTGCGGTTTTGCGTCCGCCTGAGCCGGCGCTTTCGCGGGCTCGCTGGCCGGAGCCTTCGGTGCATCTTTGGCCGGTGCCTCATCCGCCGACGTTTCGACGAGCGCGATCACCGTGCCTTGCGAGACTTTGTCGCCGGCTTTGACGCGCACTTCCTTGACGGTGCCGGCGGTATCGCTCGGCACTTCGATGGAGGCCTTATCGGACTCGAGCGTCATGAGCGCCTGTTCGTTCTCGATGACATCGCCCGCTTTGATATTGACTTCAATGACATCGACGTCCTTGAAGTCACCGATATCCGGCACTTTTACTTCGACGAGACTCATAGTGTCCCCTTCTCTTATTGATCGGTGATGTAGCCCGCACAAACCCACTTCACTGCAGCCTGAAAGCTGGCAGCGCCCTGGACAGAATCAGCCTTTGCCGCCCCGCACAGGGGCGACGCTAATAAACCGCCAGGAAAGCAGGTTCAACAGAGAGACGCGGATAACCCACTAACAAAGTAATCCGCGCCGCAGACAACCATCACAAGATCAAAGAATCACACGCCGAAAATCGGCAAGAATCGACCCAAGATAAGCATTGAACCGCGCCGCCTCAGCCCCATCGATGACCCGATGGTCATACGACAAAGACAGCGGCAGCATGAGCCGCGGCACAAACTGCTTGCCGTCCCAAACCGGCTTCGTCGCGCCACGCGACAAACCGAGAATGGCGACTTCAGGCGCATTGATAATCGGCGTAAAGTTCGTGCCGCCGATCCCGCCAAGGGAAGAAATCGAGAAGCAACCGCCTTGCATCTGGTCCGGCTTGAGCTTGCCTTCGCGCGCGGCCTTCGACAGATCGGTCATCTCCTTCGCGATTTCGACGAGACCCTTCTTGTCCGCATCGCGAATCACCGGAACGACCAGACCGTTCGGCGTATCCGCGGCAAAACCCACGTGGTAATACTGCTTGAACACGAGGTTGTCGCCGTCGATGCTCGCGTTGAACGTCGGGAATTTCTTCAGGGCCGAGACCACGGCCTTGATCACGAACGCCAGCATCGTGATCTTCACGCCGGCCTTTTCGTTTTCCTTGTTCAACTGCACGCGCAGCGCTTCGAGTTCGGTGATGTCCGCTTCGTCGTTGTTCGTGACGTGCGGAATCATGACCCAGTTGCGATGCAGATTCGCGCCCGAAATCTTCTTGATGCGCGACAGCGGCTTCGGATCGATCGGACCGAACCTGGTGAAGTCGATCTTCGGCCACGGCAGCAGATTCAGCTCGCCGCCACCCGCGGCGGCAGGCGCGGCAGCTCCCGCGGGCGCGCGCTGGCCGGTCATCACGCCCTTGATGAAAGCGGTCACGTCGGCTTGCGTGATACGGCCCTTCGGACCCGTACCCTGCACTTGCGTCACGTCGACGCCGAGTTCGCGCGCGAATTTGCGCACGGACGGCGAAGCATGGCTCGGATGACGCGCGCCGCCTTCGCCGGCCGGAATCACCGGAGCCTGGGCAAGCGCTGAGGGCGAGGCCGGAGCCGGCGACGGTGCAGCCGGCGCATCCGACGGCTTTTCGACAGCTTCCTGTTTCGCAGGCGCGGGAGCCGGCGCAGCCGCGCCGCCTTCCGCTTCCACCACGACGATCACGGAGCCTTCCGACACCGTATCGCCGACCTTGACCTTCACTTCCTTGACGACGCCGGCAGCCGAGCTCGGCACGTCCATGGTCGCCTTGTCGGATTCGAGCGTCACCAGCGACTGCTCTTTCTCGACGCGATCGCCGACCTTCACCGCGACTTCGATCACGGGAATGTCTTTGTAGTCGCCGATATCCGGCACTTTGACTTCTTGCAGACCGCCGCCGGCCGCGGCAGGAGCCGGCGCAGCAGCAGGTGTCGGGGCCGGCGCCGAAGCAGCCGCCCCAGCCCCATCCAGCACAACGATCAACGAACCTTCCGACACGTTGTCGCCAACCTTGACCTTCACTTCCTTCACGACGCCCGCAGCCGAGCTCGGCACGTCCATGGTCGCCTTGTCGGACTCCAGCGTAACGAGCGATTGCTCTTTCTCGACGGTATCACCCGCCTTCACCAGCACCTCGATCACAGGGATGTCCTTGTAATCGCCGATGTCCGGCACCTTGACTTCGATCGCTTGACTCATTGTTAGTGTCTCCTGGGCCGCGCACGCGCCCGCCCCTGTCGATCAGGAGCAGGCGCGCACGCCGTGGCACACGGGGAATGATGCCTTAGACGGTCATCGGGTTGGGTTTGGCGGGATCAAGATTGTATTTCTTGAGCGCCTCGGCGACGACCTTGCGTTCGATCGTGCCTTCGTCTGCCAGTGCATTCAACGCGGCAACCGTGACCCAGTAGCGGTCGACTTCGAAGAAGTGGCGCAGCTTTTCACGCGTGTCCGAACGGCCGTAGCCGTCCGTGCCCAGCACGACGAACTTCTGCGGCACGAACGCGCGGATCTGCTCGGTCAGCGCACGCACGTAGTCGGTCGAGGCGATCACCGGACCTTGCGCGTCCTTCAACAGCTTCTCGACGTGCGAGACTTTCTTCTCTTCGCTCGGGTGCAGCAGATTCCAGCGCTGCACTTCGTGACCTTCGCGCGCGAGTTCGGTGAAGCTCGGCACGCTCCACAGGTCGGCGGCGACGCCCCAGTCGTTCTTCAGCAGATCGGCGGCGGCGATGACTTCGTTGAAGATCGTGCCCGCGCCCATCAACTGCACGCGCGGCGCCTTCTTGTCCGCCTCGGCCTTACGGAACGAGTACATGCCCTTGATGATGTCGGCCGCCACGCTCTGCAGACCCGCGCCCTGCGGAATCGCCGGGTGCTCGTAGTTCTCGTTCATCACCGTGACGTAGTAGTACACGTCTTCCTGATCGGCGACCATGCGGCGCAGGCCGTCCTGCATAATGACCGCGAGTTCGTAACCGAACGTCGGGTCATAGCTGATGCAGTTCGGCACCGAAGCGGCCCACAGCAGCGAGTGGCCGTCTTCGTGTTGCAGACCTTCGCCGTTCAGCGTGGTGCGGCCAGCCGTGCCACCCAGCAGGAAGCCGCGCGAACGCATGTCGCCCGCGGCCCATGCCAGATCGCCGATGCGCTGGAAACCGAACATCGAGTAGAAGATGTAGAACGGAATCATGATCTCGCCGTGCGTCGAATACGACGTCGCGGCCGCGATCCAGTCCGACATACCGCCGGCTTCGTTGATGCCTTCCTGCAGGATCTGACCGGTTTCCGACTCACGGTAGAACATCAGCTGGTCGGAATCTTCCGGCACGTACTTCTGGCCGTCCTGGTTCCAGATGCCGATCTGGCGGAACAGGCCTTCCATGCCGAAGGTGCGCGATTCGTCCGGCACGATCGGCACGATGCGCTTGCCGAGCGCCTTGTCCTTCAACAGGATGTTGAGAATCCGCACGAACGCCATCGTCGTGGAGATCTCGCGGCCTTCGCCCGTGCCCTTCAACAGCGGCTCGAATGCAGCCAGTTCCGGCACCGGCAGCGATTCGGCCTTCTGGCGACGCGCCGGCAGATAGCCGCCGAGGTCCTGACGGCGGGCGCGCATGTACTCGAGTTCCTTCGAACCTTCTTCGAACTTGAGGTACGGCACGTTGACGAGGTCTTCGTCGGAGATCGGCAGACGGAACTGGTCGCGGAATTTCTTCAGTTGATCCAGCTGCATCTTCTTCTGCTGGTGGGTGATGTTCATCGCCTGACCAGCTTCGCCCATGCCATAGCCCTTGATCGTCTTGGCGAGGATCACGGTCGGCTGGCCCTTCGCGTTCGTGGCTTCCGAGAACGCTGCGTAGATCTTGTGCGGATCGTGGCCGCCGCGGTTCAGATTCCAGATGTCTTCGTCGGACCAGTCGGCGACCAGCGCCTTCAGTTCCGGCGTGTTGAAGAAGTGTTCGCGAACGAACGCGCCCGACTCCGACTTGTACGTCTGGTATTCGCCGTCGACGACTTCCATCATGCGGCGCATCAGCGCGCCCGACTTGTCGCGTTGGAACAGCGCGTCCCAGCGGCTGCCCCAGATCACCTTGATGACGTTCCAGCCGGCGCCGCGGAATTCGCTTTCGAGTTCCTGGATGATCTTGCCGTTACCGCGCACCGGACCGTCGAGGCGCTGCAGGTTACAGTTGATCACGAACACGAGGTTGTCGAGCCGTTCGCGGCCGGCCATGCCGATCGCGCCGAGCGATTCCGGTTCATCCGTTTCGCCGTCGCCGAGGAAAGCCCACACCTTGCGGCCGTCGGTCTTCGCGATGCCGCGCGCCTGCATGTACTTCATGAAGCGCGCCTGATAGATCGCCATGATCGGGCCGAGGCCCATGGAGACGGTCGGGAATTGCCAGAAGTCCGGCATCAGCCACGGGTGCGGATACGACGAGATGCCCTCGCCGCCCACTTCCTGACGGAAGTTGTCGAGCTGGTTTTCGGTCAGACGGCCGAGCAGGAACGCGCGCGAGTACACACCCGGCGACGAATGGCCCTGCACGAATACGAGGTCGCCGCCATGCTCAGCCGACGGCGCATGCCAGAAATGGTTGTAGCCGACGTCGTACAGCGTGGCCGCCGACGCGAACGATGCGATGTGGCCGCCGACGTTCGTGTCCTTGCCCGCGCGCAGCACCATGGCGATGGCGTTCCAGCGCGTGTACGAGCGAATGCGGTGTTCGAGATCCTGGTCGCCGGGAATCGGCGCCTGACGCGAGACAGGAATCGTATTGATGTACGGAGTGTTTGCCGAGAACGGCAGATGTTCGCCGTGTACGCGGGCGAATTCGATTTGCTTTTCGATCAGGTAGTGAGCGCGATCAGGGCCCACAGCAGAAATCACGCCATCCAGCGCCTCCAGCCATTCGCCGGTTTCCTGGGGATCGTCGTCTTTTTCGGCGGCGACATATTTCATGACTTCGTCGGGTACAGCGGACATGCTCGTCTCCTGGATATAGAGGAACGCTCTTTGGACAGACGACGCGGACGAAGCACGGCCGCGGCAGCTTCGGCCGATTGTAATAAGGGTCCCGACGTCCGCGCAACAAAATTTTCGAATTACGAGATTGATTCTCATAATGCGGAAAATTGTTGCGACGCAACCTGATTTGACTGCCGATCGACGGATACGTCGGCTAGTTTGCTCCGGTTAACGGTAGTTTCCGCGCTTTTTTGCGCCATTTGCCAGCGACGCGCTGCGCTACAATGCCACGCATGTTGACCGAACGGCTTTTCGCACGCTCGGCGCGCACCGCCGGTTCTTCGGCGGATTCGACGCCGTCCTCCCGCTGGCACCATGGACCATGGTGGTCGAATTCCTATTTGCTGACGCCGCTCCTGTCGATCCTCGTTTTTCTGGTCGTCATGAGTCTGATTCTGTGGAGTCTGAACCGGCGCGAACAGCAGCAGCAGGAAGACACGCTTTACCGTAACGTCGCATGGGCGCAGCAGCAAATCCGCCTGTCCATGACCGGCGCGCAAGAACAGATCCAGGCGCTCGCGCGCGACCTCGTCGCCGGCCACGGCGATCCGCATTCATTCCAGGTGTCCACCACGGACATCATGCAGGGGCATCCCGAGATCCTCTACATGAACTGGTACACGAGCCAGCAGCAGCCGCGCTGGCCCAATACCGCGCTGCCGGTGTTCGGCCAGCGTCTCGCCAAGCCGAACGACACGCAAATGGACGAGGCCGTGAAGGCCGCGTTCGCCGAGGCGCGCAATACGCGCCGCCAGGTGTACTCGCCGTTGATCTACGACGACCTGGGCAACGGCTACATCACGCTGCAAACGCCGGTGTTCCGCGACCGCGACTTTCTGGGCACGGTCGCCGCCGTGTTCTCGGTGGAAGGCATCCTGAAGCACGACATTCCGCCCGAACTGTCCGCCAAGTACAAGATCTCGATCATCGACGTGAACAACCGTGAGTTGACCACCACGTCGACCCGCCCGCGCCTGCCGCGCGACATGTTCTACGACCTGCCGCTCGACCCGCCGGGCCAGGGTGTCTCGGTGCGCGTGTACGCGTTCCCGCAGATGACCAACTTCACCAACAACACGCTGGTCTGGCTGGTGGCCGGCCTGTCGTGCTTCGTGCTGTGGAGTCTGTGGAGCCTGTGGAAGCACACGCGGCAACGTTTCGAAGCGCAGCAGGCGCTGTACGCCGAAGCGTTCTTTCGCCGCGCAATGGAAAACTCGGTGCTGATCGGCATGCGCGTGCTCGACATGCACGGCCGCATTACTCACGTCAACCCGGCGTTTTGCCGCATGACCGGGTGGGACGAAAGCGATCTGGTCGGCAAGGTCGCGCCGTTCGCCTACTGGCCGCGCGACGCTTATCCGGAGATGCAGCGCCAGCTCGACATGACGCTGCGCGGCAAGGCGCCCTCCTCGGGTTTCGAACTGCGGGTGCGCCGTAAAGACGGCTCGCTGTTCCACGCGCGTCTATACGTCTCGCCGCTGATCGACAGCTCCGGCCGTCAGACCGGCTGGATGTCGTCGATGACCGACATCACCGAACCGAAGCGCGCGCGCGAGGAACTCGCCGCCGCGCACGAGCGCTTCACCACGGTTCTGGAGAGCCTCGACGCCGCCGTGTCCGTGCTGGCCGCCGACGAGGCCGAACTGCTGTTCGCCAACCGTTACTACCGGCACCTCTTCGGCATTCGCCCGGACGGTCATCTGGAATTGGCGGGCGGCGGGTTCGATAGCGCACAGGCGTCGTCCGATTCGATCGATATGGTGGATACCTATGCGGGTCTGCCCGCCGCGGCGTTGACCGAAAGCACCGCCGATGCGCAGGAAATCTACGTGGAAAGCATCCAGAAATGGTTCGAAGTGCGCCGCCAGTACATTCAGTGGGTGGACGGCCACCTCGCGCAGATGCAGATCGCGACCGACATCACCACGCGCAAGCAGGCTCAGGAACTCTCGCGCCAGCAGGACGAGAAGCTGCAGTTCACCAGCCGTCTGATGACGATGGGCGAAATGGCCTCCTCGCTCGCGCACGAACTGAACCAGCCGCTCGCCGCGATCAATAACTATTGCTCAGGAACCGTGGCACTGGTTAAATCCGGTCGAACAACGCCAGATAATCTCTTGCCCGTACTCGAAAAAACCGCGCAGCAGGCGGTGCGGGCGGGCATGATCATCAAGCGCATTCGCGAGTTCGTCAAACGCAGCGAGCCGAAGCGGCAGGCAACGCGCGTGGCCGATATCGTCGCGGATGCCGTCGGTCTGGCCGAGATCGAAGCGAGGAAGCGCCGCATTCGCATCGTCACGGATTTGCGTTCGCGCCTGCCGGTGATCTACGTCGACCCGGTGCTGATCGAGCAGGTGCTGGTCAACCTGTTGAAGAACGGCGCCGAAGCCATGCACGAGGCACGCCCGGACGCGGTCGATCCGGTGATTCGCGTGGTCGTGCGGCTGGAAGGCGGCTTCGTCCGCATCAGCGTGGTCGATCAGGGGCCGGGCGTCGACGAAACGACGGCCGAGCGCCTCTTTGAACCGTTTTACAGCACCAAGTCCGACGGTATGGGCATGGGGCTGAACATTTGCCGTTCGATTATCGAATCGCATCGCGGCCGTCTGTGGGTGGTGAACAACGTCGAGTCCGACGGCCACATCACAGGCGCCACGTTCCATTGCAGTCTGCCTATTGGAGAGCCTGACGGCCCGAGCAACGGCGGGTCACAGGCGCCGACACCACAAACCGTTACGGGAGAGCTATGAACAGCCCAGTCACCACACAGGAAACTGTCTTTGTCGTCGACGACGACGAGGCCGTGCGAGATTCGCTGCGCTGGCTGCTGGAGGCGAACGGCTACCGCGTGCAATGCTTCTCCAGCGCCGAGCAGTTCATCGACGCGTGGCAGCCGCATCAGCACCCGGGCCAGATCGCGTGCCTGATTCTCGACGTGCGGATGTCCGGCATGAGCGGACTCGAGTTGCAGGAGCGCCTGATCGCCGACAACGCCTCGCTGCCGATCATCTTCGTGACGGGCCACGGCGACGTGCCGATGGCGGTGTCGACGATGAAAAAAGGCGCAATGGATTTCATCGAAAAACCGTTCGACGAAGCCGAGTTGCGCAAGCTTGTCGAGCGCATGCTCGGCAAGGCGCGCAGCGAAAGCACCAGCGTGCAGCAACAGCGCGCCGCCGCCGAACGGCTGGGCAAGCTGACCGCGCGTGAGCATCAGGTGCTGGAGCGCATCATCGCCGGCCGTCTGAACAAGCAGATCGCCGACGACCTCGGCATCAGCATCAAGACGGTCGAAGCACACCGCGCGAACATCATGGAAAAACTCAACGTGAACACCGTCGCGGATCTGCTGCGACTGGCGTTGTCGAACAAGCCGCAGCAAGCACAATAAGCACGACCGGCGGCACTCCCCGCCAAGCGTTTTTTCGAGTCTCAGCGGCCGGACTGTCGACGAGTCCGGCCCGCTCCATCCCCGCCTCTCTTCTGTTTTTTCTCCTGCCTTCTCCCCGCGTTTGCGCACTGCAATAACGACGACCCACGCCGGTTCGCCGCTTCGACTCACGCATCAATATGCATGACTCAGCATTCGCTTACACCAATATGCAACAGCCTCTTTCATCTGACGAGATTGACAAGCGTGGCTACGCCCCCTAATTTACACAGAACTCCTTAACGGAAATCGCTGATGCCCGATCAATGCGAGAACCTCGTGCCGTGGATATTTCACGCGGCATCGTCAGGTGATGCAAAGCCAATGAGGCGTCTCGAACGCTTGGCTGTCGTATCGCTCAAGCCGACCTGTTGGACCACGCTCCGGGCAATTGCCCGCCCCGCCACTTCCTTTCCTATTTCATCGCGACCAAGCGACGCAGCAACCATTGCATCGACGTCTCGTCTCTAATACAACCGGGAGGATTTCATCGTGAAACTATCCGGAGCACACCATTCCCGTGTGTTGCTTGTTTGCGCCGCTCTCGCGGGGGCGCCGTTGTTCATCGGCCTCGCCATGCCGGGTGCGGCGCATGCGCAAAGCGCCGGCGCGGCGAAGATGTCGAGCCAGCAGCTCGATTCACTGGCCGCCCCCATTGCACTCTATCCCGACGCACTGCTCGCGCAGGTGCTGATGGCCTCGACCTTCCCGCAAGACGTGCAGGCCGCGGCCGCATGGTCCAAGGCGAACTCGAAACTGCAAGGCGACGACGCCGTCAAGGCGGTCGCCTCCGAGCCGTGGGACCCCAGCGTGCAATCGCTGGTCGCGTTCCCGCAGGTACTCGCCACGATGGCCTCGAAACCCGATTGGGTATCGCAACTGGGCACCGCCTTTCTCGCCCAGCCCAACGACGTGATGGACTCCGTGCAGCGCTTGCGCAAGCAGGCGCAGGCGGCCGGCAATCTGAAGACGAGCTCGCAGCAAAAAGTCGTGGTCGAGCAAAGCACGATTCAGATCGTGCCGGCCAATCCGCAGGTGGTGTACGTGCCCACCTATAACCCCACCGTGGTCTACGGCACGTGGCCCTATCCCGCGTATCCGCCGGTGTATGTGCCGCCGCCTCCCGGTTATGCGATCGCAACCGGCTTTGCCACCGGCCTTGCGTTCGGCGCCGGCGTCGCCGTGGCGAATTCGCTGTGGGGCGGCTTCAACTGGAACACGCATGACGTCAACATCAACGTGAACCGGTACAACAACATCAACGTGAACAACCGGCTCAACGTGAACAGCAACACGACGAACTGGAATCGCAACACCAACGTCAACCGGAACGTCAACAACGCGAATATCAATCGCAACGTCAACAACAACCTCGGTGGCGCGCAGCGCGATGCCTACCGCGGACGCGACGACGCTCGCGCCCAGGCGCAGCAGACCTTGCAGAACCGCACGGGCCAGAATCTGAGCGGCAGCGCAAGCCAGCGTGTGCAAGGCATTCACCAGGGCGGCACGGCGAATGCCAATCTGCAGAACCGCGCGCAGAACGTGAATCGCGATAACGCGCTACGCGGCGCCGGCGACGGCAACGCCGCGCGGCAGGACACGCAGCGCGGCCAGGCGAGCCGCGAGGCGCTCGCGAGCCGCTCCGGCGGCGGGCTCGGCGCGAGCGGCGGCGGCCAGCAACGCACAGGCGCGGGTGCGGGTGGCGCCCCTGGCGCCAATGGCGGCGGCGTCCAGCGTGGCAGCGGCAACGTGGGTGGCGGTGGTGGCGGCAGGCTGGGCGGCGGCGGTGCGGGTGAACGCCATTTCGGCCGCGCCCGTTGAACGAACAAGAGGAGTTTCTGATGATG
>DASPZL010000040.1:0-11129 GCA_035636295.1 Paraburkholderia sp.
GCCCTGTGGCCGGGTTGCTGAGCGCAGCGGCGTGAGCGGCGTGGTCAGCTTCGAATAATGGAACGTGTGGCCGGTCATCGGGCCGTGCAGGCTGTCGATCTGTTGCATGCCGAGCGCGGTGAAGCGCGTTTGCATCGTCGCATGGCCGGGCAGCAGGCCGAGCATCGGCGTGGTGGCGCCGTGCGTATCGGTGAGCTGTTCGAGCAGGTAGAGCATGCCGCCGCATTCGGCGACGAGCGGTTTGTTAGCTGCCGCATGCGCGCGGATGGTCGCGGCGCTGCGCGTGTTGCTTGCCAGCGCGGCGGCGTGCAGTTCGGGGTAGCCGCCGGGGAGATAGAGGGCGTCGGCATGCTCCGGCAATGCTTCGTCCGCGAGCGGCGAGAAGTATGCGATCTGTGCGCCGAGTGCTTCCAGCAGCGTGACGTTGGCCGGATAAATGAACGAGAACGCGGCATCGCGCGCGATCGCGATTCGCTTGCCTTCCAGCAGACGCGGCGGTGTTTCCGGAGCGGGCTCGCCGAATTCGACCGGCGGCGGCAATTCTGCCAGCGCGGTGTTTGCGAGCGCATCGGCGGCACGGTCGAGACGCGCGTCGAGGTCGTCGATTTCCGCGGCCTGATGCAAGCCGAGATGGCGGTCGGGCAACTCGATCTCATCGTTGCCGCTTACGTGTCCGCACCATCGGATATCCGGCGACAACGCTTCCTCGAGCATCTGCGCATGCCGCTCGGAGCCGACGCGATTGGCGAGCACGCCGTAAAACGGCACCTCCGGCCTGAATTGCGCGAGCCCAAAGGCGACCGCGCCGAAAGTCTGCGCCATCGCTTTCGCTGAAATCACCGCGAGCACCGGCACGCCGAACACGGTGGCGAGGTCGGCGCTGCTCGGCGTGCCGTCGAACAGACCCATCACGCCTTCGATCAGGATCAGGTCCGCTTCGGCCGCTGCTTGAGCGAGCAGAGTGCGGCAGGCGGCTTCGCCGACCATCCACAGATCGAGCGACAGCACGGGCGCGCCGCTCGCGCGCGCCAGGATCATCGGATCGAGAAAATCCGGGCCGGTCTTGAACACGCGCACCCGCCGCCCCAGCCGCCGGTGATGGCGCGCGAGACCCGCGGTGATCGTGGTCTTGCCTTGACCCGAGGCCGGCGCGCTAATGAACAGCGCGGGACACGCCCCGCAGGAAGTCCCCTTGGGGGGCGCCCCGCAGGAAGTGCCCTTGGGGCACGCGGTCATCGCTCAGAACTCCACGCCGCGTTGCGCTTTCACACCTTGCTCGCGGTACGGATGTTTGACGATGCGCATTTCGGTGACGAGGTCGGCAGCCTCGATCAACGCGTCCGGCGCGTGACGGCCGGTCACCACGACGTGCAGCATCTGCGGGCGAGCGTTCAGCACCGACAGGACTTCGTCGAGCGGCAGGTATTCGTACTTCAGCACGGTGTTCAACTCGTCGAGGATCACCATCTGGTAGTCGCCGCTCCCGATCATCCGGCGCGCCTCGTCCCAGCCTTTGCGCGCGGTGGCGATGTCGGCGTCGCGGTTCTGCGTGTTCCAGGTATAGCCGTCGCCCATCGTGACGAAATCGCAGTTGGCGATCGCGCCGAGAAAGTCGCGCTCCGACGTATGCAACGCGCCCTTGATGAACTGCACGACGCCGAGGCGCATGCCGTGTCCGAGCACACGCACGGCCATGCCGAACGCGGCCGTGGTCTTGCCTTTGCCGGTGCCGGTGTTGACGATCAGCAGGCCTTTTTCGACGGTGGCGTTGGCCTGCTTTTTTTCGTGGCCTTCACGCCGGCGTTCAGTCATGCGTTGATGCGATTCGGGGTCGGTTTTCATGGAAGGTCCTGTTTCTCAGTGTCGTGGGTTGTCGGTTCGCGTTCGGCGTGGGTGGTGATTGGGGCGATCGCCACGGTCACGCCGGCATGTGCGGTTTTGCGTACGAGAAGGCGGGCGTTGGGTGCCGCGGACCCAGCAGATGCGTTAGCCGCGGCGAGCAGCGCACACGGCTCGCAGACGCCGTCCACGCCGAGATGCTCTCGTGCGGCTGCCGAAGGCTCGGCTATGGGCGCCGCCGCAATCTGCTCGCGGCTGAATAGCGTCAGCGGCAGCGCGTAACGTGCGCAGAATTCGAGCAGGCCGGGTTCGTCGGCTTTGGTGTCGATCGAGGCAATCGTGCTGATTTCATCGAACGTATGCGGGCCGAGCGCGGCACGCACGGCGGCTTCGATCTGATCAGCCGATGTGTGCAAGCGACAACCGATGCCGACGCTCAGCGTTTTCATTGGATATCCGTCATGTTTGCGGGGCGCGCAGTGTCAGTGGGGTTGGCTGCATCGGCCTCAATAGACATACCGGCCTTAGCAGTCGCACTCGCCACACCAGCCTCTTCGGCATCCGCAACGGCTTGTGCCAAAGCCAGCGACGCCACCCCGCCGATCACCACGATCGCCGGCGAGCCGAGCCCGGCGCGAGATACCGTATCGGCGAATTCTCCCAGCCGCGCAAGCGCATGCCGTTGCTCGGGACGCGTGGCCGATTCGATCGCCGCGCACGGCGTGCCGGCGCTCATGCCGGCCGCGAGCAACGCGCCGACGATATCGCTCAACCGCCGCATGCCCATGTAGATCACCAGCGTCATGCGCGTGGCGACGAGCGCGGCCCAGTCCGGCTCGCCGCTGCCTGCGCCGTGTCCGGTGACGAACACCACGCCTTGCGCGTAGTCGCGATGCGTGACCGGAATGCCGATCGCCGCAGGCGCCGCGATCCCCGCCGTAATGCCGTTGACCACTTCCACCGCGATACCCGCCGCATGCAGCGCCTGCAGTTCTTCTCCGCCACGACCGAACACGAACGGATCGCCGCCTTTCAAACGGGCGACGCTGCGCCCGGCCCGCACATGATCGAGCATCTGCTCGACGATGCCGGCCTGCGGCGTGGACGGATGCCCGCCGCGTTTGCCGACGTAGATCACCCGCGCGTCGGCGCGCGCGAACTGCAGCACGTCGGGATTCACCAGATCGTCGACCAGCACCACGTCGGCTTGCGCGAGAGCGCGGGTCGCCTTGAGCGTCATCAGTTCGACGTCGCCGGGGCCGGCGCCGATGAGCCACGCGCGGCTCATCGCGGCATGCATGGCGCACGCCATGCCGTGACGGGCCGAAGCGCCAGGAGGGCGCGCGAGGCAGCGGAAATGGAAGAACTCATGCTGTGCTACGGATCTCGGGCATGACGCAACACGCCGCTTCGCCTTCGCAAAGAAAAACGCAAGCGGGCGCGCCACGTCGTGCTTCAGCGCCTTCACATCCGTCCCTCGCGGATTCCGGCGGCCGGCAGCGTGACGTTCGCTGCCTCCGCGTCTGGCCGGTATCCGGGCTGGCGGCCTCATGCGCTTTGCCTTCCCGTCCGGATTCGTCGGACAGTGGCATCGAAAACGCATGCGCGGCGCGAGACAATCAATCTAACGCCGCAGGTCGCTTACCGTTGCGGGGACAGCACAGGTTGAGCGCGCGAAGCGCGGCCTGTTTCCCGTTTAACTGCACACGCGAACGCGTGTGCGGGCACCAAACGCGCGCTTACGATAGCACATGGCGGCCCATCCGATAAGCGCGCCGCGCCGCGCGTTTTCTTGACGGCGCCGGGCCGCGGGCCTACACTCGCACGCACTTTGGTGCTCGTGTGCGCGCTCGTGCGCATGCAGTTAAACGGGAAACAGGGCGCCCGCCTTCCATGGACCGGGTCAACCTGTGCTGCCCCCGCAACGGTAAGCGAAATGCGGTACGTCACGTACTGCGGAGCCTGCTTCGATGTCCACGCGCAAGGCCGCGTCGGCATGCAACCACTGGGCGAGAAATCACTCGCTCGGGAAGGGGAAGCGGCGCTTTCGCCAGCCCGGATACCGGCCAGAGCACGCAGAACGAACGCCGCGGGGATGCGGCGCGCGTTCATGACTTCATTTCCGCTTGCTGTTTTCCGTTGTCGCGGCAACGCCGTCGATCGTCCCCGTGTTTTGCTATGGTTTTTTGCTCGCGGGGCATGCGCCCCGTTAAGGCTTGACCGATACCAGGCACCAGACGCGCCGGCGTGCACGTGCAACTCCTACGGATGGACCTCACGATGCAAACTCAAATGCGCAAGATCCCCGTCACCATCGTCACGGGCTTTCTCGGCAGCGGCAAGACCACGCTGCTGCGGCACATTCTTCAGCATGCGGGCGGCAGGCGCATCGCGGTGATCGTCAACGAGTTCGGTGAACTCGGCATCGACGGGGAAATCCTCAAGGGTTGCGGTATCGGTTGCGATGAAAACGGCGTCGAGACCGAAGGGCAATTGTATGAACTCGCGAACGGTTGCTTGTGCTGCACCGTGCAGGAAGAGTTTTTCCCGGTGATGGAAAAACTCGTCGAGCGCCGCGAGCAGATCGATCACGTGTTGATCGAAACCTCCGGCCTCGCGTTGCCCAAGCCGCTGGTGCAGGCGTTCAACTGGCCGCAGATCAAGAGCAGCTTCACGGTGGATGCGGTGGTGGCCGTGGTGGACGGCCCCGCCGCCGCGAGCGGCCAGTTCGCCGACAACCCGGTCGCCGTGGATGCGCAACGCAAGGCCGATCCGAATCTCGACCACGAATCGCCGCTGCATGAACTGTTCGAAGATCAGTTGTCCGCAGCCGATCTGGTGATTCTGAACAAAACGGATTTGCTCGACGATGTGCAGCAGGCTTCGGTCGAAACCACGATTCGTGAAGAAATTCCGCCGCAGGTGAAAATCGTACGCGCGCAGATGGGCCAGCTCGATCTGCATACGTTGCTGGGTCTTGAAGCGGCTTCGGAAGAAACCATCCACTTGCGCCACGATCACCACGGTTCCGCCGACGACGCCGATCATCACCACGACGAATTCGATTCGGTCGTGGTGCAGGTGAACGCGCCGTCGCGCGAGGCAGTGATCGCCGCGTTGCAAGGGCTCGTCGAAACGAACACGATTTACCGCGTCAAAGGTTTCGCGGCTTTGCCGGGCGCGCCGATGCGCCTGGTGATTCAGGGCGTGGGCCGGCGTTTCGATAGCTACTTCGATCGACGCTGGCAGGCGCATGAAACCGGCAACGGACTGCAAAGCCGCTTCGTGCTGATCGGCGAGGATCTGGATCAGCACACGCTTCAACGCGCATTCGACGCCGCACTCGGCGTAGCGTCGGGCGCAGAAGCACAACAGGCGTAACCGGTCATGCATCTGCTGCGCACCACGCCGGGTGGTTTTGTCGACGATACGCAAGGCGTGATTCGTATCGATCAGCGGCCCGCGGATATCGTCGTGCTCAGTTCCGCCGACACCACGCTATCGCTGCTGGCGAGTGTGTTTCCTCGTCTGGGAGACGGTTTCCCAAGCGTGAGGCTTGCGAACGTCACGTATCTGCGGCAACCGGCTTCAGTCGACTTTTATATCGAAGACGTGTTGCAACATGCGCGCGTCGTGGTGGTCGATCATCTTGGCGGAGAGGCGTATTGGCCTTACGGAATCGAGCAGGTGGTCGCGCTCGCCGAGCGCAAAAAGCAGACGCTCGCGATGTTCTCCGGCGATCTGCAGGAAGACCCCAATCTGCTTGCACGCAGCACCGCCGGCGCCGATCTGTGCCATCAGCTATGGCGCTATCTGCGTGAAGGCGGCCCGCAGAATGCCGAGGCGTTTCTGCGCTGCATTGCGTACCGCGGCTTCGGCTGGGGGCGTGAGCCTGCGCCGCCGCGTGCGTTGCCTGCCGCGACGCTCTACCATCCCGAGCGCGATACGCCGACGATGGCCGACTGGCAGGCGAGCTGGCGTCAAGACGCGCCGGTGGCCGCGATTCTGTTCTACAAGGCGCATCTGCAAGCGGCCAATACGGCCGTGTTCGATGCGCTGATCGATGCGCTCGATGCGCAAGGCCTCAATCCGCTGCCGATCGCGATCACGTCGCTGAAGGACGCGATGAGCCGTGAAGTCGTGCAGTCGCTTTGCGCGCAACATAACGTCGCACTGGTGCTGAATACGACGGCGTTCGCCGCGTCCGCGATCGACGACCCCGAACCGCTTGCGCTCGCCGGCGACGCGCCGGTGTTGCAGGTGATCCTGAGCGGCGGCAATCGCGACGACTGGCTCAAGGACAATCAAGGCCTCAACTCGCGCGACATCGCCATGCATATCGCGCTGCCGGAAGTGGACGGCCGCATCATCACGCGGGCGATCAGCTTCAAGGGGCTCGCGTATCGCTGTCCGCACACGGAAGTCGATGTGGTGCGGTATCAACCGGACCTCGAACGTGTGGGTTTTCTCGCGGAACTGAGCCGCCGCTGGTGCCGTCTGCGCACGCTCGATAACGTGGACAAGAAACTCGCGTTGATTCTTGCCAACTATCCGATGAGCGAAGGGCGCATCGGCAACGGCGTGGGGCTCGATACGCCGGCCTCGGTGATCGGTATTCTGTCGATGTTGCGCGATGAGGGGTATCGTCTCGCAGAGTTGCCCGCGGACGGCGACGCGTTGTTGAAGAAGCTCACCGAAGGCGTAACCAACGACCCGGTTGTGCGTGATTTGCGGCCCGCATTGCAAAGCCTCGCGCTCGACGATTATCTCGTGTACTTCAACGCGTTGCCCGCCGAAACCCGTAACGCCTTGAATGCGCGCTGGGGTTCGCCCGAGCAGGATCCGACGTTACGGCGCGGCCGTTTCATGATCGCGGGCTGGCGCTGTGGACATGTGTTCGTCGGCATTCAGCCGTCACGCTCGCGCGAGCAGGGCGATTACGCGAGCTACCACGACGCCGAACTCGTGCCGCCGCATGCGTATCTGGCTTTCTATTTCTGGCTGCGTCACCAGTTCGGTATCGATGCTGTCGTGCACGTCGGCAAGCATGGCAACCTCGAATGGCTGCCGGGCAAGAGCGTTGCGTTGAGCGACGCGTGCTGGCCCGATCTGATTCTTGGGCCCATGCCGCATCTGTATCCGTTCATCGTCAACGATCCGGGCGAGGGCAGCCAGGCGAAGCGGCGTGCGCAGGCCGTGATCATCGATCACCTGATGCCGCCGCTCACGCGCGCCGAAAGCTATGGGCCGTTGCAGGACCTCGAGCGCCAGGTCGACGAATACTATGAAGCGCTGATGGTCGATCCGCGCCGCTCGAAGCTGTTGAGGCGCACGATTCTCGCGACCATCGTCGAACATAAGCTGCATGAAGAGCTGAGTCTTGGCGAGCCTGATGGACAGGATGATGAAGACGCGCTGCTGACGCGCGTCGATGCGTGGCTGTGCGAATTGAAGGAAGCGCAGATTCGCGACGGCTTGCACACCTTCGGGCAATCACCAGAAGGTGTGCAGCGGCGCGATACGTTGCTGGCTTTGGGACGCTTTCCGGTCGGCGATGGGCAGGGCGGCAAGGCCGGTTTGATCGACGCGTTGGCGCGCGATCTGCGGATGGATCATCTGTTCGATCCTTTGTCGACGGATTGGTCGGCGGTGTGGGACGGACCACGTCCCGACGTGCTGCAGCGTGTGAGCGACGCGCCGTGGCGGCATTGCGGCGATACGCGTGAACGCCTCGAGTTGCTGGCGGCGGAGATGTTGCGCGGCGTGTGTGGGGATGACGCGCATGCTGTGGCGCCGGCCGCCGGAACGTTGCCGCAAGCTGAACGTGTGATCGAGCGTCTGCGTACCGATGTACTGCCACGGCTCGACGCATGCGGTCCGCAGGAAATGCTGCATCTCAAGCGCGGCCTCGAAGGGCGCTTCGTGCCGCCGGGGCCGAGCGGTTCGCCGTCGCGTGGACGCCCCGATGTGCTGCCCACCGGCCGCAACTTCTATTCGGTCGACACGCGCGCGATTCCGACGCAAGCCGCGTGGTCGCTCGGTTTGAAATCCGCGCAGCAGTTGATCGAGCGGCATCTGCAGGAAAAAGGCGACTATCCGCGCGCAATCGGCCTCTCGGTATGGGGCACCGCGACGATGCGCACCGGCGGCGACGACATCGCCCAGGCGCTCGCGTTGCTTGGCGTGCGGCCGAAGTGGGCGCCGGGCAGCCACCGCGTGACCGATTTCGAAATCATGCCGATCGAGGTGTTCGACCGGCCACGTATCGACGTCACGTTGCGCGTGTCCGGTTTTTTCCGCGACGCCTTCGCGAACGTGATGCATCTGTTCGACGCCGCCGTGCAGGCGGTGGCCGAACTCGACGAACCTGAAGACCTGAACCCGATTCGCGCGCGCGTGCTGCGCGAACGCGACGCGCTGATCGCGCGCGGCATGGACGCCGCCGAGGCGCGCAAGCGCGCCGGCTGGCGCGTGTTCAGCGCGCGGCCCGGCGCGTATGGCGCGGGTCTGCAGGACATGATCGACTCGCGGCAATGGCAAACCGACGCCGATCTCGCGAATGCGTATCAGGCGTGGGGCGGTTACGCCTACACGCAAAAGAGCGCGGGTGAGGAAGCGCGCCACGCGTTCGGCACGCGCCTCGCCGCAATGGATGTGGTGCTGCAGAACCAGGACAACCGCGAACACGATCTGCTCGATTCGAACGACTACTATCAGTTCCAGGGCGGCATGGTCGCGGCGGTACGCCATCTGGGCGGCAATCAGCCTCATGTCTACCACGCCGACCACAGCAATCCGGCCGCGCCGCGCGTGCGCACGCTGCATGAAGAGATCGCGCGTGTGGTCCGCTCGCGCGTGGTCAATCCGAAATGGCTCGATGGCGTGAAGCGTCACGGCTACAAGGGCGCGGCGGAAATCGCCGCGACCGTCGATTATCTGTACGGTTACGACGCGACCACGCGCGTGGTCGCGGATCATCAATACGCGCTCGTCACCGATGCTTATCTGAACGACGCCGATACGCGCGAGTTTTTGCAGCGGCACAATCCGCACGCGCTGCATTCGATTTGCGAGCGCCTGCTCGAAGCGATGCAGCGCGGTTTGTGGCAGGCGCCCGGCGACTATCGCGCGCAAGTCGAACAGCATCTGCTCGCGAGCGAGCAGCAGATCGAAGGAATGCAAACATGAATGCAGCGACCCAACGGCCCGCGTTTCCATTTGCCGCGTTAATCGGCCAGGCGCCGTTGCAGCAGGCACTCTTGCTGGCCGCGATCGATCCGGGGCTGGGCGGTGTGCTGGTGAGCGGGCCGCGTGGAACGGCGAAGTCGACCGCGGCGCGCGCGCTTGCCGAGTTGCTACCCGAAGGGCAATTGGTGAATTTGCCGCTCGGCGCCAGTGAAGATCGTTTGATCGGCACGCTCGATATCGAAACCGTGCTGCGCGATGGTTCGGTGCGCTTTTCGCCTGGCCTGCTCGCGAAAGCGCATCGCGGCGTGCTGTATGTCGATGAAGTCAATCTGCTGCCCGACGCGCTCGTCGATGCATTGCTCGACGCAGCGTCAAGCGGCGTGAATACCGTCGAACGCGATGGCGTTTCGCATAGCCACGACGCGAGCTTCGTGCTGATCGGCACGATGAATCCCGAAGAGGGAGAGTTGCGTCCGCAACTGATCGACCGCTTTGGTTTGATGGTGGTTTTGCAGAACTGTTATGAGCCGAACGTGCGTCAGGAGATTGTGAAAGCGCGGCTGGCGTTCGATCTCGATCCTTTCGGTTTTCGCGCGCGCCATGAGCAACAGCAGGACAGGTACGTTCAACGAATTCGCGCGGCGCGCGAAGCGCTGCCGCAACTTGCGTTCGACGATGCCGTGCATGCACGCGTCAGCGAGCTATGCATCGACGCGGCCGTGGACGGTTTGCGTGCCGATCTCGTGATGCTGCGCGCGGCGCGAGCGTTGGCGGCGCTGGAACAGGCGGCGGCGATTAGCGCGGAGCATGTCGATCGTGTCGCTGAGGCTGTGCTGATTCATCGGCGCCAGACTCATCAAAGCGATGACGCGCGTGATAGCGAAGCGGCGCGGCAGGCTTTCGCGGATAGCGATCCAAAGCGTTCGTCCTCAGCTACGGCAGACGCGGCCGCTGTTAGTGGCGATAGCGATTGGGGCTACTTGCCGCCCGAGCGTTCCGCAACTACTCAGGTCAAAGGCGTCATTCCGCTCAGCGCAAAAAAACGCTGAGCCATCGGAAGGGCGCCGCCGCTGACTCGCGCAGCGGTTTTCGATGGCGGCAAGGTGCGGGTGTGGGTTCGCGCAGCCGTTCGCGCGGCACGCCGGGCAAACGGATCGCGTGGCCGCCGACGCTCGCCGCGATGCGGCAGGACACGTTGCGCGCCGAGCATCTGCGCTTCGTGCGCGAGGCGCCGCGCGGCGGTGTGCTGCATTGCTTCGTACTCGATTGCTCCGGGTCCATGCTGGCCGGGCAGCGCCTCGCGCTCGCCAAGGGGCTGCTGATTGCATTGTTCGACCGCGCGAGCGCCGCGCGTGCCGAGGCGGCGCTGATATGTTTTGGCGGTGCGGGAGCGGACGTGCGTTTCGGTCCCGCCGTGCCGCGCTGGTGGAATGAGCGGTGGCTGCGTCCTGTGGGTGGCGGCGGTGGAACGCCGCTGGCGGCCGGCGTTCGCGAGGCGGCACGGTTGCTGGAGCGCAGCGCGCGCCGTCATCCCGCGCAGCAGCGCTGGCTGTGGATCCTGACCGACGGCCGCAGCAGTGATCAGCCGACGCGGCCGCTCGACGCCGAAGAGATCGTATTCGTCGATTTCGAACGTGAGGCGATACGGCTGGGCCGCTGCGAAGCACTCGCCGATGCGTGGGACGCACGGCGTGTTACGCCGGAAGAACTGATTGGTTGAGCGTCGCGTGCGGGGCGTTGCTCAATTCTTACTCGCATTTCATATCATTCGATCAATGCAGTGCCTGAATTAGATTGGATGTCTAAGTATTTTTTGTGGAACCGCCGAAGTACTCTGTTTCAGTGTTTCTCAACTTTTTGAAAATAATTGCAGGAAGGGGGTTGACGGGGTACGGACCGCATCGCATAATTCGCCTCCCGTTTGATGACGGACGCGAAGAAAGCAGAGCTTCCAAGCGAGTGATCTTTAAAAACTAACAGCCGATAAGTGTGGGCGCTTGATGCGCGACGCGCGGCGGATCTTTCGGGGTCTGCCGGCAAAGCGGAAGTATCAAGTCTCACACAGTAATGAAAGGAAGGTCTGGCCGTCGCGAGATGGCCGG
>DASPZL010000041.1:0-13312 GCA_035636295.1 Paraburkholderia sp.
GTGGCGGAAATTGGTCCCAAGAGGCTGACGAGTGGGTCGTAACTGGATATGTGTACGATGCCACAAAGGCTATGGTCGGATACGAGTTTTCCGGAGCAAACGACCTGTGGAGTCAATTTCTGCAATCATTGAAGCTGAATAGTTCACCGAAAATAAAGCAATATCTTGCAGATAATCTGGGTGCCGAGAACTTGATGACATGCGAGCCGCCGACTTCAAGCAACAGGGAATCTTACGCCTTGATCGCTCGCCGGCTGATAAAGGAAGGTGACCGGGCCGATGCTACATATATTGAGAAAAAGCTTGCTGCTGCAGCCATTGATTCTGATCAGTTTCAAGATTTAATGATTAAAGTCGGCAGAACCTATCTTTATGATCTTCCAGATTCCAAAGCAAAAACTAAACTGTATCTAGTTAGAGGCGATGCAGTGAAGGCGCTAGATAAATCCGGCGAAGATTGGGTGCGAATTGAATACATTGAAAAGAATGGCGCCGTCATTGATAAATGGATTCGGACTATGTCAATAAAATGATCGTGGCTACGATAACGTTTTTGTAGTTAACCAACAAATTTAAAAATTCGGCTACTGTTATTGTTCTTAATGAATCCAAGGAACATTATGAAAAAACTGGCGTACGAAGGCGATAGCACGTGCCACGGCGGAAAGATCCTCAGCGGTTCGGACTGCATCAAGATCAAAAGCCGTCGGGCGGCACGGACTGGCGACACCATGTCGTGCCCAATCCACGGCGACAACCAAATCGTCGAGGGCGGCACCAGCATGACAGACGCCCGCGTGCCAGTTTCACGGGACAGCGATCGGACCCAACGCGGCAGCTTCCTCATTACTACGTCGAACGGAGCGGCGGTCCGATAGATGCCAATCGACTTTGCACGGGTGCCGCCGCGGGTCGCGGTGCCGGAGGCGCCGCAACCGTCGAGGCTTCGCTGGGCAATCCTGCTCGTCATGACGATGTGTCTGGGGGCTGCGCTAGCGATTGCTCTATGGCCGGCGGGAAGGCCAACCGATACCGTTTGGTTCTGGCTTTGCGTCATTGTTTACCCAGCACTTGCATGGGCTTTTCTTCTCTGTTGCCGTCTTGCTTATTCGTACGCGCGGCGCAGCAGCGCAATTGCTCACAATACCGTGAGCGAAGGGGAGGAAGAGAACTGTCACAAGCTCGCCAGCGAACCGCTTGTCGTCCTCGGACATGGATGGTGCTTTTCAGCGGATGACCAGGAAAATAGCGTCGAAGGCGTCGCCACTGGCGGCGTAAAGATGGCCCCTCGTGCAAGCGGGGCCACGCCAGGCCTGAACGTCACCGCGCGTTGGCTGGAAATCCCGGGCAAGCCGTTCTATCCCGGCAATGAGCTGACCGAATACGCGCGCCATCGCGTCGTATGCGACTGGCTGCTGGGCCGGCTCGTCAGTTGCGTTTCGGCCGGATTGACTGCGCTCCCGGCAGGTACAGCCGTTAGCGCGGACCTGACTCTGCAGTCAACCTTGGACCTCGCTTATGTGCGTACCCGTCTGGAGGAATTGCTTCATGGCGTCGCGCCGGCGCTGTCATTCATCGTCAACGCCAGCGAGGACCGGCTGTCGCTGTTCCAGGCCGACGCGTGGCACGACAACCTGAAACCCCATGACGCGCATTTGCTAATCGCAATCGGCTTGCGCAAAGCAGTCAGCGAACAATTGCAGGACGGTGCGGCGGAAACAGGTGCCGCTCTGTTAATCGCACGGCCGGGCACCGCCCGGAGCGCGGAGATGGGGACGCAGATGGGCGCCAGTGAACTATGGCTGCATCGCCCGGCGATCGGTTCATCAGACGCCGCCGCCAAGACGATCGAACTTGCCGGCCGTTGGGGGCAGGCAGAGTCCGAGCGCAAAAAGACGGTCTGGAACAACGTTCTCTCCGGGGAGTTTTTGCGGACAGTCAAATCGTCCGTCCAAGCCGATGAACAGATGCAATGGGTCGATCTTGAAACGACGGTAGGCGACTGCGCGGCTGCGGGTCCCTGGCTCGCGACCGCGCTCGCTGCGGAACACGCAAAGCTCACCGGCGATCCTCAACTCGTCCTGACGCAGGAAGAGGGCGACATGACCGCCCTCGTGTGTAGAAGGCAAACATGAACGAACATAAGCCGCAACCCGTAACGATTTTCATCGGCATCGCGATCGCCATCATTTTTATTATGTTGGGCCTCGCCGTCTGGTTTGAAGGTTCCGGGCGTGGCTGGTCGCTCGAGATACGCGTCATCATCGAACTCAGTCTGCTATCCGCCTTCTTCCTGTCACTGTTGCTGGTCAAGTACTGGGAAGGGGCCGCGCTTTGGGTGGCGTCGATGCGCGTGGCGAGATGGCTTGCGCAATACGACGGGTTCCGGAACGCTCATGGCGGGACTGGCCAGGCATCGCGAACGCCTGAAGGCGCTTCGAGCCGGCCTGTCGCACTTCGCGATGCGCTCCGTACGCGCCACGGCTGGCGTTGGCGCTACCGTGAGCGCTGGGTGGCGGTGGTCGGCGACGAGGCGCTCGTGAAGCGCATGGCGCCGAACCTCGTTCGCGACGGCTACAACGTTGCCGGCGATACCGTCCTGCTTTATGCGGGGCAAGCCGGTGACCAGCTGGACGCCGCATGGCTTGATCAGATACGGCGCCTCCGCCGTCGGCGGCCGGTCGATGCCGTCGTGGCAGTCGTACAGGCCCATACCTCCGCCAGGCAGCCGTTCGAGACGGAACGCACCGCCGAACGATTGGGCCGCCATACGCGGGCGCTTCGCTGGGCCGCTCCGGCTTATCTTCTGAACTTGACCGAATCAAACATGGAGACCACAGGCCCGGACGAAGCAATTGGCTGCATGTGGTCGAGCACTCGTCTCCAATCCGGGGAGATCAGCGCTTCACTCGAGCGACTTTGCGGCGAACTGGCTGATGCCGGTGTCGTGCGTCTCGCGAAGGAGGCGTCAGACCGCTATCTAGCCGAAATGTCGCAACATATCGCGTTGTATGGGAGCGGACTATCCGATCTGGTCATGCAGATTGATCAGTCCCGGGTCTGGCGCAGTGCGACTCACGGCGTGTTTTTTTCACCGCTCTTGCAGGCGCGCGCTGCCGTTGCTTCCAACGTTGTAACGACGGACCGCGAGCACGATATCATCCGTCAACGGACGGTCTGGCAGACCGTTGCGGACCATAGCCGCCATATTCACGGCCGCCGGGCGGGCTTCTCCTTCTCGATCGCGACCGCGTGGGTCCTTACGGTACTCGCCGCCCTCTGGGGCGCCGGCACGATGCTTTCGGGCTTCACGAACCGCTCGACGATCCAGACCGCGGCCAACACCGTCGCAAAACTCACCGCGGCACATGACCGCACGCAGTCCCTGCTCGCGCTCGACGCCCTGCAAAAGCAGCTCGATACCCTCGAAGTCCATCAGCACGACGGCGCACCCTGGTACACCCGCTTCGGCCTGAACCACGACGCGCCGCTTTTTGCTGCGTTATGGCCCGCCTACGAAAACGCCGCCGCCAGCACGGTGATCGCACCCATCCGCACGAAGCTCGAAGAGCGTCTGCAACAGTTTGCCTCGCTGTCCGATGCCGACATCGCCAGCGGTGGTGACGCGCAGGTCAGATCGGCGTACGACTCGCTCAAGACCTACCTGATGCTCGCCAAGCCCGAACGCGCCAGCGCGGTATTTCTTATCCCGCAACTGATCGCAACATCGGCGCTCTCGCGCCCGGCCAATTCAACTCTGACCGAAGGCGCATGGGACGATCTTCGCCGGCATCTCATCACGTTCTACGCGAATCATCTCGGCTCGCGCGTCACGACCGGGGGAACGGCAAGAGCAACAACGCTCGCGATCGCCTCGGACGTATCGCTCGTCAGCGCCGCGCGTCAGACGGTGATCGGAGTAAGAGGCATCCAGAACTCGACCGATACCGTCTACCAGCAGATCCTGGACGACGCGAAACTCAAGTATCCACCTGTCTCACTTGCAACGCTGCTGGGCGACGCCCCGAAGGAAGCCCCCTTTGGGGGCACGAGCAGCCGTGGGCTCTTCAACACGACAGCAACCGTGCCGGGCATTTTCACGCGCGCGGCTTGGGACGAACGGATATCGAAAGCGATCGACGACGCCGGCGAGCAGCGCAATGTCGCCGGCGATTGGGTGCTGTCGGATAGCCGCACAAGCGCACCGCCGACGGCGTCGCTGAGAGCCGAACTGCGACAACGCTATTTCGACGACTACGCTCGCGCATGGCAGCAGTTCCTGAACAGCATCCACTGGCAGCCGACGCCGACGCTCTCCGGCACGGTCGACCAGCTCACGCTGCTGGCCGACCCGCAACGTTCGCCGCTCGTCGCGCTGATGAATGACATCGTGTACCAGGCGGGCACCGGCGCGGCCACGCAATCGCTGTCGGATACGTTGCTCAGCAAGGCCCAACATCTTGTCGGGGCTGACGAGAAAGATCCGTCGAAGCTGAGCCAGCCGCAGAACACCGCCCCGCTCGCAACGGCATTCGCTCCGTTGCTGCGCCTGACCGGCACCGACCTGAGCACGGGCAATGCGGGCAACGGCAAAGCCGCGGCACAGATCGCCGCGACGGGCGACCTAAGCCTCGCGCGTTATCTCGAACGCGTGAGCGCGATGCGCCTGAAGCTTCAGCAGATCATGATGGGCGCCGATCCCGACGCCATGTCGCGCACGGCGGCGCAGGCCGTGTTGCAGGGCAAGACGTCGGACATTGCCGACAGTCGTGATTATGCGAGCCGGGTGGCCGCGAGCCTCGGGGAGCAGTGGGCAGGCTTCGGCGATATTTTCCAGCAGCCGCTCGACCAGACCTGGCAGGTCGTCCTGCAGCCGGCGGCGTCGAGCCTGAATGACACCTGGCGCACGGCGATCGTTGCCGACTGGGACAAGGTCTTCGGTGGCCGCTATCCGTTTGCCGACTCGGACAACGATGCATCGCTGCCGGAAATGGCGCGCTTCATGCGTCCCGACAACGGCGTGATTACGCAGTTCGTGAGCTCGCAACTTGCGGGCGTCGTCGAGCGGCAGGGTGATCGCTGGGCGCTCGTCCACGGGGCGAACCGCAGCGCGCTGACGGTCGATCCCGCGTTTCTCGCCGCGCTAAACAGGTTGATGCGTGTGTCGACGGTGCTGTTCCCGTCCGGCGACGCCCACGTGCGGTACGAACTGCGCGCGGTGCCGACGCCGGGCGTCACGGACATGAGGTTCGTGCTGTCAGGGCGCGAACTGCACTACTTCAACCAGAAGGAGGAGTGGACGCCGTTCGTGTGGCCCGGCGATACGCTGGAAAACGTGACGCACGTCGAGTGGCAAACCGAACAGGGTGGCCTGCGCTCGGCGTTCGACACGCGGGGCCGCTTCGGCCTGATCCGTTTGCTCGAACGCGCGAAGGTCACGCCGCAGGACAGCGCGCGGTATCTGCTTTCGTGGAAACCGGACGCCCTGAAAGAAGGCTCCTCAGGGAGCCAGAGTCAGGGCATCCCGCTGAGCGTGCAACTGCGCAGCGAGGCCGGTGCGGGGCCACTCGATGCGTTGACGCTACGCCACTTTTCGCTGCCGCCGCGAATCTTTGTGACCGGTTCATCGAAGGGCGTCCAGAAACAGACGGCAGACGGCCCGCCGCCTTTGCCCGCCGCGATGCGGGAGTCCGCGAAGCATGCGGCAGTACCGTTGCCGCCGGGTTCGCCAGGCGGCGTCGTGATGTCGGCCGACGCATCGGTCAACTCCCGGATCAACGCGTCGGTCGGCACGTCGATCAATGTACCCGTCAACCCGTCGATCAGCACTTTAACCAACGCTTCGACCAACACTCCGGATGACGACGGTACCAGACCGCTCTCAGCCGCGCGCGCTACGCCAACGGGCGCGGCGAAGCAGACGCGGCGGACAGCGCCGGAAACGGGAGCACCCGCTCCGGCGCCGGCGTCCTACGACTTGTCGGCGTCGAGAGCGCCGACCACATCGCGTCCTGACGCAGCGTTGCGCGACAAGCCGGCCGGCAACCCTCGCCTGATCGACCGGCTGGCCGACAGATCAGGAAGTGCGGGCCGCCTGATGGCCGATGCGTTTGTTTATTGAGATCAATTCGTGCTTACTCATTTCGTCAAGAATCTGCTCGGTGCGAATCCGGCTCCTTCGTTGTCTGCTGCCTGGGAGGACGCCTGGTCTGACTGGCTCACTCCATTTCCCGGAGAACAGGCCTGTGGTCGCGACCCTGGCTACGAGGACGCATTTTTCGCGCTCAAGGACGAAGCCACGAAGCTTTCAGGCATCGACGACGGCCTGATAGTCCGTTCATGCGAACAGTTGATCCGGGACACCGGCAAGGATCTGCGCGTGGCCGGCTACTACGCGATCGCCAGGCTGCGGCAGGACGGGCCATCGGGTTTCGCCGACGGCCTGGAACTGATCGCGGCGCTTGTCGGCCGGTTCGGCGAAGCGTTGCTGCCCGCACGCGCCGAATCGAAGAAGGGCGCGCTTGAAATGCTCACGACAACGCGAACCCTCGAGCTTGTGGCAAGCCGCGGGGAATTCGCGCCTGTGGAACTCGAACGTACGATCGCTGTGCTCGACCTGCTCGTGACGCGCAGCGGCCAGTGGTCGGCGGCCGCATGCCCGGACCTGCAGCCGCTCGTTTCCTGCCTCGCCCGCATTGCGGGCAGCGAGGAGCCGTCGAACGCGCAGGGGGGTGACGGCGGGTTGCCGTCGGCCGCGGCAATGAGCCCAGGAGGCGCCGGTCTGGCGACAACGGCCGTCTCTTCCACCCGCGATCTGCTCGACCAGGCGCGCACGATGGCGAACTGGCTGCGCGAGCAGGAAAACGGCTATCTGCCTTCGGTACGGATCATGCGCAGCGTGCGCTGGGACACGCTGCATGAAGTGCCGCCCGCGGACGCCCAATCGCGCACGCGGCTTACGCCGCCGCGCGCCGAGTTGCGCCAGCAGATGAAGCGTCTCGTACTCCAGAAGCAATGGCACGAACTCCTCGAGCGAGTGGAGGGCGCATTGACGGAAGGCGTGAATCACCTGTGGTTCGATCTCCAGTATTTCCAGCACGTCGCGCTCGATCACGTCGGCGCGCCTTACAACGCATGGCGCGAAATCCTGCGCACCGACTTCGCGCTGTTCCTCGAGCGCCTGCCTGGCGTCGAGCGGCTTGCGTTCAACGACGGCACGCCGTTCTCCGACGACGCAACGCTTGAGTGGATCGCGCGGCACGCGGTGGTTCGCGACCTCGAAGCGGGCGAGAGTGTTTCGCCATTGCCGGTGTCGGCCGATAGCGAAGAGGGCGCCGCCGGCGACTGGCCGGAGATCGAGGCGCAGGCGCGCGACGTCGCCGCGAGCCAGAGTCTCGAAGCAGCCTTTTCCTGGCTGGAGGCGCTGCCCGGCGTCAGAACGGAACGGCAACGTTACCTGCAGCGCCTCGTGATGGCGCGCCTCGCCGATCAGGCGGGGCGCACCGACACCGCATTACCGTTGCTCGCTGAACTCGACGCCGCGGCGCAGTCGGTGCCGCTAATCCGCTGGGAACCGGCGCTCGCCTTTGAAGTAAAGCACCAGTTGCTCAAGGCGCTCAGGACGATGAGCACCCGCAAGGACGCCGACAAGCCCGCGCTCGCGCGCCGGATCGATCAGTTGCAGGGCGAGCTGACCGTGCTGGACCCGGCCCGCACATTGACCCTGTCATGAATAAGAACGATATAAAACCAGACCCCATGGAATACGACGATCCCATCCTGCGCTACTACGAAGCGGAAATGCGCTACCTGCGCGAAGCCGGCAAGGAGTTCGCCAAAGCGCATCCCGACCGGGCGCGCATGCTTAACCTCGATCGCGTCGGCGATCGCGATCCTTACGTCGAACGTCTTTACGAAGGCTTCGCGTTCCTGACAGGTCGTCTGCAGCAGAAGCTCGATGACGAACTGCCCGAACTGACCGAGGGGCTCGTTAGCCTCCTCTGGCCGCATTACCTGCGGATGATTCCGTCGCTGTCCGTGGTGGAGTTGACCCCGCTCGTCGAAAAGCTGCAGAAAACGGAAATCGTTCCCGCCGGCATGCCGGTCCGCTCGGCGCCCATTACGACGCCGGCGCTCGCCGGCGCCGACGGTATGACGCCGAAGACGGTGCAGTGCGCCTATCGCACCACGCAACCGGTAATCCTGCAGCCGGTGCGGCTCACCTACGCCGCGCCGATCGTCCGGCACGACGGCCGTTCGGCGGTCCGTCTGCGTTTTTCGATTGACCACTCGGCCCGTCGTGAATCGACGGATCTCTCGCGTCTGCGCCTTTACCTGAACGCCGATCTGCCCACTGCGTTCGCGATGCATCTGGCGCTCACCCGTCACGTCGATTCGGTCGCCTGGCGCATTCCTGAAGTTCGCGACGGCGAGGCCTTGCCGCTTGCGGGCGTCACGATCGAGCCCGCCGGATTTTCGACAGAAGAGCGCCTGTGGCCGAAAGCCGAAGCTGCGTTTTCCGGCTACCAGTTGCTGCTCGAATACTTCACGTTCCGCGAGAAATTCCTGTTCGTCGATCTGTGCGGGTTGGACGTGAGCGCGCTGCCCGTGAACGCATTCAGCTTCGAACTGGAGATACTGCTCAGCCAGAGTTATCCGTCCGACGAGCGCTTCACCGCGGAAAACGTGCGGCTCTTCTGCACGCCGGTGATCAACCTGTTCACGCTGGATGCCGAGCCGATCCACGTCAATCACCATGAAACGGAATACCGCGTCGTGCCGGCCGGACATCAGGGCGAACACGTCGAAACCTATTGCGTCGATGCGATCGAGTCATTCGATCATCAGCATGCGCAGCGCTATGAGTACGTGCCGTTCGCGACGTTCCGGCATCGCGGCGGCATGTTGCGTCACGAGGCGCCGGAGCGCTATTTCCATACGCGCGTGCGGCAAGGCGTGACGGGCCTGCACGACACCTGGGTGATCCTTGGCGGCCACGCCTGGGAGACGCTGGCGGATCTGCCGGAGGAAAGCCTGTCGCTGCGCGTGACCGGCACGAACGGCATGCTGCCGCGAAAAGGGCTGCGCGAAGCGAGCATCAACGAGGTGGGCGCGAGTACGCCGAACGTCGCGGCCGTGCGCAATCTCGTGGCGCCGACGTTGCCGCTCTATCCGCCGACCGGCGACCGCTTCCAGTGGCGCGTGCTCTCGCACCTCGCGCCGAACTTCCTGTCGATGATGGACGCCGAAGTGCTGCGCGGCGCGCTGGCGCTGTACGACTGGACCGGCGACGAACTGAACCGCCGGCGTCTTGCGGGCATCCTGCACGTCACGGAGGAACTGCTCGAGGAGGTCTCGGGCGGCGCGGTCGAGCGCGGCGTGCTTATCGAGGTGACGCTCGACAGTCACGCGTTTTCAGGCGTTGGTGACGTGATGCTGTTCGGCGAGCTGCTGCACCGTTTCTTTGGCCTTTACGTCGAAATCAACCTTTTTACGAAGCTCGCGATGGTGAGTCTGCCGTCGCAAGCCCGTACCGAATGGCCGCGCAGCAAGACGTCGCGCTCCCCGCTATGAAGTCGCGCACACCGAAGGAAGTCCCCCAAGGGGGCGATCTCTCCAATCTTGAGCCGCTGGTTGCGTCGCTGCTCGAACGTGCGCCCGCCATGAGCTTCATGCAACTCTGCCTGTTGCTCGAGGAGCGCGTGCCGGGCAGCCCCGGCTTCGGTGTGCGTGACACGCCGGAATATGAGCCGGTACGGTTCAGGCCGAAGGCGCGCGTGGGCTTTCCGGCCTCCGAGGTGGCATCGGTCGAGTTCGACGACGGGTGGGGCACGGCCGCGCCGACCGTACGCACGACGTTCATGGGGCTGTACGGCGTCGACGCGGCCGTGCCGTCCCACATGATCGACGACATCGTGTTGCGTGAAGAAGGGCATGAGGCCGTCGAGGCGTTTCTCGACCAGTTCAATCACCGCAGTGTGACGCTGCTGTATCGGGTATGGAAAAAATACCGTTACCCGCTCGGCTTTCGTCCCGGCGCTACGGATGCGCATTCGCGCAGGCTGTTGTCTCTGGCAGGTTTCGGCTGGGGCGAGAAACCGGCGCGCGCCGGCGTACCGGACTCGCGCGTGCTCGCGTTGCTGGGTCTGATGATCCAGCGTACTCGCACGCCCGAGGGGCTCGCCGGCGTCGTCGCACTGGCGGCGCCCGGCGTGGACGTGCGTGTGGACGAGTTCCACCCGACGCTCAAAGGGGCGGGCACGCCGCGCCCGTTGACCTCGGCAAGCAACGCGCGTGCTCCGGACGGCGGTGAACGCCGCGGCCTCGGCGGCGGCTACGTGCTGGGAAGACGTCTTGCCTACCGCAGTCGCGCGGTTCGCGTGACGCTGCGTCCGGCCGGCGCTCAACAGGCGCAGGACCTGTTGCCCGGCGCGTGGCTGCATCGCGAACTGATGGCGTTCGTGCGTCTGTACGTCGGCGTGAAGGCGGACGTATTCCTGCGCATGCAGGTGTCGTCGCGATTCGTACCCGAACCGCGGGTCGGCACGACGCATGCCGGCCCCTCTCCGCGCCTCGCGTGGACCACCGTCCTGCCGACCGCCGATGAGCGCCTGATCACGATTGCGCTCGGAAGCTATGAAGTGTTTCCCGCGCCGGGGCCCAACCCGTTCGTTGCGCCGGCCGCCGCCCATTCCGCGGCGCGGCATGCCGCCTATCCCGCCTGACTCTGGAGAATCCATGTTCATCCGCTTCACCCTGGCCGCCCTCGTATCCAGCCTGCTGCTTTCGGCATGCGGCGCATGGCAGGCCGTTTCGGATACGACTTCGGATGCGTATCACGCGGTGTTCTACAAACAGGTCAAGGTGCTGAACGTCGACCTGACGGCGCGCGCGGCCATCAATCCGGACGACGCGAACCGGCCGTGCTCGGTCGCAGTACGGGTGTACCAGCTCAAGGACCGCAAGCTCTTCGATGCCGCGTCGTACGACGATCTGCTGAAGAACGACAAGACCGTGCTCGCCCAGGACCTGCAGGCGAGCATCGCCACGGTGGTCAACCCGGGCGCGGCCGCGAGCGTGTCGCAGCCTATGCAGCCCGATACTCAGTACGTGGCGGTGGCGGCGTTTTATCGCAACCCGGGGGCGGACGGTACGTGGCGCCGCGTCGTGCTGAAGGAGAACCTTTCCGCGGATGTACCGCTGAAGCTCGATCTGATTGAGCATGAACTGCTTGCTTCCGCCGACTTGCCTCGACAGCGGCCCGCGCCATGAGTGCCGTGTTCGGCGTTTGTTGCTAGCCGGCCCGGCCGGCTTGTCCCGCATGCGGACGCCTCCCAAGCGCTAATCCGGTGACTGCGGATAATGCAATACCGAATCCGGCTGCGGCGACGCGCCCGGCGTCATCGTTGCCGGGCTCGTATGACGGGCGTCCATGATGTGCACGACCGTCTCACCGTGCAGCAGCAGGTAATCGGTGATGATGCGGCGGTGACACCGCCACCAGACCGCTTCCGAGCACATGATCGCGGTGCGTCGCCGATGTCCGAGTTCGAGCAGCTCCGCGAGACCCGCCTGGAACGCCTCACCCAAGGCGTAGTCGGCGTAGTTCCGGAAGGCCGGATGCGTCCAGTAACCGTTCGGCGACGTGCCGTCCGGTCTCGTGCGCCCGCGCCGGCCGCCGAGCTGCGTGAGGTGCACATAGTCGATGCCGGCGTGCGCCAGCGCATCCGGCAAGGTGGCCTGATTGAACTGCGGATTCGTGCGGGAACGCGGAATGCTCCGCACGTCGGCCAAAGTCTGAATCTGCGACGCTTCCAGCAATGCGATGAATTCAGGCAGCGGCCGCGTTGAATGACCGATGGTGAAGAACGGTACGTGTTTCATTCGCCTTGCTCCTTCTCGCAAGCAACGTGACTGCGGCTTGCAATGCAGCATAGGCGTTTGCGGCAATCTTCGGGCCCGCTCCTGAGGCAACGGCTCTCACACTGGCGTGCGAACACTGCGCGGGAAGTCTGCGCGCCCCGATCGCCGCGAACATCGTCATGTGACGTTGCTACTCATGCATCCGCAACGATGCGCCGCGATCGCTTTCATCATGCTCCTTGGCGCTGCTCGCCGTGGCGAAGCGGAACGTGCCTTTTCCCGCTGCCTTGGCTTCGTAGAGGGCGGTATCGGCGCGCTTTAACAGCGACTCGAGTGTCTCGCCGTCGACGATGAGCGCGATGCCGACGCTGGCGCCGATGATCACGGTTCCGCCGGACGATAGCGGATACGGTCTGGACAACTGCTCGATGAGTCGCCGCGCAAGCGCGGCACACGCGGCCGGCGTTGCACGTTCGATGACGATGGCAAACTCATCGCCGCCGAGCCGCGCCACGGTCTCGCCGTGCCGCAATCCTTTTTCGAGGCGATGGGCCACGGCTTTCAGCACTTCGTCGCCGGCATGATGGCCGAGGTTGTCGTTGATGCACTTGAAGCCGTCGAGATCCAGATACATGACCGCGGATGCACGATACGCTTCGCTCGTCTGCCGTAACAACATGTGCTCTAGCTGCTCACGCAGATGGCGGCGGTTGGACAAGCCGGTGAGCGGGTCGTGACTGGCCCAATGCAGAATTTCCGCCTCCGCTCGCCGCCGCTCCGTGACGTCTTCGATGATGATGACGGCGCTGCCGTCCGGCACCGCGTTGCGGGATATTTCGAGCTTTCGTCCATTGCCGAGGTCGAGCTCGAGCGGGCCGCGCATGTCGGACAGCCACGCGCGCGATACGTCGACCAGTTGTCTTGCCAGCGGCTCGCCCAACTTTTTTGCGCCGACGTGCCAGAGGAAATCGGGAAACGGCACGTTGAGCCGCAGCACGTCCGCCTTCGCGCCAAACAGTTCGGCTGTGCGGCCGTTGGCGATAATGACCTTGCCCGATTCGTCGATGGTGCACAGGCCGTGCGGCATGTGCGTGAGCGCGGCATCGAAGCGGGCGGCGAGTTGCGCGTGGTTTTCCTCGGCGGTCATCAACGCGATGAGCGAAGAGTAGTGACGCCGGACGATCGACGCCATCGCGGTGATGTAGATGAAAAGCGGCGGCACGAGAACCCAGTAATCCCGCGACGGCGCGAGTAGTGCGCCAATGCCGATGGGCAATGCGCCAAGACAGATCTGCGAGGTCGCGAGGCGCGGTATGGCCGCGTTTTTCGATGCTATGCCGCCGAGAATACCGGTCGTCACCATGATCGCGAGCAAGCCCAGCGCCGCATCGCCCGACATCACGCAAATCATCGTGCCGCCTCCAAGGAGCGCGCAAGCCAGCAGTGAAAG
>DASPZL010000042.1:0-2698 GCA_035636295.1 Paraburkholderia sp.
CAACGATGTTGCGTGGATCCGGCGCTTCCGCAGCCGGGTCGCCCGTTGCTATCGCTCAAACGCAGCCGCTTACCCGCTTACCTATAGCGGCCCCGCGATCAGCTTCACACTCTAAAGGAGCAGTTCGATGCTGTTTGGCGCGTCTCGCACTAGACCGACTTGCCACCCCGAGTCTGACGAGGTCGCGGAAAGCGACCGCATAAACGGCCAGGTTTCTGTTCGCGACAGGTTGCGGCCGAAAGAATTCCCTGGCTCGGCTTCCGATCGGAGCGTCCTCCTGGCCGGCTGGAAAGCGTGTAGTTCAAACCTGAATGAAACAGGTAGCCTGCGAAGCAATAACCAGGTCGAGATCACGAATCTATTGGAAGCGATTCAACAGAATATCCAGCTTCGCAAGAAGCTTCATGAAACACGGCAGGAAGTCGAGGTTCTGGTCGAGGCGTTGGAATACGCCAGGGACATTTGCCCCCTGGCGCACGCGCCACGCTCGTCATGACGCCGCGGGAAGCGCGAGCGTGCCTCGAAGCATGGTCGCCTCCACACGCTAACCTTGCTGCGCTTGCCAGCCGATGCCAAGGCTTTTCTGTAGCGACACAAAGTCCTTGATCAACTCGGCCTGTCCCGCGACGACATTCTGCTGCGCGGTGAATTCTTCGCGCTGCGTATCAAGCAGATCGATCAGTGTCGCTACGCCTGCGGAATAGCGCTGCCGCATCAGCGCGGCCGAGTGACTTGCGGAGGCTTCCACCTTCTGCAACGTGACTACATGCTCGCGCTGATGCCCATAGCGCGAGAGCGATGAGTTCGCGTCCTGCAGCGCACCGAGCACGGCCTTCGTATAACGGGCCTCGGCTTCGTCACGCGATGCCTCGGCCGCGTGGACGCTGCCCAGCGTGCGACCGAAATCGAACACGTCCCATTGCAGATACGGCGCGCCGATCCAACTGAAATTGCTTTTGCGTACAAGGTGACCCGGATTGCCTGCGCTGAAGCCGATATCACCGAGCAGCGTCACCTTCGGGAAAAAATCCGCAATGTGTTCGCCGATCTGCGCATTGCTCGAGGCGAGCCGCCGCTCCGCTGCACGAATGTCGGGACGTTGCTGCAACATCGCGGACGGATCGCCGATCGCCACCGTGGCGGGCAACGCCGGCAGCGGCCGCGTGCCGGCGAGCTGTTCGTCCAGCGCGCCGGGTGCACGACCGGTCAGCACGGCGAGACGGTCCAGCGAATCGGTCAGTTGCGCGTCGAGCGGAATCAGCGTTGCGCGCGTGTTCTCAACCTGCGTGGTCAGGCGTTCGACATCGACGTCCGCTGCCGTGCCGCGCTCCCGGCGCTGCTGCGTAAGCGTCAACATTTTCTGTTCGGTCTCCGCCTGTCGCTGCGCAAGTCCGAGCCGCGTCTGCTGGTCGCGCAATTCGATGTAGGCCTGCGCAACCTCGGCCGCGAGCGACACCTGGGTGTCCGAGAGATCGGCGTCGACCGCTTCCGCATCCGCCGACGCCGCTTCGATAGCGCGCCGCGTGCCGCCGAACAGGTCGATTTCCCACGTGGCGTCGAAGCCGGCGGTATAGAGCTGCAGCGGGCCTCGCCCCGATGACGCCTCGCTGCCGCCCGACGAGCTTTGTGAGCTGAGCGCGCTCAGATCGGGCTCGCGCATGCGCAGTGCCGCGGCATTCCCGGAAACTTTAGGCAAAGCGTTCGCGCGTTGCTGCTGCAATTGCGAACGCGATTCCCGCAGCCGCGCCTGCGCGATATGCACGTCGGGACTATGTGCAAAGGCGGCGGCGATGAGATCGTTCAGCTGCGGGTCGTTGAATGCCAGCCACCACTGGTTCGGCGCGGGCGTCGCCGTCGTGCCGGAGGCCGGCGCGCGCACGAAGGTCGCGCTGCCGTGGGCATCCCGCGCAACCGGCGGCGCACCGTGATAATCCGGGCCGACCGTGCAGCCCGACAAGGCGGACAGAAGCGCGGCGGCGGCCAGTGCGAAACACGAGGGACGGTTGAACATCATGGTGAGATGAAAAGACATTAGTGTCCGGCGGACGGAGGCGGCGCATTCCTGCGCGGTGTTTTCAGAAACAGCGCAAGCGGAATGCAGGCGAGCAGCGCGATGCCGAGCAGATAGAAGGTTTCCGAGTAGGTCATCACGATGGCCTGCTGCTGAATCTGCACACCGAGTTGTCCGAGCGCGCGCATCCGCGAGTACGCCATGTCCCCCGTGTGGGCGAACCAGTTCGCCGCGTTCGCCGTAATGCTGTCCTGGCCGATCAGCGAATTGGCGCTGACGGACTCACGGATCATCGCGGTATGAAACGTCGTGCGCCGGTCGATCACCGTGCCGATGATCGCCAAGCCGATCGACCCGCCGAGGTTGCGCGCCATGTTGTAGAGACCGGCGGCGTCGCCTGAATCTTCGCGCGACACGGCCGCCATCGACGCCTGATTGAGCGGCATCATTGCGAGCATCTGTGCGGTACCGCGTATCAGTTGCGACCAGACGAAATCGTGCCCGACGCTCTGCGCCGTCAGGTCGATGTCGATCATGCAACTGATCGCATACAACAGCAGCCCGGTGATCACCAGAACGCGGAAATCAAATTTGGCAAGCAGCCGTGGAAGGACCGGCATGATCAGGAAAGCGGGCAGCCCGGAAAGCAGCATGATCGCGCCGGACTGTTCCGCGTTGTAGCCCGCG
>DASPZL010000043.1:0-13314 GCA_035636295.1 Paraburkholderia sp.
TAAAGCGCGTGAGTCGCGCAGGATGATGCGCGCCGTGCCCGAAAGAAATGAAACCGATTATCGCCGAAAAGAACGCATTCGACCTGCCGCAAGCACGCCGCGTGGGGCGCATGGTTGCGTTGAAACGGCACCGCGCGTCACGCCGCAACGTGACGCGCGGACAGTACTTTACTGCGCTGCGACGGACAGGTGCTTACGCTTGGCGAGTTCCTGAGCCATCGCGTAGTGCTCCTGGACGGTCGGTAGCGCCTTCTTCGCGACGGCCTTCAACTGCTCGTCGCGGCCCGAAGCGATTTCCGCCTGGAACGCCGACAACGCCTTCTGTTGACCGGCGAGCGCGACCTGCTCGATATAAGCCTTGTCGAATTCGGCGCCGCGCAGGTTATTGATGCTCGCGAGCACCGCCATGTCGGGATCGTTCTTCGGCACGTCGACGCCACGCGGGCTGGCTGCGCGCAGCGCGTCCGAGATTTTCGCGTTATCGGTCGAAACACGTTCGGCGAATGCCTTGACGTCGCGGTCGGAGGAACGCGCGGTCGCGATGCGTGCGGCGTCGCGTTGGGTCGCGACGGCCTTGGTGCCGTCCGCGATGAACGTCTGGTCAGCCGCATGCAGACGGGTTGCGTCCGCCGCCGCGGGTGCCGGGGCTGCCGGCGCGGTTTGAGCGTTGGCCGCGGCGGCGACGACCAGCAGGCTGGCGATGCAGGCACTGGTGATGGTTGCGAGAGGCAAGCGGATCATACGTTCTCCTTGGAGTGGAAGCGAAAGGACAGCGATGCGTGTGCGCCCCGGTTGCCGCGGGCGACTGCGCTAAAGTCCCGCAACCGGCTTGTGAGCCGCTGACGGCGCCACGCTTTTATCGCTGTGAATTCTAGAAGCCAGCCCGCGGGCCATGTGAAACGATGCTGTCGCTTCTGTAACGGCAGGTAACGTTCAGGTGAATGATCCGATCTGTTGTACCGCTGTGGCCGCCTTCGTACCTCAGAAAAGGCGTGCGTGTTAACCATAAGAATGCGAGTAAACAACCACGAATCGCTGAATTTTCCGGCAATCGCGCCGATAACAGGGAAGTAAGCGCGCGCGCGCCAGGGCCGAACGCAACGTATGCATGGCGCACCACACGCACGCAATCCTGGAGAGATTCGATGGCAGTAGATCACCGCGCGAACGACGAACGCACCAACCTGACCAGTTCCAACAAGTTCGAGTTATTGTTGTACCGGCTCGGGTCCGTTCCCGGCAGCGACGCGCACGAGCTTTACGGCATCAACGTGTTCAAGGTGCGTGAAATCTCGACGATGCCGCCGGTCACGCCGATCGCCGGTTCATCGCCGTTCGTGATGGGCGCGGTGGACATTCGCGGGCAGATCATTCCTGTGATCGACCTGCCGCGGCTGATGGGCTGCGAGCCGACGCGCGGCCTGAACATCTTGCTGGTGACGGAATTCGCGCGTTCGACGCAGGCCTTCGCGGTCGAGGAAGTGGACGACATCGTGCGGCTCGAATGGAACCAGGTGCTGTCCGCCGAGGGCGCGGCCGGCGGCAATCTCGTCACGAGCATTGCCCGCATCGACGGCAACACGGGCGACTCGCGGCTCGCTCAGGTGATCGACGTGGAGCAGGTTTTGCGCGATGTGTTTCCGTCGCAGCATCCGAGTGTGGATCCGGCATCCGTCGGGGAAGCGCTGGGCATCCCGCGTGGCGCGAAGATTCTTGCCGCCGATGATTCGGGTTTTGCCCGCAAGCTGATCGAGCAGGCGTTGAGCGCGATCGGCGCTGACTACGTAATGACCAAGACTGGTGAAGAGGCGTGGAATACTTTGCAGCAAGTCGCGCGGGAAGCTGAGGCTAGCGGGACGCGAGTTAAGGACAGTATTGCTTTGGTGTTGACCGATCTTGAGATGCCGGAGATGGATGGGTTTATGTTGACTCGTCAGATCAAGGCCGATGAGCGCACTCGCGATATTCCGGTGATTATTCATTCGTCATTGACAGGGGCCGCGAATGAGGCGCATGTGAGGAATGCCGGCGCGAATGGGTATGTGGCTAAGTTTGCCGCTGGGGAGTTGGCTGATGCGATTCGGAATGCTTTGGGGGGAGTGCCTTCGGGGGAGGTTGTTGTTTGACGGTTTTTTATTGTGTCGTTGTAGTGTTGGCCTTTTCTTGATTTGTTAGTGATCTATTAGTGTTGCCCCTGTGCGGGGCGGCACTTACTTTCTTTGCCGCCGCATATCGCGCCCGGCTTGAAGTCGCGCTTCAGCCAGTCGACGTACTCCGCATCCGATAACGGCGGATGGCCGCCGCAGCGCAGATCCGCTTCGCTCGCCTGAGCTTTTTCCAGCATCTGTCGCGCGCGCTCGATATGGCGCGCCTCGCTGCTGTGCGAGCCGCACATGAATGCGAGGTCCGCGTCGTCGTGATCGCCTCGGCGGTAGCGATCGTCATGAATTATGGCGACACAAACGATTCTACGTTCGTCTCGCGTACGCACCTGATCGTCGCGGCGCAAAACGCATGCTACGTCAGAGGTTGCCTCTCGCCTCACGCCGCATCGGGAATGTGCTCGACAAGGTAATCGATCAACGCCCTCACCTTCGGCGGCAGGAAACGATTCGGCGGATATAACAGCCATATCGACCCTACGTAGGCGCGCGCTTCGAGATTCCAGTCCGGCAATACCTGCATCAGCTTGCCGCGCTGCAATGCTTCCGTGGCGGCGAACTCGGGCAAGCTCGCGATGCCGAAATCCTGCTGCGCGGCTTCGAGCCGCGCGCCGGCATGATTGGCGATGTAGCGTCCCTTCACGTCGACGCTTTGCGCTTCCGTGCCGCGACGAAAGCGCCAGCGATTGTCGTCGGCGGTTTCGCCCAGGTAAATGCAATCGTGCTTCAGCAGATCGCGTGGCTGCGTCGGCGTGCCGTGCTCGTGCAAATACGCCGGCGATGCGGCCAGCAGCCAACGCACCGCGCCCAACCGTCGCCCGGCGAGGCCTTGCGGTGGATGTTCGGTCAGGCGGATCACCAGATCGATATCCGCGGCAAGCGGGTCGACATCGTGATCCGTGAAGAGCAGTTGCAAGTCCACTTCTTCATAGGCGCGCAGAAAGCCGGGAATCAGCGGATGAATCACGGTCTTCGCGAACGCCACCGGCGCGCTCACGCTCACCCTGCCTTGCGGTCTGCCGGCCAGTTGCCCGGCGGCATCCACCGCGCCCGATGCGGCGCTCACCATGTCGCGACAGAATCGCACCACCTGTGCGCCCGATTCGGTGACCCGCACGGTGCGCGTGGACCGTTCGAGCAGGCGTGTCGCCAGCGCGTCTTCAAGCCGCTTGATCTGACGGCTGACGGTGGACGGCGTGCTGCCAAGCTGACGCGCCGCCACCGAAAAATTGCCGGCATCGACGACGCGCGCGAAAACCGCCATGTCCGGCAGCAAGGGGAAAAGATCGGTCGGGGTCATCTTTGGCGAGCTCGCAATAGAAAACCGATTAATGCATCTGTGACATTAACGCTGTGCAGCGCGACCCGATTATCGCCGCACACGCAAAGTTCGACAATACGCGTTCATCTGCTCGAGATCCGCCATGTCGAAACAAGAACGCCTGCTTCTGCTGTCCGATCTGATGCTGCTCGCCGTCGCCGTGGTGTGGGGCACCAGTTATGGCGTCGTCAAAAGCGCGTTGGCGTTTTATCCGGTGCTGGGTTTGCTGGCGCTGCGCTTCGGCATCACGTTCGTGATTCTGTCGCCCGCGTTGCGCCACTTGCGCGCCGCCGATGCCCGCACGCTGCGCGGCGTACTGATTGCCGGCGCGCTGCTGCTCGGCATCTTTCTGTGCGAAACCTTCGGGATCCTGATGACGCGCGCGGCCAACGCGGCGTTTCTGATCAGCCTGTGCGTGGTGCTGACGCCGCTCGTCGAATGGATGCTGCTCAAACGCCGGCCGAGCCGCGTTGAATGGGCGGCGGTGGCGCTTTCGTTGTTGGGCGCGTGGCTGCTGGCAGGCGACGGCGCACTGAGCCTGAATCCCGGCGATGCGTTGATTCTGCTCGCCGCTCTCCTGCGCGCATTGACCGTGTGCGTGACCAAACGCGTGATGCGCGATTCGGCATTGCCGGCTCTGTCGGTGACGGCGGTTCAGTCGGGCGTGGTGGCGTTCGGCAGCGCTGCGGTCGCGGTGCTTTTCGCGCCGCGGCAGTGGCAGCCCATTCCGCCGCTGGCGGGGCATACAATGTTCTGGGGCTACGTCGTCTATCTCGTGCTCGCGTGCACGCTGTTCGCGTTCTTCGCGCAGAACTTTGCGATCAAGCGCAGCAGCCCGACGCGCGTGTCGCTATTGATGGGCAGCGAACCGGCGTTCGGCGCGCTGTTCGCCTGCATCTGGTTAGGTGAACGGATTTCGACGACCGCGTGGGTCGGCGGTGCGCTGATCGTCGCGGCATCGATTCTCGCGACGGTGCGGTGGACGGCATGGCGTGTGAGCGCGGCAAAGGCCTGAATCATTGAAGTAGCAGGCGCCGTCGCTGCACACGCACGTAACTCAACGCGATGCGACGCTGCCCCGTTCGCTCACCACTTCGCCCCGCTGCAAGACATACGCGATACGCTCGCCTTGCCCCGTGAGCACGCCGATATCCTTGAGCGGATCGCCGTCCACTACGAGTACATCGGCAATCGCGCCAACCTTAACGACACCGAGCTTGCCGGTCAGATCGACGATATCCGCGGCGATCGTGGTGGCCGAGCGCAACGCTTCCAGATTGCCGAGCACGTCGGCGCGAATACGCAACTCGTCGCTTTGGAATGTGTGCATTTCGCCGAGCAGGTCCGGGCCGAAGCCCATCGGCACACCGGCCTTCGCATAGATCTGCAACGAGTCGCGCCCCGCTTGCCGCACGGTTTCGACCTTGGCGATGGAGTCGGCCGGCAAGCCGTAGTCGGCGCCGTGTTTGGCCAATGCGTCGTACGTGACCAGCGTGGGCACGACGAACGCGCCGTGCTCGCGCATCAGTTTCGCGGCAGCTTCGTCGACGAGGTTGCCGTGCTCGATCGTACGCACGCCGCAGCGAATCGCCCGAGAAATCGCGCGGCCGGTGTACGCATGCGCCATCACGTAGGTATTGGCCGCTTCCGCTTCGGCGACGATCGCGCGGATTTCATCCTCGGAGTACTGCGTGTTGCCGATCGGATCGGTCGGCGAAGCGACGCCGCCCGATGCCATGATCTTGATCTGCGTCGCGCCCTTCTGAATTTCCTCGCGCACGGCGAGCCGCACCGCGTCCACACCATCGACCACGCGCGCAATCGCCCCGGCGCGAAAACAACATGCACAGGGTTCAAGCATGTCTCCGCGTGCGCGAAAATCACCATGACCGCCGGTTTGTGACAGCGCCTTGCCCGACGGAAAAATGCGCGGCCCCGGAATCAGGCCGCTTTCCAGCGCCTGCGTCAAACCCCAATCGGCGCCGCCCGCATCGCGCACGCTCGTAAAGCCGCGGCCCAACATCGCCTTCAGAATCGGCAGCGCGCGAATCGCGGTGAGGATGTTCGGCTGCGCTGCATTCGTGCCCAGGTTCGCGCGCGAAGCCAATACATGCACGTGACAATCGATCAAACCTGGCATCACCGTCTTGCCGCGCGCGTCGATCACGCGTGCATTCGGCAGATCGACAGGACGATCGGTGACTTCGACGATATGGCCGTCTTCGATCACCACATGATGATGCTCGAGCCATGCGCCCTGGGCCAGATCGAGTACATTGCCGCCGCTGATTACCGTAATGCTCATTGATATCTTCCTGACTTGATGAAGGAATCTGTCCGGCCTCTTTCGGCCGGACACGCCGCTTCAGGCGCGGCCAGGACGCTTATCGTCCATACTGCGCAAGAAGAACGTGCCGACCAGGCTGACGGCCGCGGCGATCATCACGTAGATCGCGGGCGCCATGTTGCTGCCGGTCGAAGCGATCAGCCACGTGATGAAGAACGGTGCGAAGCCGCCGAAAATCGTCACCGCGAAGTTGTAGGCGACGGAGAGTCCCGTGGACAGCACCTTGGTCGGAAACAACTCGGAGAACGCCGCGAGAATCGGTCCGGTGTAAGCGGCGATCAGCAAGCCGAACACGCCCTGGAACACCATCAGCGAAGCGAGACCGGGCGCGCTGTTGATGTAGGCGAACATGGGCCATGCGAGCAGCAGGATCGATACGGCAGCGCCCGAGAGAAAAACGCGGCGGCCGAAGCGGTCAGCGAGTTTGCCAATCACTGGCGAGAAACACATGATCATCAGGCCGCCGAACATGCCGGCGGAAAAACCGGTGGATTGCGGCAGATGCAACGTCCGCACGGAATATGTCGGCATGTAGAACAGCAGCACGTAGGTGCAAACGGTCCACAGAATCACCATCGAAAAACTCGCGAATGTCTCGCGCGGAAAGCGGCGAAATACTTCCGCGAGCGGCGAATCGCTTTTGGCCTCTTCGGCGACTGCGCTGAATGCCGGTGTTTCATCCATGCGGCTGCGAATGAAATAGCCGACGGGCCCGATCAGAATACCGATCAGGAACGGCATTCTCCAGCCCCACGAGTGCAGTGCATCGGCACTCAGACTGGAGGTCACGAACGTGCCGACCGCGGCGCCCAGCAGCACGGCGAAACCGATGCTCGACTGAATCCAGCTCGAATAGAAAGCACGCTTGTCCGCCGGCGCGTATTCGGTGAGAAACGCGGTGGCGCTGCCCATCTCACCGCCTGCCGAGAAGCCCTGCAGCAAACGCGCGATCACGATCAGGACCGGCGCCCACAAACCGATTTTTTCATAGGTCGGCGCGATGCCGATGAGCGCGGTGCCGCCCGCCATCAGCAGAATGGTGAGCGAGAGCGCAGCCTTTCTTCCGACTTTATCGGCGTACACGCCGAGCACGATGCCGCCCACGGGTCGCATGAAAAACCCCACGCCGAAGGTGGCGACGGCAAGCAGCAGCGAGGTCAGTTCATTGCCGGTCGGAAAAAACAGCTTCGCGATGATGACCGCGAAAAAGCTGTACACCGTGAAATCGAACCACTCGAGCCCATTGCCGAGCACGGTGGCGATAATGGCGCGGCGCCGCTGCCGCGCGAGCGTATCCACGGATAGTGCAACGTTGGATGAAAGCGTTCCTTGCATGGTCTCTGTCCTCATGTGGCTGCCTGTCAGGCGGTGATGTCGGCAACGCGCCACGCCGTGATCGAGCGGCGCTTTCGCATGCATAACGCCGATCGTAGAGAGACCTGATTTGTTTTCGAAACGAAAGATTCGCATGCAGGCATGCGTGTAGCGCATGCGAACCCGGTTCAGGCCGCGGCGCTGCCCTTCTGCTCCTCGGCCTGTTCGAAGAGCCAGCGCGTAAACAGGCGCGCGGCCTGGTTCTGCGAGCGGTCGTTCGGCGACACCACGTAGTAGCCGCCGCCGTGGCTCGCCGAAGCATGCGTCGCGCGCACCAGCAGCCCTTCATTCAGACATGCGTCGATCATATGGCGCCAGCCGAGCACGACGCCCTGGCCGAGAATCGACATCTGCACGAGCTGCGGATAATGATTGACGACGACCGCCTGCGGCGAAGCGGGCATCTTCACGTTGTTGAGACGAAACCACTCGGACCACGCCATCCATTGCCGCTGACCGTCTTCCTGCATCAGCAGTGTTTCGCGCGCGAGGTCGGCGGGTTGCAGCACGCGGCCGGCGAGATAGCCGGGCGAACAGACCGGGTACACCTCTTCGTCGAAAATGCGGCGCGCGGTGAAATGCGGTTCGGCGCGCTGGCGAATGTAGTACAGACCGACGTCGAATTCCGCAGGCGACAGCGATGCGAGTCCGTCGCGCACGATCATTCTGACTTTGACGTTCGGATGAGCGACGCGAAACGCGCCGAGTCGCGGCGTGAGCCACAACACCGCGACGCCGGATGAACATGCGATCGTCAATTCCTGATCGCCGTAGCGCTTCATGACGTCGAGCGTGGCTTCGGAGCAGGTGGCAAGCAACCACTGCACGTGCTTCGCGTAGCCTTCGCCGGCGATCGTGAGACGTAACGCGCGGTGCTCGCGCACGAAGAGCGAGCGGCCGAGAAAGTCTTCCAGTTGAGCAATCTGCCGGCTGATCGCGCTTTGCGTCAGATGCAGTTCCGCGGCGGCTTTAGTGAAACTGGCATGCCGCACGGCCGATTCGAATGCGACGAGGCACTGGAGCGGGGGTAAAGGAGTAATGCGCATGATGAGGATACCCGAGTGATGACGGCATCATCATAGCGGGTCGAAACATGCGTCGAATCATGCGCGGGAGGCGGTCATTTCGTCTTCGCGCTCCAGCGAGCGCGTGCGCTTGAGTTCGGGGAAGAACCTCATCCACAACAAGGCGACCGTGATCGTCGCGATGCCGCCCACCAGCACCGCCGGTTGCGCGCCCCACCACCCTGCCGTCACACCCGATTCGAATTCTCCCAATTGATTCGACGTCCCGATGAAAAGCGAATTGACCGCGCTGACGCGGCCCAGCATTTCGTCCGGCGTACGCAGTTGCACGAGCGACAGGCGCACCACGACGCTGATGGTGTCCGAGGCGCCCAGCACCATGAGCGCGAAGAGCGACACGAAGAATTGATGCGACAGACCGAACACGACGGTGGCTGCGCCGAACGCGATCACGCCGCCGAACATTGCCGCGCCGGGCCGGTTGCGCAGCGGGAAATGCGCGAGCCAGACGGTGCCCGCGAGTGCGCCGATCGCCGTGGCCGAGCGCAACATACCGAGACCGAGCGGACCTGTATGCAGGATGTCGCGCGCGAAGACCGGCAGCAGCGCGGTCGCGCCACCGAACAGCACCGCGAAAAGATCGAGCGACAACGCGCCGAGTATCACCGGCTCCTTGCGGATGAAGGCGATACCGGAGAACACCGACTCGAGGGTGACAGGCGCGCGGCTCACCGGCTTCGTCCGCAGCGGAATGCCCCACACGGCGGCAGCGGCCGCTGCGAACGACAACGTGCATGCGAGGTAGGCCGCACCCGGACCGATGCCATATAGCAGACCGCCCAGCGCGGGGCCCGCGATCTGCGCCGTTTGATTCGCGGACGTGGCCCATGCAGTCGCCTTGGGCAATTGACCGCGCGGCACCACGCCGGGCAACAACGATGCAACCGCTGGGGATTCGAAAGCGCGTGCTGCGCCGACGCATGCGGCCAGTACATAGATGACCGGCGCGCTGATCCATCCGCCGAACGTGCCGCACGCGAACAGCAATGCAGCGACGCTTTCGAGGCTTTGACAGATGGCCGCGATGCGGCGGCGGTCGTAGCGGTCGGCGACGTGGCCTACGACCAACGTCAATACGAACATCGGAAGGAATTGCGCGAGGCCGACGAGGCCGAGTGCGAAAGCACTGTGCGTGAGCGCGTAGATGTGCCAACCCATTGCCACGGCGAGCATCTGGAACGACAGCGACGAGAGGATGCGAGTGCACCAGAAGCGCTGGAAGGCGGGGTGTTTGGGGAGGCTGGTTACTGAAGAACTGGTGGGGTCGGCGGGGTCTGCTGGAGTCGGTGGCATGGGTTCTTGCTCTCTCTACGAGGCTGGCTTGGGCGGCAGGTAGTTTAGAGGAAGATTGGTGCGTTTGCTTTACGGCGCGCGGCGCGGAAATGATCAACGGTGCTGACTGTCGGGCCGAGGCATTAGAACGGGACACTCCCGGAACGACCCGCAGAAGACTGGGGAGCCTCGCCCCAGCCTCTGCCGTTCGCCCGGATTTAACCCAGCCGTATTACTTGCCGAGCTGCGCCGAAGTGACGGTTCCCGTGTATTTCAGCCCCTCGATTTCTTTTGTCGCGTTTTCCGACGTTTCGAGCGACGGCACCACACGGCCGACAAGCAGCCCCATCGATATGACCGTCCGCACGTATTTCGTCTCACCTGCGTCCAGCGCAAACGATACCGTCTTCTCCGTTTCCGTCGCTGTGGAAACGGTGTACCGGCCTGCGGGCTCGTCGACGTAGAAGAAACCGCCGGGCTGCGATTTGCCAACAACCGTCCCGTTAAGCTTGATCTCCGGCTGCACGCCGGCGCCCACCATCGAGCCCGAGCGGAAGAAATAGATGCGGCCGTGATCGGCCCCAAGCGTGGGAATCGACGACGCCATTTCCTTGTATTGCGGGCCAGAGGCACAACCGGCGGCCACCAGCGTCACACCAACTGCAAGCGATAAAGTACGGTACAACTTGATCATTAAAGTTCTCCAAGCGTTAGGGGAAGGGGTTTGTCGAGGGGAGAGAAATGCGCTTCACCGGGCAGATAGAAACCTACAAGGCTCCCATCAGCGACGACTAGATATGCCTCATGAACCTGCCTACCCTCGACGGTAAACACCGAGCCGACCGGTTTGAGCACCCGCCCTTCAGGCAGATTGCCCACGACTCGCCAACGCGACTGCGCCAGGATCTTGCGCCCGTAGCCGGACGAGAGCCGGATCGTTATGTCCTGTTGTACGGTCAGAATCGTGGGGACCTGCTGTGAAGACGCGGACGCGACCAGTTGCGCGTCGCGCACCGGGATGGCCGGCGCGCAACCTGAAATCGCAAGGCATACGCATGCTGCGAGCAGTGCGGGACAGAAGAATATTTGACGATGCATTTTTTGATTTTTGGATATTGGTTGAATCGCCACGGCCAAGGCACTCATGCGAACGTCTGCCTTTGTCGCACGCGAGCGCGACTTCCCATCATTCTCGATGGTTGTATGCATCGGTGCCGTGCTGGATCACCGTGCTCACTTTTATGTGAGTAATATCGGCTGCAAATAGAAGTTCTTTAGAGGTCGGGCAGAAACTTGAGTATGCTAAAAATTAGGCCCGAATTTCTTTCGCCATCCGCGCGAATTGTTGTATCTCCGCGTGAGGATATTGGAGGTCCCGCACGACCGTGATCCGTGCACCCATCGCATGCACGCATTGACATATGGTTTTCGCGCAACTCCTGTTGCGGATTCTCTCAATCGGTTTTGGTCTTTACCGCTGCAAACTTCGATAGATCGCGGCTTTCGTACGATTGATAACGGCGCCAGTCGAACAAGCTTTAGAAAGGCATTGGAATATTTTTATTTACCAAAAGCTTTCAGAAAACAATTTGCTTCGGCGGCGTTTTCAGCGCCCGGCGCTGATCCCGCGCGCGAGGCGGCCGCAATCGTCGCGGCGGCACTGACATTTGAGAAGGCGGCGTGCAGGAACGGCGACGGTCGTTGATGGACGCGTGGCGCGGCATGTTCTCAGCGCTTGATCGTTCGAAGAATCGGCCCGCCAGGTTTCGCGGGTCAAATCCAGCGCTAGCGGCGTGACGCGTTAACGCCGCCAACAATGGAAGCAACCAGAGCCAACGCAAACCATAACGCAAAGAACCGGTTCGCGGCGTCAGGATTCGTATCGAACAAACTACCCGGACCTCGAACGATTCCAAACAGGTATAGCCCGCCCCACGCGAGCACCGTCGCCCCAATAGCGCCAAGCGCGGCCCCGATGATGATTCGTATCAGCTTCATTTGATCGGGAAAAATAGAATCGTCTTCGAATCGCGGAAGTCCGACCAGATTCCGGGAATGATGATGTTCCAGCTTACACGCATGCCCGTACCAAAGCCCGTCAACTTTTCCTCGTTCCATAAGTCGATATGTCCACCACTGGCGTTTGCGTCGGATTCGCCGTCGCGTATCCAGTAACCATCAAACATAATGATGCCAGTGCGCCCCTTGACCCGCGATAGCCAATCCGCCCCGGTGATATTTTCCGACTTTCCCAAACCGGCGAACGGTTGCAGCTTCAGCCACTCTCCAAGTTCATTCGCACGCGTGGCGGTCGCCTTCCCGTCCAAAATGATTCGCCCGATTGAAGCCTGCCCCGACAACGGCCTAACGAGCTTCGATGAGAACGACTTCATCTCGATTCCGCCGCGATGAAAGGTAACGCTCATGCGGATCGCACACTGATTCTTGTAATCCGGGTTGTCATATGGGTTGCTAGTCGGATAGTTATCCCACAGATCCTGAAAAGTCAGCACTTTCAAATGCACGACCTTGATAGAGCCGGGTGTCGAGTTCGTTCTAACCACAGTTTTTGGATTCGGCATGCCTCAGGCTCCTTCCTGTTTTATGAGGGTTTCTTCGCCCCAATGCACGGTGTAATCGTCGGCCCCATCCGTGGTGATACGGGATAGCAGGCCGCTTACACCTACGCGCCCTGAAAAGGTCCGTCCGTCTGCTGTCTCGACAAGGTACGGGTAACCGTCAAGCGCAACGCCCGAAGTGGCGGCGCGGACCTGTTCGTCATAGGCCGCGACGGATGCACCTGTCGCGATAGCGGATCGCGCCGTGCTTGACGCGTTGCTCGCGCCCGCCGAGCCGTGGTCCGAATCGAGAAAGTATCCCGGATTGCTACCGACGATTACCCGGTTCTTTCCGCACGGACAGAGTACCGAATCATCATCAACAACAACGTTGCGCCCCTTGTCGGATATGCCCTTGCCGGTTCCAAATATCATGTGGGCTCCCTTGCAGTTGCCGCACGTCGCCACGTCGCCATCCAGCGCGAGCTTCTTGCCGTGATCGGTATAGCCCGTTGAGGAACCCATGACACGACCGCCCGTTGTCGTCGGGTCACCGTCCCGTACCGCCGCCTTACGCATGGTTAGGCTCTCTGTCCGCGTCAGTACTCAGGAGCGGCATATAGTCCGGATCGAACAGGCCGGGAACCGGTTCACCGTCGCGAACCGTGATACCCCATCCATCCAGTAAAGTTTTCGTGATCGTGTCGCCGTTGCTCAGGCGCAAATCAACCGGTGTGAGCGTTTCGTTTTTCTGCTGTTCCAGCATGCTGGCGTCTCCTTCTCGACGGGGCCGCTTGTATTGGTGCTGCCAGCGTCCAACGGACGGGAGGGCGTCACGGCCCTGGATACGCCACTCCAGCATGTACCCTCCTCAATATTGCCGTGTCGGGGTATCAGAGCCGTCCGAAAAGCAAAGTGGCACTTCAAAGGTTTGGGGGGTTGGGCCTCTTAAGTCAACTACACGACGCTGGCGCGATCGGCCCGCGGTCGATTGTGATTAGTTATCAGAGAATCAAACGAGGGGGCGAGCACGATCGCCGCCGCGCACTTTCAGCCTGCTGTCCCAATCACCTCGCAAGCTACCGCAGCGCCCGGCACGTCGAGCAGTTGCTTGGCGGCAAAACCGATCGCGCACACGAAGAGGATCTGATGCCAGATGGAGCGCCGCGTTTGCCGAAGAAGCGCAAGGCCGGAA
>DASPZL010000044.1:0-15528 GCA_035636295.1 Paraburkholderia sp.
ACCAAGGATGACGAGAACATCAACTCGCAGGCCTTCATGCACTGGCGCGACCGCTTTCTGTTTTCGATGGAAGCGGTGAATCGCGCGCAAGCGGAAACCGGCGAGGTGAAGGGCCATTATCTGAACGTGACGGCCGGCACGATGGAGGACATGTATGAACGAGCCGAATTCGCGAAGGAACTCGGGTCGTGCATCGTGATGATCGACCTCGTGATCGGCTGGACCGCGATTCAATCGATGTCGCGCTGGGCGCGCAAGAACGACATGATCCTGCATCTGCATCGCGCGGGGCACAGCACCTACACGCGGCAACGCAACCACGGCATTTCGTTTCGCGTGATCGCCAAGTGGCTGCGGATGGCGGGCGTCGATCATGCGCACGCGGGCACCGCAGTCGGCAAGCTCGAAGGTGATCCATTGTCGGTACAGGGGTATTACAACGTGTGCCGCGACGCGCACAACGAAGTCGATCTGTCGCGCGGCATTTTCTTCGATCAGCCGTGGGCCGGTTTGCGCAAGGTGATGCCGGTCGCCTCGGGCGGCATTCACGCGGGCCAGATGCATCAACTGCTCGACCTCTTCGGCGACGACGCGATCCTGCAATTCGGCGGCGGCACGATCGGGCATCCGGCCGGAATTCAGGCGGGCGCCGTGGCGAACCGTGTCGCGCTCGAAGCGATGGTGAAGGCGCGCAACGAGGGCCGCGACATCGTTCACGAGGGGCCGGAGATTCTCGAAGCCGCGGCGCGCTGGTGCACGCCGCTCAAGCAGGCGCTCGATACGTGGCGGGACGTGAGCTTCAACTACGCGTCGACCGACACGCCCGACTTCGCCGCCACGCCGACCGTGGCCTGACCGGCGGCATTTTCAGAAAATCGTCATAGCAGGACCGACAGCAGTGCCACCGCACTGCATTGGAAAACTGTTGACCCGGTTCCGGCCGTCATATCAATCAACGAGGTTCGCCATGCGTATTACACAAGGCACATTTTCCTTCTTGCCGGAGTTGACCGACGAGGAGATCGGCTTGCAGATCGACTACGCGTTAAGCCAGGGCTGGGCATGCTCGGTCGAATTCACCGATGATCCGCATCCGCGCAATACGTATTGGGAAATGTGGGGCTTGCCGATGTTCGATCTGCACGATGCGGCCGGCGTGCTGCAGGAAGTGAGGGCATGCCGCGCGGCGTGGCCGCAGCACTACATCAAGGTCAATGCATTCGATTCCGAGCGCAGCTTCGAGACGATGCGCCTGTCGTTCATCGTCAACCGGCCGGACGACGAGCCGGGTTTCCGTCTCACGAGGCAGGAAGGCGCGGGGCGCGTGCAACGCTATGGCTTGTCGAGCTATGCGGGCGACCGGCCCGCGGGAGAACGGTACGGCCCGGCACGGTAATTGGATGCAGGTGACGCTGCGCGAATCGCCGCATGAATCGCCGCACGATTGGTACGAACAGGGAGATGCAATGACCGAAGCTGCCGCAGTGGACACGCATGCGCCGTCCGTTGCACGAGCCGGCGCGCAGGACTTGCGTCAGGGGCCGCCGCATATCGATCTCGCGGCGCTCTATCGCGACTCCGGCATCGGCGACGTACTCACCGAACTCGACCGCGATCTGGTCGGACTCGTACCGGTGAAGACCCGCATTCGTGAAGTGGCCGCTCATCTGCTGGTCGAACGCGCGCGCGATTCGCTCGGTCTCGCGGGCGGCGCGCCGACCTTGCATATGTGTTTTTCCGGCAATCCCGGCACGGGCAAAACCACGGTCGCGCTGCGCATGGCCGAAGTGCTGCACCGGCTCGGCTACATTCGCCGCAATCATCTGGTTTCGGTGACGCGCGACGACCTCGTCGGTCAATACATCGGCCACACGGCGCCGAAAACGCGCGATGTGCTGAAGCGCGCGATGGGCGGCGTGCTGTTCATCGACGAAGCGTATTACCTGTATCGCCCGGAAAACGAGCGCGACTACGGCCAGGAAGCGATCGAAATCCTGCTGCAGACGATGGAAAACCAGCGCGACGATCTGGTGGTGATTCTGGCGGGCTACGCGTCGCGTATGGAAGTCTTCTTTGAAAGCAATCCTGGTTTCCGTTCACGGATCGCGCATCACATCACATTTCCCGATTACGACGAAGCGGAACTGCTCGACATCGCCGAGCGAATGCTCGCGACGATGCACTACCGCTTCGACGCAGACTCGCGGCGCGCTTTCGCCGAGTATCTCGGGCTGCGCATCCGTCAGCCGAATTTCGCCAATGCCCGCTCGGTGCGCAACGCGCTCGACCGTGCACGGCTGCGCCAGGCCAATCGCCTGTTCGCCACCGCGATGCAGGGCGGCGCGCCGATCGACGCCGCCGCGCTCACATTGATCGACGCCGCCGACGTACGCGCGAGCCGCGTGTTCGACGAGCAGATCGCCGAGGCCGACGCCATGTCCGCGTCCGCATCCCCTCAAGCGCCGCGCGCCTTTCGGGCGCCGCCAGGCTGAACGACAACAATCCTTCAGGAGATCGCCATGCAAGACGGACGTACGACCCTTTCGAAGTTTCTGATCGACACGCTCGACCGCCAGCCGTCTCCTGCGGGGACGGCGGAGACGGCGGGGCTCTCGGCGCTGCTCATCGACGTGGCCGCGGCGATCAAATCGATTTCGGCGATGCTCACCAAAGGCGCGCTCGGCGGCAATTACGGCTCGGCGCAAAGCATCAACACGCACGGCGAGGAGCAGAAGAAGCTCGACGTCGCGACCAACGAGATCTTCGTGCAGCAGTGCGAGTGGGACGGCTTGCTCGCCGCGATGGCGTCCGAGGAAATGGAGACCGTCTACGCGATTCCGCCGGGCTACCCGCGCGGCGACTATCTGCTCGCCTTCGATCCGCTCGACGGCTCGTCGAACATCGACATCAACGGCGTGGTGGGCTCGATCTTCTCGGTGCTGCGCAATCACGGCGATGCAGAGGAGCCGGTCGGCGAGGCCGCGTTCCTGCGGCCGGGCTGCGAGCAGGTCGCGGCGGGCTACGCCGTGTACGGGCCGTCGACGATGCTGGTGCTGTCGGTCGGCAACGGCACGCATGGTTTCACGCTGGAGCGCGACATCGGCAATTTCGTGCTCACGCATTCGAATATCCGCATTCCCGAAGACACCGTGGAGTTCGCGATCAATGCGTCGAACGAGCGCTTCTGGGAACCGCCCGTGCGCCGCTACGTGCAGGAGTGCAAGGACGGTCGCAGCGGCTGCCGCGCGAGCGACTTCAACATGCGCTGGATCGCGTCGATGGTCGCGGAAGTGCATCGCATCCTGATGCGCGGCGGCGTATTCATGTACCCGCGCGACTCGAAGACGCCGGCCATGGAAGGGCGCCTGCGGCTGCTCTACGAAGCGAACCCGATGAGTTTTCTGATCGAGCAGGCGGGCGGCCTCTCGATCACCGGGCGCGAACGGATTCTCGATGTCGTGCCGAACACGCTGCATGGGCGCGTGCCCGTGATCCTCGGCTCCAGGAACGAGGTGGAGCGCATCGGCCGGTATCACGGCGAATACGACCGTGGCGAGGACAAACCGTTTTCGTCGCCGCTCTTCAACCGTCGCTCGCTGTTCCTGCCCGACTTCACGGCGTGATCCACGTGAGCGCGTAACGCGCGGAGCAGGGCGGCAGGCAGTAGCCGAAAAGAACACCACCATCCGGAGACAAGCGTATGTCACTCAAACATCCGATCATCGCGGTAACCGGTTCGAGCGGCGCCGGCACCACGACCGTCATGAAAAGCTTCACCCATATCTTCCGGCGCGAAAAGATCAACGCGCAGATCGTCGAGGGCGACGCATTTCATCGTTACGACCGCAACGGCATGCGCGAAGCCATGAAGCTGCACGAGCGCGACGGCGCGCCGAACTTCAGCCATTTTGGACCGGAGGCGAATCTGCTCGAAGAGCTCGAGGCGCTGTTCGCCAGTTATGGCGAAAGCGGTACGGGCAAGTTGCGCCACTACGTCCACGACGAAGCCGAAACGCGGCTCTACAAGCAGGACGCCGGCACCTTCACGCCATGGGAGGACGTCACGCCAGGCACCGATCTGATGTTCTACGAGGGGCTGCACGGCGCGGCGGTGACCGAGACGATCGACATCGCGCGGCATGCGGATCTGCTGATCGGCGTGGTGCCGATCATTAACCTCGAGTGGATTCAGAAGCTGCATCGCGACCAGACCATGCGCGGTTACTCGCACGAAGCCGTGGTCGATACGATCCTGCGGCGCATGCCCGACTACGTGAATTACATCTGTCCGCAATTCTCCCGCACGCATGTGAACTTTCAGCGCGTGCCGACCGTGGATACGTCGAATCCATTCACCGCCCGCGAGATTCCGCAGCCGGACGAGAGCTTCGTCGTGATCCGCTTCGCGCGGCCGAAGGGCATCGACTTCCAGTATCTGCTGACCATGCTGCACGACTCGTTCATGTCGCGCCCCAATGTGATCGTCGTTCCGGGCGGCAAGATGGGCCTTGCGATGCAGCTGATTTTCACGCCGATGATTCTTCAACTGATCGACCGGCAGGCGCGGGCCTGAGCGCAAGGCGATCGGGAAGCTACCGGCGGGATACGTTTCTTCATTTCGTGCAAGGAGACACTTCAATGAGTGCCGTTGCAGAATCTGTTAGTGCGCCCGCGACACGGCTGATGGCCGACGCGCTGCGCATGCTCGCGATCGATGCGGTCGAAGCGGCGAAGTCCGGCCATCCGGGCATGCCGCTCGGCATGGCCGAGATTGCCGTCGCGTTGTGGGACCGGCATCTGAAGCACAATCCGCGCAATCCGGCGTGGCCCGATCGCGACCGCTTCGTCCTGTCGAACGGACACGGCTCGATGCTGTTGTACGGCTTGCTGCATCTGAGCGGCTACGACTTGCCGATCGACGAGCTCAAGCGCTTTCGTCAGTTGCACAGCAAGACGCCTGGGCATCCTGAAGTGGGCGTGACGCCCGGCGTGGAAACGACGACCGGTCCGCTCGGGCAAGGTCTCGCGAACGCCGTCGGCATGGCGCTCGCCGAGGCGCTACTCGCGCGTGAGTTCAACCGGCCCGGTCATGCGATCGTCGATCACCGCACCTATGTGTTCACGGGCGACGGCTGTCTGATGGAAGGCATCTCGCACGAGGCCGCGTCGCTCGCGGGCACGCTTAAGCTCGACAAGCTCACGGTGCTGTACGACGACAACGGCATCTCGATCGACGGCCACGTCCAGCAGTGGTTCGCCGACGACACGCCGGCGCGCTTTGCCGCGTACGGCTGGCACGTCGTGCGCGAGGTGGACGGCCATGACGTCGACGCGGTCGACCGCGCATTGCAAGGCGCGCGCGCGGCGGGCAAGCCGACGCTGATCTGCTGCAAGACGGTGATCGGCAAAGGTTCGCCTTCGAAAGCCGGCACGCACGACGTGCACGGCGCGCCGCTCGGCGCCGACGAGGTCGGCGCGACCCGGCGCGCGCTCGGCTGGCCGCATCCGCCATTCGCGATGCCTGCCGAGGTCCGCACGTTATGGGACGCAAGCGAGCGGGGCGCAAGCGCGGAAGCAGACTGGACGCAACGCTTCGAAGCCTATCGCAAACACTACCCCGCCGAGGCCGCCGAATTCGAACGCAGGACGCAGGGCACGCTGCCCGCGCAATGGCGCGATGCGGTTCGCGCGATGGTGCGCGACGCGGATTGCGCGGCCGAATCGATTGCGACCCGCAAGGCTTCGCAGCAGACGATCGCCGTGCTCGCGCGCGTTTTGCCCGAGTTTCTGGGCGGCTCGGCTGACCTGACGGGCTCCAACCTCACGAACTGGAAAAGCGCCGTCGACGTCCATGCCGACGATGGCGGCCTGCAAGGCGGCAACTATCTGCACTACGGCGTGCGCGAGTTCGGCATGAGCGCGTTGATGAACGGCATTGCGCTGCATCGCGGGCACATTCCGTTCGGCGGCACGTTCCTCACGTTCTCCGATTACTCGCGCAACGCATTGCGCATGGCCTCGCTGATGAAGACCCGTTCGATCTTCGTGTTCACGCACGATTCGATCGGCCTGGGCGAGGACGGACCGACACACCAGGCGGTCGAACATGCGGCGAGCCTCAGATTGATTCCGGGGCTCGACGTCTGGCGTCCGTGCGATACGGTCGAGACGGCGCAGGCATGGGCCAAGGCAATCGAACGGGACGGCCCGTCGTGCCTGCTGCTGAGCCGGCAGAACCTGCCGTTTGCGGCACGCACCGGCGAACAGATCGACGCAATCGAGCAAGGCGGTTATGTGCTGCGCGACTGGCCGGTGGCCTCCGGGTCGAAACCACGCGTCGTGTTGATTGCCACGGGTTCGGAAGTCGCGCTCGCGCTCGACGCCGTCGCGCCGCTTGCCGAGGCCGGCATCGCCGTGCGCGTCGTCTCCATGCCGTCCACCAACGTGTTCGACCGGCAGCCGCGCGCATGGCGCGATGCGGTCTTGCCGCCGGGCGTGCCGCGCGTCGCGGTCGAAGCGGGCGTGAGCGCGTTCTGGCGGCAATACGTCGGGCTGGAGGGCGGCGTGGTCGGCATCGATTCGTTCGGCGAGTCGGCACCCGCGGCCGCGCTGTTCGCGCATTTCAATTTGACCGCGCAGGCGGTGGTGGACGAAGCCCGCCGCGTCGTGCATGACGCGCCATGATCCGTTTCGAAGTTTTGATTCGATAAGCTAAAGGAGTTTGCGATGGCCTTCATAGCACTGCGGCAACTACTGGACCACGCGGCCGAACACGGCTACGGCGTGCCCGCGTTCAACGTCAACAACATGGAACAGATTCACGCGATCATGCAGGCCGCCGAGGCGACCGCGAGCCCCGTGATCCTGCAGGCCTCGGCGGGCGCGCGCAAGTACGCGGGCGAACCCTATCTGCGTCATCTCGTGCTGGCCGCGCTGGAGGCGCACCCGGATATTCCGCTGGTGCTGCATCAGGATCACGGCGCGAGCCCGGCGGTCTGTCAGCAGGCGATCCGTTCGGGCTTCACGTCGGTAATGATGGACGGCTCGCTGTTGCCCGACCAGAAGACGCCCGCCGGCTACGAGTACAACGTCGACGTGAGCCGCCGCGTGGTGGAGGCCGCGCATGCGGTGGGCGTTTCGGTGGAAGGCGAGTTGGGTTGTCTCGGTTCGCTCGAAACCGGCGAGGCGGGCGACGAGGACGGCGTCGGCGCAGAAGGCAAACTCACGCGCGACGATCTGCTCACCGATCCGCACGAGGCGCAGATTTTCGTCGAAGCCACGGGCGTCGATGCGTTGGCAATCGCCATTGGCACGTCGCACGGCGCGTACAAGTTCAGCCGTCAGCCGACCGGCGACATTCTTGCCATCGACCGCATCGTCGAGATTCATGAGCGGATTCCGAACACGCATCTCGTGATGCACGGTTCGTCGTCGGTGCCGCAGGAATGGCTCGCGATCATTCGCGAATACGGCGGCGAGATTCCGGTTACGTATGGCGTGCCGGTCGAGGAGATCCGGCGCGGCATCGCGCATGGCGTGCGCAAGGTCAATATCGACACCGACATCCGCCTCGCGATGAGCGGCGCGATGCGCAAGTCGATGGCGAATGCGCGTTCGGAGTTCGATCCGCGCGCCGCGTTGAAGGCCGCGACGGCGGCGGCGAGCGCGGTTTGCATCGAGCGCTTCGAGGCATTCGGCTGCGCGGGGCAAGCGTCGCGCATCAAACCGCTGCCGCTCGAGGCGATGGCGCGCCGTTACCACTGATTCACCAATGACCCACTGATCTGATCGAGAGGAGACGGCCATGCGCGACTTCCTGATTGCCCCGTCGCTGCTGTCGGCGGATTTCGCTCGTCTCGCCGACGAGATCCGCGACGTGACCGCGGCGGGCGCGGACTGGATCCATCTGGACGTGATGGACAACCATTACGTGCCGAACCTCACGGTTGGGCCGCTGGTATGCGCGGCGATCCGTCCGCACACGTCCGTGCCGATCGACGTGCATCTGATGACGATGCCTGTCGATCCGCTCGTGCTCGCGTTTGCCGAGGCGGGCGCGAACACGATCAGCTTTCATCCGGAGGCATCGCTGCACGTGCACCGGACCATCGAGCTGATCAAGGCCAGCGGCGCGCGCGCGGGACTGGCGCTCAATCCGGCCACGCCGCTCGCGGTGCTCGATCACGTGATGGAAATGCTCGACGTGGTGCTCCTGATGTCGGTCAATCCGGGTTTCGGCGGACAGGCCTTCATTCCCGAAACGCTGGACAAGTTGCGGACCTTGCGCAAGTCGGTCGACGCGACGATGCAACGCACCGGGCGGCCGCTGCTCATCGAGGTCGATGGCGGGGTGAAGGCGTCGAACATCGCGGAGATCGCGGCCGCGGGCGCGGACGTGTTCGTTGCCGGTTCGGCCGTATTCGGCGCCGACAACTATGCGCAGGCGATCGGCGGGATGCGCGCCGAACTGGCGTGCGGCAACCTGAACTTGAACGACGCCGCCGGCGCGCTCGCCGTGGCGCACTGAAGCGGGCACATGACGGATCAGCGTTTCTTCATGGTCTCGCCGGGCGCGCACCACGCGGCGAGGTCTTGTTCGGGCCGGTCGGCCGCGCAGCCCCAGTCGAGCGGCTGGTCCTGATCGAAACGCTTGCCGAGACGCCAGGCGATTTCCGCGCGGGCGAGCTGCACGCCCATATAGAACGCGTGGCCGCCGTCGCTCTCCAGGTTCAGCTGGGGATAGAGCGCGAACGGGTCGTCTGCCCGGCGATGACCGTCGCGGTTGTAGACGTGGATGCCGTCGTCGCTCACTTGCACGCGGAAATTCGGATCGCGCACCTCGCGGGCAACGTCGTCGATTTCCGCGGCGCTGTATGGAAACGGGCGTTTCGCGTGCACCGTGGCGAGATCGCTGTTGATGCCTTTCGGCAGCACCTGTGCCTCGCGCGCGGCATGCATCACGCGGCGCGCGACGTCGGCTTCGCGCACGGCGCGGCGCGCATGCAGGCTCACCGCCGTCGTCAGCACCGCGCTCACGCGAAGCTCCGCCGCCATGCCGAGCAGCACCGCATTGATGCCGCTCGTGTCCGCTTCGGTCAACTCGGTCACGTTGCCGATGCCCATCATGATGGCGATGTCCGGATAACGCTCGCGCAGCCCGACATAACGCGCAATCGACGCGGCGAGACCGAACGGAATCGGATCGAGAATCGGGTCGGCGAGAAACGCGCGTCCGCGTGCGGACAGCAGTTCGATCGCGGCATCGAGCGAGGCCGGATCGCGCTGTTCGCGCGCGACCAGAATCGGCGTCGACGGGACTTCGTCCGCGATCCACAGCGTGTCGAGGTTCAGGCTCATCAGATAGTCGGCGCCCGCGCGGCCGCCGCGCAGCAATTCCTCGGTGCGCATCGAATCGACGCTCACACGATAGCCTTCGGTCTTCAGCAAACGAACCGCGTCCTCGAGATGGGGAAACGGCGTTTCGGGCAGGCAGCCGATGTCGATCACGTCGGCGCCCTGAGCGGCATACTCGCGCGCGCGCTTCGCGATGCCATCCAGATCGAGACGCGGCGCATCCACGATCTCCGCGAAAATCTCGGTCTCGTAGTGCGTCAGATCGAACGGCTTGGCCTCGCGGCCGAAGAACTGCGGCAGATCCTTGACCTCTTCAGGACCGCGCTCCACCGGCACGCCATAGTGGGCGGTCAACGCGTCGAGATCGCCGCGGCAGCGACCCGGCACGATCACCCGTTGAGCCGTGAGCGGGGCGGCTACGCGGCGGCGGATCATGTCGGCCGTCATCAGCGCGGCGACCTGCAGGCCGATTTCGCGGATCTCCCAACTGAACGGCGTCGGCGCCATGCTTTCGAGCACGCGTGCGAGGCTCTTTTCGGCGAGCCGGCCAGTCAGGAAGACGATGTGGTCCATGTCAGTACGCGCCGGGCCGCCCCAAGCGTACTGACTCCCCCTCGGGGGGCAGCGACCGTAGGAAGCGTGGGGGCTGTTTCATGCGAGATCGAGAGTCGACAAGCGTTCACCGAGCGCCGCTTTCAGTTCATCCAGCGAGCGGACGAGGGTCGTGTATTCGAAGCGCGACAGGCGCTCAACGTTGTCGAGTTCGATCGCCCGCGGACGCAGCTCGACCCATTCGTTCGGGCTTTGCGTGATCACGGTCGGTTCGGTGTCGCATGCAAAGACAATGCCCGGGATGCATTGCTTGCCGGCTTGCGCGAACATATTGGTGGGCAGCGTATCGGAGATGCCGAACGCGCATTTGGCGACGGTGTTGCTGGTGGCGGGCGCGATCACCACCGTGTGATAGATGCCGTGATAAAGCATGCCGACCGGCACGCCGCTCGCACTGTTGTCGCGAAGCACGCGGAAGTGCTTGCGCAGCTTCGGCAGCGGCCAGCCGTAGAGCGGCAACACTTCCTCGCCGGCGGCGGACAGGAAGAGGTCCACGCGCGGCAGTTCGAGTGCGAGCGCGATGGACTCTTCGATCATATGGCCGGAGCCGGTCACGCACCACGCAAAACGCGCATCGGGCTTGAACTCGGTGAGATGGCGCGCGGGTGCCTGGGTCATGCCGCGGCGGCAGGCGACGATCCGTTGTACGGCACGTCATCGGACGACTCGTCGGGCGGCGCGCCATCGAGCGGCGTTCCGTCGTGCGACAGCCGGATGTGCAGCCGGCGCATCTTCCGGTACAAGGTGTTGCGGCTGATGCCGAGCGCCTTGGCGACGTTGCTGACGTTCCACCGGTGCTCGTCGAGCAGCGACAGAACGGTTTCTCGTTCGTTCAGCTGGATCGCGTTGAGCGCGGAGAGGTCCGCGTCGTCGGTCAGATGCGCTTCGAAGTCCGCAGCAGCAGGGTGCGGCGCGGACTGCATACCGGTGTCCGGCATGCGCTGCGTGATTTCGGCGGGCAGATCCTCGCAGCGGATCGGTTGTCCGTCACTGAGCGCGATCGCCATTTGCAATACGTGCCGCAACTGGCGGATGTTGCCGGGCCACGCATAGGTCAGCAGCGCGTGCTCGGCCTCGGCGGTCAACTCGGGCGGATCGTCGTCGCCGGATTCGTTTTCGAGCAGATGGTGGATCAGCGCGAGTTTGTCGAGCCGCTCGCAAAGCGGCGGCAGATTCAGTTCGACGCCCTTGAGCCGGTAATACAGATCCTCACGGAACTGTCCACCGTGCACGAGTTCGAGCAGATTGCGGTGACTCGCGCTGATGAGCTGAAAATTGACCTTGACGGTCGTTTCCGCGCCGAGCGGCGTGACCTCGTGTTCCTCGATCACGCGCAGGAGCCGCGCTTGCAATGCGAGCGGCATGTCGCCGATTTCATCGAGAAACAGCGTGCCGCCGTTGGCCTGCACGATCTTGCCGCGACGCCCTTCGCGCTGCGCGCCGGTAAACGCGCCGGCACGATAGCCGAACAACTCGCTTTCGATCAGATTCTCCGGCAACGACGCGCAATTCACTGGCACGAACGGACCGGCCGCGTGCGGGCTGATGCTGTGCAGCGCCTGGGCGAAGACTTCCTTGCCAGTGCCCGTTTGCCCCCTGATCACGATCGGAATCTTGCGCTGGATCACGCGCGCGGCCAGCTGGATTTGCGAAGCCATGCGCGGATCGCCGAATTCGAGGTGTGCGATTTCGTCGAGCCGGGCCGGCGGCGAGCGCTTTTCGGGCGGCGCGGTGCGTGGCGCGGGACTGGCGATAGCCACGCGTGCGGCGCGGCCCGCGCGGTTCTGCGGCGTCTGCGCGACGAGAAAGAAACGGTTGGTCGCGTTTGCGCTGTAGACGGTGACCGGATGAAACGAGCCGCGAATGCTGCGCGCGATCATGTCTTCGAGCGATGCGTTGAAGGCCTCCTCGATACGCCGTCCGCGCAATTCGCTCAAGCTCCGGAAGCCGAGCTGGAACAGCGCGCTGCGGTTCGCGGCGAGCACGGTGCTGTCGTCCGCGACGGCGAGCTTGCCGCCGTGCAGCGTGCCGACGAATTCCGGGCGGCTATGGAAGTGAATCATGTTCGCATGCCGGTAACGCGAGTCCAGCAAGCGGTTTTCGATCATTTGCCGCGACATCCCGACCAGCACCAGCGAGTGCTGCTGCAACAGCTTCGAGCGGCTCGTGACGTCGAGCACGCCGGCAACCTCGCCGCTATCGTCGAAGATCGGCGCGGCCGAGCAGGTGAGCGACGTATAGCGCGGATAGAAATGCTCATGCTGACAGACGGCGATGCAGTCGCGTTCGGCGAGACAGGTGCCCATGCCGTTGGTGCCCGCTTCGCGCTCGCTCCACAAGGCGCCCACGCGGAAACCGTCGGGCGCCACCGCCTCGGCAAAAGGTACCGACGAAACCTGATGGACGATCACGCCGCCGGCGTCGACGAGGACAACCGCGAGTTCGGGATCGGCCAGTTGCTGATAGAGCGTGGTCATCTCGAGCTTCGAGCACGCGATCAGATCGCCGAGCGCCTCACGGCGTTCGCCTAGTTCGTAGTCCGTGAGGACCGGGGGAGCGACAAAGCGTGAAGGGTCGAGCTGAAACTCGTTCATGCAGCGCGCCCATGATTGAGCGACGGGTTCGCTCGTTGGACGCGTCGCCAATTGATGATTGACTACGTTCAGAACTTCTCGGACGTGCATATTGCTGTCAGCAAGCAACGACATGGGGTTTGTCTCCGTTGCGTCAATTCGGGCACTTTGTTAAGCGTGCCGCGAGCGCCGCTTTTATCGATACTGTCATCCCCTGCGCCGCAGGTTCTGGCGTTCGCATGCGCGCTGAAAACCGGTCCTGATGTCAGGCTGTCCCAAAACTCTACGCCCGATGGCGTTTGCGATCAATACGGAGTCGCATTACTCCTACACAGCGCGCCCGATTTTTGCTTTTATCCGGGGAAGGTTTTTGGCCTTCTTTGGGGGCACCTTTATGCGCCGTTCCTGAAGCCGAACGCGGGGAGCTTGTGGCAGGTGCGGCGCAGATTGCTTCGCTGGCTGCCTGAACTGTCCCGCATTCCGTTCCGTTACACCTGACTTCAACTGTTCCATCACTTGCCGCGTCGCGGCGGAGCACACCATGGACCGTATCGACACCGTTCGTCTCGCCCGTTTCTCCGGTGCTTGCGCCGACGCGGACGCGTCAGGCCCGACCGCGCGGCTCGACGCGCCCTCCGCCGGCGTGTCGCCCGGGCGCATGGACATCGTGTTCATCGAGAACTTCGTAGGACAGACGATTATCGGTATCGACAGCAGCGAGCAGCATGTCTTGCAGCCAATACGCATGAATCTCGCGATCGGCATGCCGTCCATTCGCGCCTGCACGACCGATCGCATCGAGGATACGATCAATTACGCGGCGGTGCGCGAAGCGCTGCATGCGCTTCTTGCGGCGCATGGCGTGCGCCTGCTGGAGGCGCTCGCCGAAGCGGTCGCGCGATTGCTGATTGCCGACTTCGGCGCTCACTGGGTGCGCGTGTCGCTCGCCAAGCCGGCGAAGTTCGACGACGTGGCGGCCGTCGGCGTGCAGATCGAACGGCAACGCAGCGACGTGGCGAAGACGAGCTCGGGGCTCGACGCCGGGCTCGACGGTTATGCTTCGCTAGGGAAAGGGCTGATTCCGAACTGAACGAGGGTTGTGCTGCCGCACGGCGCCGGCGCGGATCGCGTGGCCGCCGTGTAGATGGCGCTGGTATGCGCGTCGCCGCTGGCGGCGCGCATTGCGTTACTTGTTTGCGTCGCTCATTTGCGTCACTTCGAGGCCGCTGTCTTGTCGGACGCCAAACCGCAGCTTCGATACGCCTCGGCTTGCAGCGTGCGGAATTTCTTCGTTTGCGCTTTCGCGTGATCGACGCGAAACTCCGAACCGCCTTCGCCGCCGAGCGTCGCGTACTTCGAGAACGTGGACTGGTCGACAAAATCGTCGTACGGCAGCGCCGTGGCCATCTTGTCGATCACGCACGAACATTTGTAGACGTTCGCGAAGTCGTGTCCGTTGTCGTCCATGCAACTCAGCACGTATTCGACGCGACCCTGCGTCGGGTAGTTAAAGCCGCCTGCCGGGGCCGGTGCGTTAGGCGCATCGCCGGCCGCCCAGGCGAGCGGTCCCGCGAGTGCGAGACAGGCGCCGGCCGCCAGCGCACGACATCGTATGCTCATCTCATGCCTCTGGGAGAACGTTCGCAACGTGACGAAGACCCGCATGGCGGGCCTTCGCTCTATCCACGCGAACCTGCGCATTCTCAGTTGGGCGCGAACGGATGCGCGACAGTGCTCTTTTTCGCCACCACCTCCGCGGCACTCGGTTCGCCGTTGACGGCGCGCTTGATCGCCTCGCGCGTCGCCTCGTAGTTGAACTGCTGGATCTTCTTGTCGTCCTCCGCCTGCCAGTGAATGAAGACGCCGACGCACAGGAACAGATCGTCCGCCTCGTCCTGCGGGATCGTGCCGTCCTCGACGCTGTCCGCGACCGCGAGCGCGACGCCATGCTGGGCGGGGCCGAACATCTGCACCGCCTGCTTGGCGCCCTTGATCGTCACCTTGTTGAACAGGATCGTGTTCGGCTTGGTGAGAAGGTTCGGCGCGACGACGGCCAGAAGCGAGGTAAAGCCGTCCTTATTGTTGGTGAGCGCGTTGCAGAACGCGGTTTCTGCAGCCGAACCTCGCGGTCCGATCAGCAAGTCTATGTGCGCGACCTCGTTGCCGTCGCCGATGAGCGACTCGCCTATCAGGACGCGGTTGATCTTGGCCATTCTATTCCTCCGATGAGTGGGGTAGGGGCTTGCTGATGTCCGCCGCCGGCGGCGATCCTGGTCCGCGATCGCACAGCGGCGTATTGATGCACGGTGGCACTAACTAACATGTTCCGTGCCAGTGCGAGGTCCGCGCGGCTCGACAGGCGCGCGACGGTGGGGTTCGAGGCAGCCGGCGACGAAGAGCGTGGCCACCGTCAGGTCCGCGCTGGTGCCGGGATTGATTCCTCGGGCCTTCAGTTCGGTATCCCATGTATCGAGTGGCGGCGCGGCCGGTTTTTGCGGCGCTTGAGCGAGCGTTTGCCGCCATTCGGTGTGTCGTTCGCGGGCTGCGAGCGTGACACTCTGCGCCAGTGCGACGCCGTGCTTGCGCACAATGTGTGAGTCGGGCCAGCCGCCGAGGAAAGCGAGGAAAACGTTGAGGGTGGCGATTTCCGCGGCAAGTTCCCTGGCAACTTCCGGCTGATCCGCGGGCGCGTCGCGCCACGCGGCAAGGCCGGTCTCGAAGATGTCGAGAAAACCGTTCGCATACTGGCGGGCAATGCTGTCGCGCCCGGCGGCGAGCGTCATCGCGTCGCGCAGGCCGACTGTGGGCACGGCATGAACCGATTGCTCGGGCGCGTCGCCCAGGCCGCCCGGATTGGCGAGCGAGATCGCGCGGTACGCGAGGCGCGTGTCGTCGACGTCGAGCCGCGCGAGCACGCGCTCGGTGGCGGCGCGCCAGCCGTTCGCGGACAGTGGCTGTGCGGTTTCCTCGAGCGCCGCGGCAAGCGGCG
>DASPZL010000045.1:0-2182 GCA_035636295.1 Paraburkholderia sp.
CGCGTCTTCGATAGCCTCGATTCGCTAGAACGCCATCTGTCTGATTCGCTTCGCAACCTCGAACTGGACCATCAACGGGTACGCTCCATCGTCGCATGGCCGTGGATTATTTCTTCACTAATGAATTAGAAATGGAATAAGATACGGGCGCAACGAAAATTCTTGAACCCAAGCATCGGTCGGGTACGGCGCTTGATAGCCCGATGATCTTGTTCGACGACGTTGTTGAGATACTTGGCTTGACGAATCTTGATTGACGTTTCGCGTTCGGCGTTGATCGCATGCAACCCGGCGAGATTGGCACCGCTCTTGTCGATCGTCACCGTCTCCGGGACGCCGTTTTGATCGATGGCCTTCTCGAAGTAACGCCGGGCGGCCACCTTGTCCCGCTTTGCTCGCAACAGAAAGTCAACCGTATCGCCCGCTTTATCAACAGCCCGGTACAAGTACTTCCATTCACCGTTGACCTTGACGTAGGTTTCGTCCATTCGCCAGCTTCTACCGACCGCGCGTTTGTGTCGCCGAAACGTCTGTTCCAGCGCCGGCAGAAGTTTGATGGCCCAGCGATGCACGGTCGAATGATCGACCGAAACGCCCCTCTCGGCCATCATCTCTTCCAGATTACGCAGGCTGAGCGGATAGGCCACGTACCAGCGCACGCAAGTCAGCATCACATCCAGCGGATAGTGCAGCCGTTTGAGAACTTTTTCCATACCCGCATTCAAGCTCGCCATCGTCGATCAAGTCTTTCGTTTTCCCGGCGCTACCATAGCAGATCGCCTTAACGCGACAGAGCCACTATGCAAGCACCCAGGTGCACCGTCACCCACATGTGCTCGCGCAATCTCCCCACGTCAAGGTGCGGCTCGCCTCGTACAGGACTGGATCGTTCTCCGGCTCACGCCGGCCAGGCATCAGGCAACATGCCGGTTACCATGCCCGCCATGCGCCTTTCGCCGCGACGCTGCCGGCGGTACATTTCAGGTCGTCACGACAGGGCACCTGATCGCTCGCCCCGGGGCCGGGCTGCCGCCCCCGCGCTCTGCACGCGTGCCGTCAGATGTGACCTGAAGCCCATCGTGGGCTGTCTCGCCGCGAGAGTGGCTGCCTGGACCACAGCCGCAGCTGCGCCTAACTGGAGGGGATACCCGACTCGTGCAGAAAGACCCATTTCATGCATTCCTCATCAGTTGCAGATGTATTGCGCGGCGATGCGGAGACCGGCCGTAAGCTCCACAACAGCCTGGGAAAATGCCGCCTCGTGTTTGTCGCCAGACAGCAATGCATGCCAGACACGGGCGGACGAATCCGCAGCACCGCGAATCCGCGTGGCACGATCTGCGCGCCGCCATCCTTTCCCTTCGATCTACGTACCCCGCGGTCATCGCCAGATTGCTGGATAATTAGCTATGCGATTCTCTGCTCTCGCATAGAATGTCATTTTTCGCCGCGGCGGTCACGGCAAGCCGCTTGCCGGCAGGCAAACGCTCGTTGCGAAACACGGAGAGTTGGGATTCCTGCGGAACGGACCGGAACCACGGGATATTTTCGAGATAGCAGGAATCGGTTTGCCAAATGTTCCGGCTACGCCGCACCACAGACTGTCCGCGCGCCGGCATTGCATGTCGGATGTCGACGGACAGGGACAAACTGTCAACAACGAACGAAAGACTATGAGCGAAAGCGTATACGGAGAACAGGTAACCGGGCGGGTGACCCACAGCCTGTTGCGACTCAGCACGGCGATGCGGAGCCAGGCATGGGAGTGGGCGGAAGGCGCGGGTCTGACGCCGACCCAGGGCGAAATCCTGGTGCTGCTGATGCAGCGCAAGGGGCCGATGCGTCTCGGCGAAATCGCACGCGAAACCGCGTTGACAGCCGCGACCACGAGCGATGCCGTGAGCACGCTGGAAACCAAGGGCCTCGTGGAAAAGCGCCGCGCACTCGATGACGGACGCGCACTCGCCGTGCGCCTGACGGCACGCGGGCGCACGGCGGCCAAGCGTGCCACGCAATGGCCGGACTTCCTCGCCAAGGCAGTCGGCACGCTGCGCGACGAAGAGCAATCGTTGTTCTATCGCACGCTGCTGAAGACCGTGCGCCAGCTCGAGGTTCAGGATCATATTCCGCCGCACCGGATGTGCGTGACGTGCGTGCACTTCGAACCGGGCAAGCATCCGAA
>DASPZL010000046.1:0-2847 GCA_035636295.1 Paraburkholderia sp.
TGCTGCCGCGTCTCTTCGAGCCGTTCTTCACGACGAAGGAAATGGGCCAGGGGCTGGGGCTGGGTCTGGCGATCTGTTCGTCGATTGCACGCGATTGCGGCGGCTCGCTCGTCGCGCGCAACAACGCGCAAGGCGGCGCCGAGTTCATGCTGACGCTACGCCGCGCGCAGGCGCAGGCAACCGATATCGCGGGCTCCGTCGCGACGGGCTCGTGATTCAAAGCGTATTCAAGGTGTGGGAAACACAATGATCAAGGGCTTGCAGGTCCTCTATATCGAAGACGACGAACTCGTGCGGCGCGCGAGCGTGCAAAGCCTGCAACTCGCAGGGTTCGACGTGGTCGGGCATGCGTCGGTGGAATCGGCGGCGAAGCTGATCAACGCGGAGTTTTCCGGCGTGATCGTCAGCGATATCCGCCTGCCCGGCGCAAGCGGCCTCGATCTGCTCGCGCAATGCCGCGAGCGCGCGCCCGACGTGCCCATCATTCTCGTCACGGGTCACGGCGATATTTCGATGGCCGTGCAGGCGATGCGCGACGGCGCGTACGACTTCATCGAAAAGCCGTTCCCTTCCGAGCGGCTGATCGAAACCGTGCGCCGCGCGCTGGAGCGCCGCACGCTGGTGCTCGAAAACCTCGCGCTGCGCCGCGAACTGGCGGAACAGGGGACGCTCGCGCCGCGCATCATCGGGCGCAGTCTCGCCATCGAGCAGGTGCGCAAGCTGATCGCGAACGTCGCGCCTACGGATGCGTCGGTGCTGATCAACGGCGATACGGGCGCCGGCAAGGAACTGATCGCACGCAGCTTGCATGAGCTGTCGCCGCGCCGGGACAAGCCGTTTCTCGCGGTGAACTGCGGCGCGCTGCCGGAGCCGATGTTCGAGTCGGAGATGTTCGGCTATGAACCGGGCGCGTTTACGGGCGCGGCGAAGCGGCGCATCGGCAAGCTCGAGCATGCTTCCGGCGGCACGCTCTTTCTCGATGAAATCGAAAGTATGCCGCTCGCGTTGCAGGTCAAGCTGCTGCGCGTGTTGCAGGATGGCGTGTTGGAGCGGCTCGGGTCGAACCAGCCGATACGCGTCGATTGCCGCATCGTCGCGGCTGCGAAGGGCGACATGACCGACCATGTCGCGTCGGGCACGTTCCGGCGCGATCTGCTGTACCGGCTCAACGTGGTGACGATCGCGCTGCCGCCGCTGTCGGAACGGCGCGAAGACATCGTGCCGCTGTTCGAGCATTTCCTTCTGGATGCGGCCGTGCGCTATCAGCGTCCCGCGCCGATTCTCACCGACCGTCAACGCACGAACCTGATGCAGCGCGAATGGCCCGGCAACGTGCGCGAGCTGCGCAACGCGGCGGATCGCTTCGTGCTGGGTGTCGGCGACGACACGATCGCGGCCCCCGCCGACGATGCGCTGACGTCGATCACGCAGCCTTTGAAGGAACGCGTCGAGCAGTTCGAGCGGGCGGTGATCGCCGAAGCGCTGGAGCAGACGGGCGGTGCGGTCGCGGTGGCGGCGGACAGACTGCAGGTCGGCAAGGCGACGCTTTACGAGAAGATCAAGCGTTATGGCCTGGCGGCGCGTGGGGAAAGTGAGAGGTGAAGCTGGAGTGAGGTGCTGCTGACGGCGGGTGCGCTGTGAAGGATTCAGCGCGCCGCCCGCCGTAGAAGAGAGAAATCTGGGCGATCAGGACGTGCCGAGCGCCTTTGCCAGCAACTGATCGAGTTCCGCGAACTGCGGCTCGCCGACATAGCGCTTCAGCACCTTACCGTTGCGGTCGATCACGAACGTGGTCGGCGTGAGCTGAACGTTGCCGAACTGCTTCGCAGCCGTTCCGTCGTCCATCGCGACCTTGAACGGCAGACGGCGTGTTTCCGTGTAGTTGGTCACGTACATCGGCGCGTCGTAGCTCATCGCGACCGCGACGAACTCGAGCCCTTTGTCCTTGAAGCGGTTGTACGTCTGGACCATCTGCGGCATTTCCTTCATGCAGGTGTCGCAACTCGTCGCCCAGAAGTTGACGAGATAGACCTTGCCTTTCAGATCGGCCGTCGACACTTTCTGGCCGGACAGCAGCGTGAACGTCGCGTCGGGCACGTGCTGCTGGCTGCCGAACGCGAAGTAGCCCGCAACAGCGATCGCGCCAGCGACGACGGCGGCAGCGATGTAGCGGATCGGGCTCGAACGCCGGGAAACGTTGGTTTGGCTCATGAACAGACCTCGGGGAACGCGTGGAACACACGTCTTGAGGCGCTTCACGGCTGCGAGAACAGCAGCGGAAATGGGCGCCCCGGATACTGTCTCATATTGTACCGGCAATCTTGTGACGTAGTTGGCGGCGCGGTTAAGCCGCGAATAACGTCCGATAATGATGCTTTCCGTCACGTAGATTCCATTCGCCGCGTCATGCTCCGTTCCGCTCTCCGTTTGTTCGTCCGCCGTTGTGGTGTGTTGTTCGTCCCCTCCCGTTCGCTGATAACAAAGACCGTCGTCGTAGCGTCGGCCGGTTGGCTGCTGGCCGCCTGCTCGCCGACCTACGACTGGCGCACGATCATGAACAACGACAACGGCTACACGGTCGACTTGCCCGCCAAGCCGACCACCGACCAGCGGCAGATCGACATCGGCGGCACGCCGATGAATATGTCGATGCAGATCGCCGAAGCGGACCACGCGGTATTCGCCGTCGGCACCGTAATGCTGCCGAGCGACGATCCACAGGTGCAGCGCAATGCGCTTGACTATCTGCGCTCGGGCCTCGCGCACAACCTCGGCTCAGCGCCCGATGCCCACGTGGCGGCGATTCCGCTCGCGGCAGGCGGCCAGGTGCAGGGTCTGGAAATGACG
>DASPZL010000047.1:0-18210 GCA_035636295.1 Paraburkholderia sp.
TGACAGTGCGCCCGACGCGTTGGAAGTGTAGGGCGGCGGCTCAGTACCGGCGGAGCACACGCCACGCGATCCGATTTTGTTATCGCCCTCTCGAATACTCGAATTGTTATCGCATCGCAGCGCTCGTATATTGGCTGAACCGTAAGCACACGGCAGACATACAACAACTCAAAGGCACGCCGGCGAGGCGTGCCGCAGGAGCACAGCGATGAATCGGATCGATCTGGAGGGGCGCGTCGTCGCCATTACCGGCGGCGCGCGCGGCATCGGCTACGCGGTGGCGCAACGGGCGCTGAACTCGGGGGCGTCGGTTGCCCTCTGGGACATCGACGCCGAACGTCTCGCTCGCAGCCAGCACGAGTTGAGCGAACTGGGCAAGGTCACCGCCGTCACGGTCGAACTCACTCAGGAAGCCAACGTCGCTCAGGCGGTGACGCAAACTGTCGCCGATCACGGCGCGATCGACGTGCTGATCAATTGCGCGGGCATCACGGGCGGCAACGGCACAACGTGGGAACTGGAGCCCGAAGTCTGGCGCCGTGTGGTCGACGTGAACCTGATCGGCCCGTATCTCACCTGCCGCGCGGTCGTGCCGCAAATGCTCAAGCAGGGCTATGGCCGGATCGTCAATATCGCCTCGGTGGCCGGCAAGGAAGGCAACCCGAATGCGTCGCACTACAGCGCGTCCAAGGCGGGGCTGATCGGCTTGACCAAATCGCTCGGCAAGGAACTCGCGACGAAGAACATCCTCGTCAATGCGGTCACGCCCGCGGCGGCCAAAACCGAGATATTCGATTCGATGTCGCAGCAGCATATCGACTACATGCTCTCGAAGATCCCAATGAACCGTTTCCTGTTGCCGGAAGAGGCGGCTTCGCTGATTCTGTGGCTGGCATCCGAAGACTGCGCCTTCAGCACCGGTTCGGTGTTCGATCTGTCCGGCGGCCGCGCGACTTATTGAGCCGCACGCGCATCGCCTTTGAGCCTCATTGCAGTCGCGTATGGAAAAGCCAAAAACCGTTGAGCACGCCGCCGCGCGCGCCCAGCGAAGGAGACGACATGAACCCGCATGCGCCCGTTTCACTGGAGGCGATCAACAGCAAGGTAATGCGCCGGCTGTTGCCGTTCCTGTTGCTGATGTACGTACTCGCGTTTCTCGATCGCGCCAATATCGGTTTCGCGCAGAAGGCGTTGCAGCACGATACGGGTTTGTCGAACGCGGCGTTCGCTTTCGGTGCGGGCGTGTTTTTCGTCGGCTATGCGTTGTTCGAAGTCCCGAGTAATCTTCTGCTGCATCGGGTCGGCGCGCGAGCGTGGATGTGCCGGATCATGGTGACGTGGGGTCTCGTGTCGGCGGCGATGTGTCTCGCGCATACGCCCACCGCGTTCTACACGCTGCGTTTTCTGCTCGGCGTGGCCGAAGCGGGTTTCTTTCCCGGCGTGATCTATTATCTGACGCACTGGTTTCCGCAAGCGGCGCGCGCTCGCGCCGTGGGCGTGTTTTATTTCGGTGCGCCGCTCGCGTTTATTTTCGGCGCTCCGTTGTCGGGCTCGTTGCTCGAATTGCACGGCGCATTGGGTCTGACCGGCTGGCAGTGGCTCTTTCTGGTCGAAGGCACGTTGGCCTCTTTGGTCGGCGTGTGGGCGTTCTGGTATCTCGACAATCGCCCCGAAGACGCGCGTTGGCTCGACGCCGAAGAACGCGTGAGCTTGCGCAATGCGCTCGACGAAGATGCGCGCGCCGCGTCGGCGCACGGTCCGCATCGCATTCTCGCCGCGCTGGCGGACCGCCGCGTGTTGCTGCTGTCCGCGATCTATCTGCTGATTCAGATGAGCGTATACGGCGTGATTTTCTACTTGCCGCAACAGGTGGCTGCGTTGCTTGGGACGACGGTCGGCTTGCGCGTCGGCGTCGTCGCCGCGTTGCCGTGGCTGTGCGCGCTCGCTGTCACCTGGTACGTGCCGCGCCGCGCGGATCGCACGGGCGGCCATCGGCGCTGGGCGGTCGCGCTGCTGGTCGTAGCAGGACTCGGCATCGGCGTGTCGGGGCTCGCGCATAACCCGTCGATCGGACTGATCGCGCTGTGTTGCGCGGCGAGCGGCTTTATCGCGGCGCAGCCGCTGTTCTGGACGTTCCCCACGCGCTATCTCACCGGCGCCGCGGCGGCAGGCGGTATTGCGCTGATCAATTCGCTCGGCAGCCTCGGCGGTTTCATTGCGCCGAGCTTGCGTACCGCGGCCGAACGCGTGTTTTCGTCGACGTCGGCGGGACTCGTCGTATTGGGCGTGTCGAGTCTGCTGGCGGCGTTGCTGATCGGCACGCTGTTGCGCCGCGACGGCGCACAGGCGAGCGGCTCTTTCCAGCAATTACTGCACCGCGCCCGCTAGGCGCATTTTTCGGTTGCACGTTCGACGCATCAACCACGGAGCCCCTTTCATGGCCATGCCCACTATCCGGCACGTGCGTGCCTTCATCGTCCGCGGCGGCGGTGCGGACTATCACGACCAACCCGGCGGACACTGGATCGACGATCACATTGCCACGCCGATGGCGCGTTATCCGGAGTATCGCCAGAGCCGCCAGTCGTTCGGCATCAATGTGCTCGGTACGCTCGTCGTGGAGATCGAGGCGAGCGACGGCACCGTCGGCTTCGCGGTGACGACGGGCGGCGAGATCGGCGCGTTCATTGTCGAAAAACATCTCGCGCGTTTTCTCGAAGGCCAGCTCGTCACCGACATCGAGAAAATGTGGGATCAGATGTATTTCTCGACGCTGTACTACGGCCGCAAGGGCGTGGTGCTGAATACGATCTCGGGCGTGGATCTCGCGCTGTGGGATCTGCTCGCGAAGGTGCGCAAGGAGCCGGTGTACCAGCTATTGGGCGGACCGGTGCGCGACGAGCTCGTGTTCTACGCGACCGGCGCGCGGCCCGACCTCGCGAAGGAGATGGGTTTCATCGGCGGCAAGTTGCCGTTGCAGCATGGTCCGGCTGAGGGCGAAGCGGGCCTGAAGCAGAATCTGGAGAAACTGGCGGAGATGCGCAGCCGCGTCGGCGATGATTTCTGGCTGATGTACGACTGCTGGATGAGCCTCGACGTGCCGTATGCGACGCGGCTCGCGCAAGCAGCGCACGAATACGGCCTGAAATGGATCGAAGAGTGCCTGCCGCCCGACGACTACTGGGGTTACGCCGAACTGCGCCGCAACGTGCCACGCGGCATGATGGTGTCCACCGGTGAACACGAGGCGACGCGCTGGGGTTTTCGCATGCTGCTGGAGATGCAATGCTGCGATCTGATTCAGCCCGACGTGGGCTGGTGCGGCGGCATCACCGAGTTGATCAAGATTTCCGCGCTGGCCGATGCGCACAATGTGATGGTGGTGCCGCATGGTTCGTCGGTGTATAGCTATCACTTCGTCGTCACGCGGCACAACTCGCCGTTCGCCGAATTTCTGATGATGGCGCCAAAAGCCGATGAAGTCGTGCCGATGTTCACGCCGCTTCTGCTCGACGAACCCGTGCCCGTGAATGGACGGATGAAGGTGCCGGACACGCCGGGTTTCGGCGTGAGGCTCAATCCCGAATGCGCGCTGGTGCGGCCGTATCCGCGTTGAGCGCGGCCCGGCGCGGTGTCGACCCTAAGCAAGGAGAATGACGTGCTGCTCAAGGACAAGGTCGTGATCGTCACCGGCGGCTCGCGTGGCATCGGCCGCGCGATCGCCGTCGCGTGCGCGGCGGAAGGTGCGGACGTGGCGATCAACTACTGGGGCGATAACGACGCATCGTATGGACGCCGTTCCGCCGTCGCGGAAGTGGTTGCCGAAATCGAAGCGCTGGGGCGGCGCGTGATTGCGATCGAAGGCAACGTCGCCGCGCGCGAAACCGGCCGGCAGCTCGTGCGCCATACGGTCGAAGCGTTCGGCAAGGTGGACGTGCTCGCGAGCAACGCCGGCATCTGTCCGTTTCACGCCTTTCTCGACATGCCGCCGGAAGTATTGGAGTCGACGGTGGCGGTCAATCTGAACGGCGCGTTTTACGTCACGCAAGCCGCCGCGCAACAGATGAAAGCGCAGGGCACGGGCGGTGCGATCGTGGCGACGAGTTCGATCAGCGCGCTCGTCGGCGGCGGCATGCAGACGCACTACACGCCGACCAAAGCGGGCGTGCATTCGCTGATGCAATCGTGCGCGGTCGCCTTGGGACCGTACGGCATTCGCTGCAATTCGGTGATGCCGGGCACCATCGCGACCGACCTGAACGCGGAAGACCTCGCGGACGAAGCGAAAAAAGCCTACTTCGAAAAACGCATTCCGCTCGGCCGATTGGGCCGCCCGGAAGACGTCGCCGATTGCGTGGTGTTTCTCGCCTCCGACCGCGCGCGCTATGTGACGGGCGCGGCGTTGCTGGTGGACGGCGGCCTGTTCGTCAACCTGCAGTAGCGCGCGATGTCGATTTCAATGGACCGGAGCCGGCACGATCGCGGAGTCCGCCGCGGACAAGGCGGAATCGTCGCGTGCGAGCTTGCGCGAGAAGCCGCGCAACAGGTCGATGAAACGCAGCGCCGGTTCGGCGAGGGGCTCTTCCTTGCGCGTGAGAATGCCGAAGCCGGAGAGGCTCTTGCCGATTTCGAGCGGCAACGCGACCAGCAGTTTGCCGCGCACATGATCGCGCACGACCGACTCCGGCAGCATCGCCACCGCATCGTAATTCTCGAGCAGTTGCAATGTCGCGAAGATCGACGCGCATTCGGTCAGATTCACCGGCGTCGCGAGTCCCGCACGCGCGAGTTCTTCTTCGAACAAGACGCGCGCCGGACTGGTAACGGGCTGCGCCACCCACGGCCAGTCGATCAGTTCTCGCAACGTGATGCGCGCGCGCTGCGCGAGCGGATGCACCGAACGCACGACGAGCAGCAATGTCTCGCGCGCGAGCGGCTCGAAACTGAAATCGTTGTGTTGCAGCGGACTCGTCAGCCGTCCCAGCGCCAGATCGACTTCGCGGCGATGCAGCAATTGCACGACCTGGTCGCTTGTTTCACCGAGAATGCGCACGTTGAGCAACGGGCTTTCGGTTTTCAGCGCGGCAACGGCCATGGCGAGCAGATCGGGCGCGGCGCCCATAATCGCGCCGACGGTCAGTTGTCCATGTCCGCCGCGGCGTTTGACTTCGAGGTCTTCGGCGAAACGGGTCAACTCGGCGAGCGCGCGCCGCGCGTAAGCCAGCGTCACGACGCCGAGCGGCGTGGGTGTCATGCCGCGTGCGTTGCGCTCGAACAGCAGGAAGCCGAACGCCTCCTCGATGTCGCCGAGCATGCGGCTCGCGCTGGGCTGCGCGACGTTGACCGCCTCGGCGGCTTGATGGAGGTTGCGGGCGTCGTCGAGCGCGACGAGCAGTGCAAGGTGCTTGAACTTGAGCCGATTGACGAGGGCGACGGTAGCTGCGTGTTGGCTCATGGTTCCGGTGCGATTCGGTTTGTGGATCGCCCAATCCCAACAACGGATTGAGATGCTATCGACGCAGGAATTATAGTCGCATCGGGCGCTCCCACGCCTCACCGGGAAAACGCCCAATAGAGGGGTGACAGCTTTGCATGGGACCGGAGTAATGCGTTAAAGCGTCAACTCTGGTCGACAGGAGGCAGACCGCAATGGAAACAATCGCTTTCCGGATGGTGCTCAACCCCGGCATGCGCGAGGAATACGAACGACGTCACGCGCAAATCTGGCCCGAACTGGTTGATGCATTGCACAACGCCGGTGTGCGCGAGTACCGGATTTTCTTCGACGCGGATTCGAACCATCTCTTCGCCATCCTGACGCGCAACACGAATCACACGATGAACGAGTTGCCGCAACTCGACGTAATGCGCAAATGGTGGGATTACATGGCCGACATCATGCAGACGGCGCCGGACCATACACCGCTTCAGCAGCCGCTTGAACCGGTCTTTCGTTTGAATTCACTGAGTTGACGTTGCTGACTTTGGGCCAACGCAAGGCTAACAAAACGGCGGAGAGTGTCGCATGCAGGTTGTCGATTCGCATATTCATCTGTGGGATCTGAAAACGCATCGCTATCCGTGGCTGGAAAACCCCGGCGTGTCGTTCGTCGGCGACGCGCGCGAGTTGAAGCACGACTATCTGCTCGACGACCTGCTTGGTGAAGCGGACGATATCGAGGTGCTGAAACTGGTGCACGTCGAGGCGAATCACGATCCCGCCGATCCGGTCGAGGAGACCCGCTGGCTGCAGTCAATCGCGGATCGCAAGGAATCGCGCGGCATGCCGAATGCGATCGTGGCCGCCGTCGATCTGTCCGCGCCGAATGCGCCGGCCGTGCTCGAAGCGCACGCGTCGTTCGCCAACACGCGCGGCATACGGCAGATTCTGAACGTGCACGAGAACAGGCTGTTCGATTACGTCGGCCGTCATTTCATGCGCGAGCCGCAATGGCGTGAACACTTTGCGTTGCTGCGCCGTCACGACATGTCGTTCGATCTGCAACTGTATCCGTCGCAGATGGAAGAAGCCGCTGCGTTGGCGCGCGCGCACGGCGACACCCTGTTTATCGTCAACCATGCGGGCATGTTCGTGGATCGCGGCAGCGTGGCCGGTTATCGAGCGTGGCGTGACGGCATGCGCCTGCTCGCCGGCTGTGGAAACATCGCGGTGAAGATCAGCGGACTCGCAATGTTCGATCATCAATGGACCGTCGAAAGCATGCGGCCCTACGTGCTTGAAACGATCGACACGTTCGGCGTCGAACGCGCGATGTTCGCGTCGAATTTTCCGGTCGATCGATTGTTCGGCTCGTATACGGATTTATGGCGCGCGTATGCGGCGATTGTCGGCGGTGCGAGCGTCGACGAGAAAGAAGCGCTGTTTTGCCGTAATGCGGAGCGTTTCTACCGCATCTAAGGCCGCATCAGAACCGCACGAAGCTACCAGAAGCCAAAAAAGAAGGAGACAAGCAGTGCAGCAACCCATATCCGCTGTGCCGAGGCTCGAACTGCGGCACGCGAGCAAATCATTCGGCCGGGTCCGCGCGTTATCCGACGGCGATCTTGCGCTATGGCCGGGCGAAGTGCATGCGTTGCTCGGCGAAAACGGCGCGGGCAAATCGACGCTCGTGAAGATTCTCGCGGGCGTGCACCAGCCGGATAGCGGCGAGCTGCTGGTGGACGGCGTGGCACGCCGTTTCGCGACGCCCGCCGAAGCGCGCGACGCGGGTCTTGCGGTGATCTACCAGGAGCCGACGTTGTTCTTCGATTTGTCGATCGCGGAGAACATCTTCATGGGACGGCAGCCGGTCGACCGAATCGGCCGCATTCAATACGACGCGATGCGCCGCGAAGTGGACGGCCTGCTGGCGTCGCTCGGCGTCGATCTGCGCGCGGATCAACTGGTGCGCGGCTTGTCGATTGCCGATCAACAGGTGATCGAAATCGCCAAGGCGTTGTCGCTGAACGCGAACGTGCTGATCATGGACGAACCCACCGCCGCGTTGTCGCTGCCTGAAGTGGAACGGCTCTTTGCGATCGTGCGCAAGCTGCGCGAGCGCGACGTGGCGATTCTCTTCATCACGCACCGGCTCGACGAAGTCTTCGCGCTGACGCAGCGTGTCACGATCATGCGCGACGGCGCGAAGGTGTTCGACGGACTCACCGCCGATCTCACCACCGAAGCGATCGTGACCAGAATGGTGGGCCGCGATCTGGAGACGTTCTATCCGAAAGCCGACCTGCCGCCTGGCGAAGTGCGCTTGTCGGTGCGCGGCCTTACGCGTGTGGGCGTCTTCAAGGACATTTCCTTCGACGTGCGCGCCGGTGAAATCGTCGCGCTGGCCGGTTTGGTCGGTGCGGGGCGCAGCGAAGTGGCGCGGGCGATCTTCGGCATCGATCCGCTCGATTCGGGCGACATCTGGATCGGCGGCAAACGTCTCGCCGCGGGCAGTCCCGCCGTGGCGGTGCGCGCCGGCCTCGCGCTGGTGCCGGAAGACCGCCGCCAGCAAGGGCTCGCGCTGGAACTGAGCATCGCGCGCAATGCGTCGATGACGGTGCTCGGACGGCTCGTCAAACACGGCCTCATTTCCACGCGCAGCGAGACGCAACTCGCCAATCAATGGGGCACGCGCTTGCGTGTGAAAGCCGGCGACCCCAACGCGCCGGTCGGCACGCTGTCGGGCGGCAATCAGCAAAAGGTCGTGCTCGGCAAATGGCTCGCAACCGGGCCGAAAGTGCTGATCATCGACGAACCCACGCGCGGCATCGACGTCGGCGCGAAGGCCGAGGTGTATGGCGCGCTGGCGGAGCTGGTGCGCGACGGCATGGCCGTGCTGATGATTTCGAGCGAATTGCCCGAAGTGCTCGGCATGGCCGACCGCGTGCTCGTGATGCACGAAGGGCGGATTAGCGCGGACATAGCGCGCGCTGAAGCCGACGAGGAACGCATCATGGGTGCCGCGCTCGGCCAACCGATTCCACCGTTGGGACACGCCCCGAAAGAAGACCCCTTGGGGGGCGCAGCATGATGCGCCATTCTTCGACTCATCCCGCGCCGGTGCGGGCACCGGTTACGAAGCGCTCGGCCGGCGCGCCGGGCGGCTTCGTTGCGAGCATCGCGAAGAGCCGCGAGACCACGCTGTTCGTCGTGCTGATTCTGCTGATCGCGGGCACGGCGCTCGCGAAACCGCAGTTCCTCAATCTGCAGAATCTGCGCGACGTGCTGCTGAATGTGTCGATCATCAGCCTGCTGACGGCGGGCATGACGGTCGTGATCCTGATGCGGCACATCGATCTCTCGGTGGGATCGACGGTCGGCGTCAGCGCGTATGCGGTCGGCAGTCTGTACGTCGCGTTTCCGCATATGCCGGTGATCGTCGCGTTGGCCGCCGGGCTCGCGATCGGCCTCGTGGCGGGCGGCATCAATGCGCTGCTCGTCGCCGTGGGGCGCGTGCCGTCGCTGGTGGCGACGCTTTCCACGCTGTACATCTTTCGCGGCGCGGATTACGCATGGGTGCACGGCGGGCAGATCAACGCAACCAGTTTGCCCGAGTCGTTCTCCGGTCTCGCGACCGGCACGTGGCTCGGCATTCCGACGCTCGCGCTGATCGCGCTCGTCGTGCTGGCCGGCCTCGCCGTGTACCTCAAGCAGTTTCGCGGCGGCCGCGAACACTACGCGATCGGCTCGAATCCCGAGGCGGCGCGCCTCGCCGGCGTGAACGTCGAGCGTCGCGTGATGGCGGGCTTTCTGCTCTCCGGCGCGATTGCCGGCTTTGCGGGCGCGCTGTGGCTCGCGCGTTTCGGCACCGTCGATGCAAGCACCGCGAAGGGCATCGAATTGCAGGTGGTCGCCGCGGCGGTAGTCGGCAGCGTCGCGATTACCGGCGGCGTCGGCACGATACTCGGCGCGACGCTCGGCGCGCTCGTGCTGGGCGTGATCAGCATTGCGCTCGTCGTGCTGCACGTGTCGCCATTCTGGGAGCAGGCGATCGAAGGCGCGTTGATCGTCGCCGCGATCACCGCCGATACCTTGCTGGCCCGCTCCGTCGCCAAACGCATGATGAGGAAACGCGATCATGGCTAAACCGGATTCCGCGCTGCTCACGCGCAAACGCGAAACGCCGCTGCAATGGGAAGTATTGCTGGTGATCGTGCTGATTCTGTCGCTCGGGCTCGGGCGGTTGTTGTCGCCGGTGTTTCTCACCGGCGCGAATCTGAGCAACGTATTGGCCGATCTGACCGAGATCGCGTTGATGGCGCTGCCGATGACGCTGATCATCGTCGCGGCGGAAATCGATCTTTCGGTGGCGTCCGTGTTGGGCGCATCCAGCGCATTGATGGGCGTGCTGTGGCACATGGGCCTGCCGATGCCCGTCGTGATCGTGCTGGTGCTGATTGCCGGCGCGCTGGCGGGCTTGCTGAACGGCCTCGTGATCGTGAAGCTCAATCTGCCTTCGCTCGCCGTCACGATCGGCACGTTGGCGCTGTTTCGCGGCCTCGCTTATGTATTGCTCGGCGATCAGGCCGTCGCGGATTTCCCCGCGGCTTATACGGCCTTCGGCATGGAGACGCTCGGCTCGACCTTCATTCCGTTGCCGTTTGTGATCGTGATCGTCGGCGCGGTGTTGTTTACGGTGCTGCTGCAATCCACCGCGTTCGGCCGCAGCCTCTATGCAATCGGCGCGAATCCCACCGCCGCGGCTTTTTCGGGCATCGAAGTGGCGAAGATCAGGCTGCGTCTGTTCGTGCTGTCCGGCGCGATGAGCGCGTTGGCGGGCGTCGTCTACACGCTGCGCTTCACCAGCGCGCGCGGCGACAACGGCGAGGGCTTCGAGTTGTCGGTAATCGCGGCGGTGCTGTTCGGCGGCGTGAGCATTTTCGGCGGACGCGGCTCGATGATCGGCGTGCTGCTGTCGCTGCTGATCATCGGCGTGCTGAAAAATGCGCTCACGCTCGACGACGTATCGAGCGAAACGCTGACGATCGTCACCGGCGCGCTGCTGCTGGCGTCGGTGCTGATTCCCAATCTGGTTGCCCGCTGGCGCGCGGCGCGCGACCGGCGTTTCATCGCGAAGTCCGCTTCTTTATAACGTCATATCGACAACCCGGACGCCCACGTCCAACAACAAAGCAGGAGACACTTCATGTTCAAACCTCTACGTCACACCGGCACGGCCGTGCTCTGCGTGGCTCTCGTGGCGATCAGCTGCGCCGCGTCCGCCGCCGGCCTGAAAAGCGGGCTGAAGATCGCGTTCGTGCCGAAGCAGATCAACAATCCCTATGAAGTGATCGCCGACGACGGCGGCATGGCCGCGATCAAGGAGTTCGGCGGCGTGGGCAAGGTGGTGGGACCGTCGGATGCGGGCGCGTCGTCGCAAGTGCAATACATCAACACGCTGATCACGCAACGCCAGGACGCGATCGTGATTGCCGCCAACGACGCCAACGCCGTGGTGCCGTATCTGAAGAAAGCGATGTCGCAAGGCATCAAGGTCGTGACGTTCGATTCGGACACGGCACCCGAGGGCCGGCAATTGTTCGTCAATCAGGCGAACGCGGAGGGCATCGGCCGCGGGCAGATTCAGCTCGTGTCGAAGCTGATCGGCGGCGAGGGCGAGTTCGCGGTGCTGTCGGCCACGCCCAACGCAACGAATCAGAACACGTGGATCAAGTGGATGCAGGAGGAACTGAAGAAGCCCGAGTACGCGAAGATCAAGCTCGTGAAAATCGCCTATGGCAACGACGACGATCAGAAGTCGTTCGTCGAAACACAAGGCTTGTTGCAGGCGTATCCGAACCTGAAGGCGATCGTCGCGCCGACCACGGTCGGCATTGCCGCGGCGGCGCGCTATATCTCGTCGTCGTCAAGCAAGGGCAAGGTGGCGGTGACCGGCTTGGGTACGCCGAACCAGATGCGCGCGTTCGTCAAGAACGGCACGGTTAAAGCGTTCCAGTTGTGGGACCCGAACCAGCTCGGTTATCTGGCCGGCTACGCGGCGGCGAGCCTCGCTTCCGGTGCGATCACCGGCAAGGAAGGCGAGTCGTTCGACGCGGGCAAGCTCGGCAAACGCACGATCGGCCCGCAAGGCGAAATCATTCTCGGACCGCCGACCACGTTCGATGCGAGCAATATCGACAACTTCAACTTCTGACCGGTGTGCATCGCCGTGCAGGGCGTACGGCGATGCGAACTAAAGCACATGCAAGGGGCGCGTCGGGCGATGAACTGCCCGTGCGCCTCGTTGTGTTTCTAAGGGTTTAGCTGCGTTAGAAGCGGTGCTGAATGCCCGCCGTCACACCCGCTTGCGTATCCGCCGCGCCGGTCAGATCGCGTGACAGGCTGACCGCGTTGTCATGCCTGGCCATTGCATAGCCGCCTGCCATGTACAGCACGGTGCGCTTCGAGAGCGCATACTGCGCGCGCAGCGAGAACAGCGTCGGATCGGCGTCGCTGCCGTCCTTGATGTCCTGATGATAGACCGCGGCAAACAGCGAGAAAAACGGCGTCACCTCATATTGGCCGCCGAGCCAGTACATGTCGCTGCGCAAGGTCGGCGTGGCGGTGTGGAACGTGCGGCGGTAGTTGCGATACCCGGCCATCGCCTTGACCGTACCGAAGTCGTAGCTCAAGCCCGCATGAATGCCTTGAATGTAGTTCGTGGTATCCGCGGGGGTCACGCTGTCGTTGGCGCCGTTCTGCCGGTCGAAGGTGACGACGGCGGCGAACGGACCGTTCTCGTAGCCGAGAGCGAAGTCGTACTTCGAGCTCGACTTCATGCTGCCCGGCACATTGCCGAAGCCGTACATCGCGCCGAACTTGAAGCCGGAGAACGTGCCGTCGTAACGCACGGCATTGGACGAGCGTGAGAACAAACCGTCTTTACGCCCGCCCGTGGCGGTGGATGACGTCGCCCACGAGTAGTTCGGCGCGTAACCCATCGGGTCGAACTGCAACATGTAGTCGTAGGTCGTCGTGAAATTGCGGCCGAGCGTGATCTGCCCGAAGCGGTTTTTCAGGCCGATCGTCGCGCGGCGGTCGAAGATCGTGCCGCTGCTGTCGTCGAACTGGCCGTTGGCGATGTTGATGCCGCTTTCCAACTGGAAGATTGCCTTCAGCCCGCCGCCGAGGTCCTCGACGCCGCGCAGTCCCCAGCGCGAGGTGTTCTTGCCGCCCGACACTAGCCTCGCCGCGCCGCCGTCCGCGCTTGCATGGTTCACATATTCGATGCCCGCATCGACGATCCCGTACAAAGTCACGCTCGATTGCGCATGCGCGCTTGCCGCAAAACCGGCGAGTCCCATGCACGTTGCGCCGAGGGTTGCTTTCTTCATGCTCCACTTCATCAAGAGTCTCCTGTGGTTGATTTTGTTTGCTTCGGTTGGGGTGGTGCCGCCCGCGTTTCAACTGGCTTGCGCGAAGGCCCAGCAGTCGTTGGCGGGGAATTCGATCCAGTGACGGCCAGCCGCGCGCGGCACGGGGCCGAACGCGCGCAGCCGCAGAGCGCCGCAATGGAACAGGTATTCCCAGCGGTCGCCGAGATACATCGATGTGATGAGTTCGGCCTCGAGCCGATTCGCGCCCGGACCGTCGGCGACCTGCACGCGTTCGAGGCGAATCACGGCCTGCGCGTTCTGACCGGCGGTGAGCGCTTCGCGGGCGTGTGCCTGCAACTGCCAGCCGTCGCCGGCCAGCGTCACGCGCTCGCCGTCCACCGAGGCGACACGCGCGTCGATGCGGTTGTTGCTGCCCATGAACTCCGCCGTGTAAAGCGAGCGGGGCGAGCCGTACAGTTCGGCGGGCGTGCCTTCCTGTTCGATGCGGCCGTTGCGCAGCAGCAGGATGCGGTCGGACATCGCCATCGCCTCGGTCTGGTCGTGCGTGACGCACAACGCGGACAAACCCAGCGACACGATCAGTTCGCGCAACCAGGCGCGAGCTTCCTCACGCAGCTTGGCGTCGAGATTCGACAGCGGCTCGTCGAGCAGAATCACCGGCGGGTTGTAGACCAACGCGCGAGCGATCGCGACGCGCTGCTGCTGTCCGCCGGAAAGCTGATACGGATAACGCGCGGCGAGATGGCCGAGGCCGAGCTGATCGAGTGCGTCCTGCACGCGCTTTTTCTGCTCGGCGCCCGACACGCGCCGCAGCTTCAATCCATAGCCGACGTTGTCCGCCACCGTGCGATGCGGCCACAGCGCATACGACTGGAACACGAGGCCGAGCGAGCGTTGCTCGACCGGCAGATCGATGTGCGCCGCGCCGTCGAAGAAAGCCTTGCCGTCCAGTTCGATGCGTCCCGACGACGGTTGTTCGAGCCCGGCGACTGCGCGCAATAGCGTGGTCTTGCCGCTGCCCGACGCGCCCAGCAGGCACACCACTTCGCCGGGGTTCAGTTCGAACGACACGCCCTTGAGAATCGGGTTGTCGCCATAGCTGAGAAAGAGGTTGTCGACCGAGAGCTTATCCATGCAATTTCACTCCGAAGCGCAGCGCGACGCCGAGTCCGACGCCGACCATCGCGATGTTGATGACAGAAAGCGCCGCGACCTGATCGACCGCGCCGGTCGCCCACAGCGACACCAGCAACGCGCCGATCACTTCGGTGCCGGGCGAGAGCAGATAGACGGCGGTCGAGTATTCGCGCTCGAAGATCATGAAGATCAAGAGCCACGCCGCGAGCAAACCGAAACGCACGAGCGGCAGCGTCACGTCGAGACTGACGCGCGCGCGCGTGCCGCCGACGCTGCGTCCCGCTTCCTCGAGTTCGGGGCCGACTTGCAGCAGCGCGCTTTGAATCAGGCGCATGCCGTATGCGAGCCATACGACGGTGTACGCGATCCAGATGCTCCACATGGAGTTCTTCAGCTCCTTCAACCCCGGCACGAAGAGGAAGATCCACAGGAACGCGAGACCGGCGAGCAGGCCCGGCACCGCGCGCGGCAGCAGCACGAGGTAGTCGAGCAGGCGCGTGGCCCAATCGTTGCGGCGATGGCCCGCGAACGCCACCAGCGAATAGAAGCCCACCGCGAGGGCACCGCCGATCACGCCGATGCCGAGCGTGTTCACGATCGCGCGCACCAGGTTGTCCTGTTCGAACAGGTCGGTGAAGTTGCCGAGCGTCAGCACTTCGGCCAGCTTCACGCCTTCGCCCCAGTTGGTGACGAACGCGCGCAGCGTGATGCCGGAGAGCGGCACGAATACGGTGAGCAGCAGCCACAGCGCGACGATCGCCAGCGCGACCCAGCGCCATGCGCCGAGCGGCAGCACGGTCTGACGTCCGGCCTTGCCCTTGACCGTGACGAAGCGGTTCGCGCTCTTGAGCAGGCGCCGTTGCAACAGCACGAGCGGGAACGTGATCGCGACGATGCACACCGCGACCGCGGCCATCAGGTGATACGACGGCACGCCGAGCTTATTGGTGAGTTTGTACAGATACGTGGCCAGCACGAGGTGCCCTTCGGGATCGCCGAGCACGAGCGGCAGGCCGAACACTTCGAAGCCGAGGAAGAACACCAGCACGCCGGCGAACAGCAGCGCGGGCAGCGTCATCGGCAGGCTGACGTCGAGCGCGACGCGAAACGGCCGCGCGCCGGCGACGCGTGCCGCTTCCTCGACATCCGAGCCGAGATTGCGCAGCGCCGCCGACGAATACAGGTACACGTGCGGCACATGCGTGAGTCCGACGATGATCGTGATCGCGAGAACCGAGTACACGGTCCACGGCGCTTCGGCGGTGCCGAACAGTTCCTTCCACCAGACCGAGTAGAAGCCGACCGGGCCGGCCGCGACCACGTAGCCGAACGCGAGCACCATCGGCGAGACGAACACGGGCGTGAGCAGCAGCGGTTCGAGCCAGCGGCGGCCGGGCAGGTCGGTGCGCACCATCAGGAACGCGAGAATGCCGCCGAGCGGAATCGAGATGAACAACATCCCGCCCGCGATGATGAAAGAGTTCGTCAATGCGGACCAGAAGTCCGGGTCGCTGAAAATGAACTGGAAGCCGGCGAGGCCGAGCGTGCGGTTGGCGTCGAAAAACGGCGCGTTCAGCACGCTCTGAAACAGGATGAAGCCGAGCGGCAGCGCCACCGCGATGGTGAGCACCGCGACGACGAGCCAGCGCAGCAGTCCCGCGAACGGCTGCAGACCGCCTTGCGGCAGCGCGCCGATCGGGCCGCCGTCGGGCGCGAGCGGCGCTGCGTCGCGGCGCGCGGTTGCGCTAGTGGAAAGCATGAGTGTCCCCCTGCGGCAAATAAAGCCGCATATCGACAGGTATTGAGAGAAGGCCCGGCGCCCGCGCTTTTTGCGCGGACGCCGTCAGATCAATCGAGGCTTAGCGCTTGATCGACTGTTGCCATTGCTTGAGGAATTCAAGCCGTTTGGACTGGTCGAGATAGACCAGCAGGCCCGCGCCGATCGGGATCGGCTTGAGCGAGTCGCCCAGCTGCCTGGTCAGCCCGGCCATCGACGTGTCGCCTTCCACGTCCGAGCGGATCGAGAAGAGGCTCGCCTGATTCGCGAGCAAGGTCTGGCCGCGTTGCGACAGCAGATAGTCGACCCACAGCTTCGCGGCGTTCGGGCTTTTCGCCTTCTTCGAAATCGTGACGAGGCGGCTCACCACCAGCGTGTAGTCCTTCGGATAGACATAGCCGATCGACGGGTCTTTCTTCGCTTTCGTGAGCGCGTACGAACCGAGAATGTTGTAGCCGATCAGGTTCTCACCCGACGAAATGCGCTCCATCATCGCGCCGGTGCTCGATTGCAGCTTCGGGCCGGTGGCGCCCATCGCCTTCACCAGATCCCACGTGACTTGCGGGTTGACGCGCGCGTCCTGGGTCAGATAGTTGAAGCCGACGCCGGACTTCTCGATGTCGTAGGTCGTGACCTTGCCCTTGAACTGATCGGGCTTGCCTTGCAGCAGCTTGATCAGATCGGCGCGCGTTTGCGGCACGTCGCCGGCCGCGAGAAGCCGCTTGTTGTAGACGATCGCGAGCGGCTCATACGTGGTGCCGTAGGCCTGCTTCTGGTACTGCGCCCATTGCGGCAACTGCTTTGCTTCGGGCGAGTCGTAGGCGGCCATCAGGCCGTCGTTGACGAGCTTGACCTGCAGGTCCATCGCCGAGCTCCACAACACGTCGGCGCTCGTGCTGCTGGCCGCGTTTTCGCTGATGAAGCGGTTGTACAGCTCCGTGCTGTTCATATCGTTGTATTCGACCTTGACGCCGTACAGGCTTTCAAAGTCCTTGATGAGCGGACGCACGAGGGCGGTGTCCGTGACCGAATAGACGATCAGCTTTCCTTCCTTCTTCGCCGCGTCGACGGTGCTCTGATAGTCGCCGGGATAACCCGCGGGAAAGGCCGCCCACACTGAGTTTGCCGAAAAAGCAACCGCGGCGGCGGCGACTGCGAGGCACTTCAAAGAGATTTGCACGTCTTCCTCCAGAAAACATCATGTTTGTTTTGTGTAGGCGAATGGTAAGAGAGTCGCGCTTTCTGAACGCTTTCAGTTTTTGAAAGAAATGCGTGACAATGGTCGAATTCGCCTCATGGATTTCCCTGGGATTTTTGCTCATGCGTGTGCTGCTCGTCGAAGACAATCCGATCCTTTCCCGCTCGCTGACCGATGCGCTGACCAGCGCGAAACTCACGGTCGATTGCATGCATGACGGCGAGTCCGCCGACCACGTTCTGCGCACGCAGGACTACGCATTGGTGATTCTCGATATCGGTTTGCCGAAGCTCGACGGCCTCGAAGTGCTGCGCCGTTTGCGCGCGCGCCGCAACGCGGTGCCGGTGCTGATACTGACCGCGCACGGTTCGGTGGAAGAGCGCGTGCGCGGTCTCGATCTCGGCGCCGACGACTATCTCGCGAAGCCATTTGCGCTCACCGAACTGGAAGCGCGCGCACGTGCATTGCTGCGTCGTAGTCATGGGCAGGAGCCGCTGCATGCGCAATGCGGCACGCTGCTTTACGACAGCGTGGATCGCGGCTTCACGCTCGGCGGCGAACCGCTCGCGTTGACGCCGCGCGAGCGTTCGGTGCTCGAGGTGCTGATCCTGCGCAACGGCCGCGCGATCAACAAGGACACGCTGTCGGAGAAAATCTTCGGGCTCGACGAATCGGTGAATGCGGATGCCATCGAAATCTACGTGCACCGCCTGCGCAAGAAGCTCGAACACAGTTCGGTCGGCATCGTGACGCTGCGCGGACTCGGTTATCTGCTGGAAGCCAGAACCGCATGACGCGGCCGAATCTGCGCGTACGGGTCGCGCTGTGGTTGCTGCTGCCGCTGCTTTTATTGCTCGCGTTCGACGCATGGCTCACATATCAGCGCGCGATGAACGCGGCGCACGCGGCCTTCGATCGCACGCTGGAATTTTCGTTGCGCTCGATACGCGACGGCATCCGTTTGCGCGACGGCCGGATCGAAGTCGACCTGCCGTACCTCGCATTGGAGATGTTCGAATCGAACGGCGGCGGCAACATCTATTATCAGATTCGTGAAGAGGGTGGCCGCGTGGTGACGGGCTATCCCGATCTGCCGGCGGCTAAAAAAGCACCGGCCGAGCCCTACAGCGTGCAGTTCTACGACGACGTGTTTCGCGGCCGTCCGCTGCGCATCGCGATGCTGAGGTTGCCGGTGCACGACGTGCCGAGCGCGCAGACGCGCGTGGTGCAAGTGAGGGTCGGCGAAACGATCGAGCAGCGC
>DASPZL010000048.1:0-2336 GCA_035636295.1 Paraburkholderia sp.
GGCGTCCGCGGGCACCACGCAGACGCTGACCATTGCGCAGGACACCACCTCGCAGAACACCGCGATCACCAACTTCGTGAGCCTCTACAACACCGTCGTCACAACGATGGCCACGCTCACGTCGTACAGCGCCGGATCGTCGTCGCAAGGCCCGCTGCTGGGCGACTCGACACTGCAGACGATCAAGAACACGCTAGCCACGATCGTCGGCGGCGCGGTCGGCTCGGGCAGCACCGGCGCCACGCTGGCGGCGATCGGCATCACGCTGAAGGACGACCCGGCGGACGGCACGATGGTGGTCGACAACAACAAGCTGAACACCGCCCTCGCGAGCAGCCCGGCCACGGTCGCCTCGCTGTTCAACTCGACCAACGGCATTGCCGAACAGTTGAACGCAAGCATCACCACGTTCACGCAGACCGGCGGCATCATCGATACGCGCAACACCGCGCTGAATGCCGACCTGAAGAGCATCACCACGCAGCAAAGCGCGCTCGCCGACTACACGACGCAATTGACGAATCAGTATCAGGCGCAGTTCACCGCGCTGAACACGTTGATGGCGACCATGAACAACAACTCGGCCTACCTGACCGCGCTGTTCGGCGGCACCAACAGCGCCGGTGCACTGGCCACCAACAAGAGCTAAGCCACATGGACGCGCACAACATGAACCAGACGGAGTTGGTCGAACGCGTGCTGTCGATCACGCGGGACATCGAACAGGCCGCCTCGCTGGCCGACTGGCCGGAAGCGGCCCGCCTGACCGAAGCGCGCTCGCCGCTGCTGATGTCGTTGACCACGGAGCAGGAACCGGCCGCGCTCGAGATGATCCGCCGGATCCAGGCCATCGACGCGGCGCTGCTCGCGGACGCAGCCACGACCCAGAACGAACTGCACATCGAGTTCGAAGCGGCGATCGGGCGCACAAAGGCCGCAGGCGAATACCAGCGCGTCGCACGGCTTTAAGACGCCGCGGCGCCTGAACCGCAGCGGCAGCTGCCGTACCACCGAACCGCAGCACCCGACAATAAGAACTACGCGCCGAAGTGAGGCGTGCTCGTTCCCTCAGCCCGCCTCGTGCGGGCTTTTTTCTGGTTTTCGCGCTCCCGCCGCCGCCCGTCATACGCTAAACAGGCGGCGTTTTCACCGTCATCTCCGCGCATCGGAAATGCCCTCCCCGCCGCACAATTTCCGTATAGACCATTCCGCGCCGAGATCATGACTCTCCTCCACGACCAGCCAACCGCTGAAACCTTGTCGCCAGAACAGCAATTCGAGCAAGACATCGCCCTGGTTTTGCAGGTCGCACTCGAGCATCATCACAAGGGAGAACTGGACGACGCGCAAGCGCTGTATCAGGCGATTCTCGAAGCGAAACCCGATCACACCGATGTGCAATACAACCTGGGCGTGCTGTACGTGCAACGCGAGCAGCCCGCCGGCGCGCTGCCGTATCTGGAAGCGGCATTGGGCAGCCAGCCGGCCAACGGTCAGTTCTGGGTTGCGTACATCAATGCGCTGATCGACGCAGATCAGATTCCGGCGGCATGGCTCGCGCTCGAAATGGGTCAACAGCAAGGCCTGAAAGGGGCAGCCGTCAACGGGCTGATCACGCGCATGGCACACGACGGCGCGGCGCTGCCGACCGCCGCTGTCGCGCCGAAGGTCGAGCATACCTTCACCATCGCGGAAGCCGCGCCGAGTGGGAACGAGCACAAGACAACCACCGCAGCCGACGCACGCCGCCCGACGCCGCAGGAAATCAATCGGTTCGCCGCGCTGTTCAAGAAAGGCCACATGCAAGCGGCGATCAAGCTGGCGCGCGATCTGACCGAACGGTTCCCGTCGCACGGACTTTCCTGGCGGTCGTTCGGCATCGCGCTGCATCGCGCGGGGCACTACAGCGAAGCGATCGAGCCGCTGCGCACAGCCATCGCGCTAGGCAGCGACGATGCCGAAGCGCGCAACGCGCTCGCCGACCTGCTGCGACTGACCGGTCAGTTTGGCCCGTCGGAAGCCGAGTCCCGGGCGCTGCTCAAACTACATCCTGACTATGCAGAAGGTCATCGCGTGCTGGGCCTCGCGCTGGCCGCCAGTGGCCGGCACAGCGAAGGGATCGTGGCATGCCGGCGTGCGGCGGAACTGTCGCCGGACTACCATGAGTCGCACGGTACGTTGGGCGTGGTGCTGCTCGACCAAGGTGCGTCGCAGGAAGCCCGCATCTCGTTTCGCCGCGCGCTGGAACTAGATCCGAAAAACGCGTTGACGCGCAGCAATCTGCTGTTCTGTCTCGCGCACGATCCGGAGATCGACACCGACGAAACCTACGCGGA
>DASPZL010000049.1:0-14164 GCA_035636295.1 Paraburkholderia sp.
GCGGCATGAACACCGCCGGCTTCATCAGCGGCTATCGCGGCTCGCCGCTCGGCATGGTCGATCAGCAATTGTGGAAAGCGAAGAAACTGCTCACGGCGAGCGAAATTCGCTTCCTGCCGGCGATCAACGAGGAACTCGGCGGCACCGCCGTGCTCGGCACGCAGCGGGTTGAATCCGATCCCGAGCGGACCGTGGATGGCGTCTTTGCGATGTGGTACGGCAAGGGCCCGGGCGTGGACCGCGCCGGCGATGCGCTCAAGCACGGCAACGCGTACGGCTCGTCGCCGCACGGCGGCGTGCTGGTAGTGGCGGGCGACGACCACGGCTGCGTGTCGTCGTCGATGCCGCATCAGAGCGACTTCGCGATGATGGCCTGGCACATGCCGATCGTGAATCCGTCGAACATCGCCGACATGCTCGAATTCGGCTTGTACGGCTGGGCGTTGTCGCGTTTCTCGGGCGCATGGGTCGGCTACAAGGCGATCTCGGAGACGGTCGAATCGGGCTCCACGGTCGATCTCGACGCGCTGCATACCGAATGGGCGATTCCACAGAATTTCGAAGCGCCCGCAGGCGGCTTGCATAACCGCTGGCCCGATCTGCCGAGTCTGACGATCGAATCTCGCATGCATGCGAAGCTCGACGCGGTGCGCCACTTCGCGCGCGCGAACAGCATCGACAAATGGATCGCGCCGAGCCCGCATGCGAACGTGGGTATCGTCACGTGCGGCAAGGCGCATCTGGACTTGATGGAAACGCTGCGCCGGCTCGATCTGACGGTCGCCGATCTGGACGCGGCCGGTGTGCGGATCTACAAGGTCGGTTTGTCGTTTCCGCTGGAGATGACGCGCATCGACGCGTTCGTTGCCGGTTTGTCCGAAGTACTCGTGATCGAGGAGAAAGGCCCGGTCATCGAACAGCAGATCAAGGACTATCTGTACAACCGCACGCAAGGCACGCGGCCGATCGTGGTCGGCAAGAATGCCGAAGACGGCACCATGCTGCTGTCGTCGCTCGGTGAATTGCGGCCTTCGCGCATCTTGCCGGTGTTCGCGAACTGGCTCGCCAGGCACAAGCCCGCGCTCGATCGACGCGAGCGCGTGGTCGATCTCGTCGCGCCGCAAATCCTCTCGAACGCCGCGGACAGCGTGAAGCGCACGCCGTATTTCTGCTCGGGCTGTCCGCACAACACGTCGACGAAAGTGCCGGAAGGGTCGATCGCGCAAGCCGGCATCGGCTGCCACTTCATGGCTTCGTGGATGGAGCGCGACACGACCGGCCTGATTCAGATGGGCGGTGAAGGCGTCGACTGGGCGTCGCATTCGATGTTCACGAAAACGCGCCACGTGTTCCAGAATCTCGGCGACGGCACGTACTTTCATTCCGGCATTCTCGCGATTCGCCAGGCGGTGGCCGCGAAAGCCACCATCACGTACAAGATTCTCTATAACGATGCGGTCGCGATGACGGGCGGTCAGCCGGTTGACGGCAACATCTCGGTGCCGCAGATCGCACGCCAGGTGGAAGCCGAAGGCGTGTCGCGCTTCGTCGTGGTCAGCGACGAGCCGGAGAAATACGACGGCCGTCACGATCTGTTTCCGAAGGGCACGACGTTCCACCATCGCAGCGAAATGGACGCCGTGCAGCGCGAATTGCGCGACACCGACGGCGTGACCGTGCTGATCTACGACCAGACCTGTGCGGCTGAAAAACGGCGTAGAAGGAAGAAGGGCGAATTCCCCGACCCGGACAAGCGTCTTTTCATCAACGAGGAAGTCTGCGAAGGCTGCGGCGATTGCGGCGTGCAATCGAATTGCCTCTCGGTGGAACCGGTTGAAACGGCATTGGGGCGCAAGCGCCGCATCGATCAATCGTCATGCAACAAAGATTATTCATGCGTGAACGGCTTCTGCCCGAGCTTCGTCACGGTGGAAGGCGGCAAGCTGAAGAAAGCCGCCGGTGTGGCGTTCGATCCGCAAGCGTTGGCCGGGCGCGTCGATGCGTTGCCCGTTCCCGCGACGCATCTCGACGCCGCGCCGTACGACATTCTGATCACAGGCGTCGGCGGCACGGGCGTCGTGACGGTCGGCGCATTGATCAGCATGGCGGCGCATCTGGAAGGCAAGAGCGCGTCCGTGCTCGACTTCATGGGCTTCGCGCAGAAAGGCGGCTCGGTGCTGTCGTTCGTGCGCTTCGCCGCGCGCGACGAGTGGCTCAATCAGGTGCGTATCGACACACAACAGGCCGACGTGCTGCTCGCCTGCGACATGGTGGTGGGCGCGAGCGCCGATGCCCTGCAAACGGTGCGTCATGGCCGCACGCGCATCGTCGTGAATACGCATGCGATTCCGAACGCGAGCTTCGTGCAGAACCCGGACGCGACGCTTCACGCGGATGCGTTGATCGACAAGATGCGTCACGCGGCAGGTGCGGAACGCATGTCCACGTGCGATGCGCAAGCGCTCGCCACGCGTTTTCTCGGCGACACCATCGGCGCGAACATTCTGATGCTCGGTTATGCCTGGCAACTCGGTCTGGTGCCGGTATCATTCGCCGCGATGATGCGCGCGATCGAGTTGAACAACGTCGCCGTGCAGATGAATCAGCTGGCGTTCTCGATCGGCCGCCTCGCTGCCGAAGACCCGGCCGCGCTCGAAGCGCTGTGGCAAGCGCGGCATCTGGCGAAGCAGACCGTGCGCGTCGATACGCTCGATGAACTGATCGCGCATCGCGAAGGCCGTCTGCAAACGTACGGCGGCGAGCACTATGTGACGCGTTACCGCGCGCTGGTCGATGCGGCGCGCCGTGCGGAAACCGCGGTGGATGCACAGAGCGAACGTCTCACGCGCGCGGTGGCGACAACGTTCTATCGTCTGCTGGCCGTGAAGGATGAATACGAAGTGGCGCGCCTGCATACGGACGCCGCGTTCCGTGAGGCGCTCGAAGCGCAATTCGAAGGCGTGGCGGGCAAGGACTTCGGCATCAAGTTCAACCTCGCGCCGCCGACGCTGACGCGTCCGCAGCCCGGCATCAACCCGGCCAAGAAAACCTTCGGCCAATGGATGTGGCCGGTGCTCGGCATGCTGGCGAAATGGCGCGGCCTGCGCGGCACGATGCTCGACCCGTTCGGCCGCACGCTCGAACGCAAGATGGAACGCGAACTCGCCGGCGATTACGAAATCACGCTGCAACGCGCGTTTGCGAAGCTCAACGCGAACAATCTGGAGGACGTCGCGAAGCTGGCCGACCTGCATGCTCGCGTGCGCGGTTATGGTCACGTGAAACTGGCGAATCTGGCGGGTGTGAAGCGCGGTGAGCGCGATCTCGCCACACTCTTGCAGATCGAAGCGGCAACGGGCGCTTGTGTGAAGAAGTCGCTGGAAGAGGTGAAAGGCGCCGGGCAGTTGCGCGGTATTCCGGTGGTCGTCGCAAAGTAAAGCTTGCGCACGTGTGCGAAATGCCGCTTCAGGAGTGAATCCTGAAGCGGCATTTTTTTGGCGCTTTGTTTGCGCGCTATGCCGCGTTCAGCAGCGCTCTCACCTGCGCAACTTTGGCGGCATCGACCGGCGCGAGCCCGTTACCGCCAACGCGGACGCCCGAGCCGAAATGCACCGCTTGTACCTGTGTCGCGCGAACGAAGCCGGCGACCGCGTCGACAGTCAAACCGGCGCCGGCCAGCACCGTGCAATGCGAACCGGACGCTTGCCGCACCAGCTCGCGTAGCGTTTCTTTCGCGTCGAGCACCGAGGATTTTCCGCCCGACGTCAGCACGTTCGTCACCGCCTTGAATTCGAGCAGCACGTCGAGCGCCTGTTGCAGATCGCGCGCTTCGTCGAATGCGCGGTGGAAGGTGATCGCCAGGCCATCGGCCGCATCGATCGTGCGTGCGAGGCCGTCGCGGTCGATCTCCCCCTCGGCGGTCAACATGCCGATCACCACGCCGTTCGCGCCCGCCGCTTTTGCCGCGCGCACGTCGCGCAGCATCACCGCGTAGTCGTCGGCGTCGTACATGAACGAGCGGCTGTGCGGCCGCACGATCACATTCACCGGAATATCGACCGCGGCCGCCACCGCCTCGATCAATCCGACGCTCGGCGTCAGGCCGCCCTCGCCCATCGCGGTGACGAGTTCGAGACGGTCAGCACCGGCTTGCGCCGCAAGGCGCGCATCGGCAACAGTGGTGGCAATGATTTCGAGCAGGACGGACATGAGTACCAACGCGTGTCGTTGAAAACGACATCATCTCAGAACCGCTCTTCGTCCACCCAGTCGATATCGCCACACAGCACGCACGTCTGCGCGCCGACGCGCGTCGCCACCGAAAGCGTCACGCACGGCAACGCCTCGTTGATCGACAGATACGGACGCGTCACATGCACGCGTTCCGGCGCATTGATCGCCGCGCGGAAATACGGACGACGCAGCCAGTTCGCCCCTTGCGCGTCGGCCAGCGGCAGAAAGCGCGTTTCATGCGCCGCGCGATCGGCGCGCAGCACGACGTTGCGGCCCGCCTGCTTGCCCTTCGAGTCGAGCAGGAAGCAGCGCGCGGCGTGATCGAGCGCGAGAAAATTCCAGCAGACTTCCTCGAGCGGCTCGCCGGCGGCAAGCCGCTCCGCCGCGCGCTCGAAGGCTCGCAGATATGGCGCGAGGCGGCTTGCATTGCGGCGCTCGCGCGCTTCGGCCTGTTCGCGATACCGCTCGGTGACTTCGTTGATACAAGTCGCGGCCTGCACCGCATCGGCCGCGCCAGGGTTCGGGCGGCCGAAGAAAAAGCCTTGCACGAAGTCGGCGTTGCAGGCGAGCGCCATCTGCGCTTCATGCTCGGTTTCCACGCCTTCGATCAGCACCAGCTTGCCGGCTTCGTGCAGCAACGCGACGAGCCCCGGCAAAATCGTCGCCATGTCGGCGCGATGCGCGGCGTGCGACAGCATGATGCGGTCGAGCTTCACGATATCGGGATTCAGTTGCCAGATCCGTTCGACGTTCGAATGCCCCGCGCCGAAATCGTCGAGCGCGATCAGGAAGCCGCGGTCGCGGAACTGGCGCACGGCGTCGGCGAGACGTTCGAGATCTTCCGCCCGCTGCTCGAGCACTTCGAGCACGATGCGCCGCGGCGGCAGATCGAGCCGCCGCAGATTGGCCAGCAACGCGGCGGCATGATACGGATCGGTGAGCGCGCCGGGATGCACGTTGAGGAACAGCCATTCGCGCTCGGCGCCGAGCACCTTGAAATTTTCCAGATGCAGCGTCTGCGAGAGCCGGTCCAATTGAAGGACGTCGCCCAGACGCGCGGCCTCGCCGAATACGTCAAGCGGCGATACGGGGCGGTCGAGCGCATCGTGCGCGCGCAGCAGCCCCTCGTAGCCGACCGCCCGCATATGCGACAGGCTGAAAATCGGTTGAAATACGCTCGTCAGCGTCAGCTCGCCATGCTGCACCGAAAAACGTTCGAGCCCCGACGTAACCTCGACGTCGAAACCATGCGGCGCGCCGGCCGTCCTTTCCTGTTGCGCAATCGTCATGCAATCCTCTCACGCGAAAGCCGGGCCGGTCCGAACGCGGAAGCGAGCAACCTCGGCGCCGTCTCTCTCAAAATGTGCGTTGTCGATATGGGTTAAGCAAGCTCCATGCGCGCGCTAGCGCACTTTCGAAAGTAATTTGCATGAAAGTTGCACCGGCAAAAGGGCCGATGCGCCGCGCGAGGGCGCGGCGCGCACCCTTTAGGTGCGCCGCCTTGTTCGCGCGCTCGCTTGCCGGCTTCGCTGGTCACTCGCTTGAAGTCATGTCCGGCTCGCATTGGCGCGGCGCGTCCTCGGGCTAAACTTCGGCCTTCTGTCTTGTGAGCGTGACGCGGCGAGGCCGTCGAAGATCACAGATAAAACACGTTATAGCCCTAGAAACAGACCGATGGAAATTGTCTTTACCGTATTGATTCTTTTGCTCGCCGTCGCCGCTTCAGGCGTCATCACCCGCCTCCTGCCGGTCGCATTGCCGCTGCCGCTCGTGCAGATCGCGATCGGCGCAATGCTCGCCTGGCCGAGGCTCGGGCTGCACGTCACGTTCGATCCGGAAATCTTCATGATGCTGTTCATTCCGCCGCTGCTGTTCGCGGACGGATGGCGCATTCCCAAGCGCGAATTGTTCATGGCGCGCCGCTCCATTCTGATGCTCGCATTCGGCCTGGTTTTCATGACGGTGCTCGCGGTCGGCTACTTTGTGCACGCGCTGGTGCCGTCGATGTCGCTGCCGGTTGCATTCGCGCTCGCCGCGGTGCTGTCGCCGACCGATGCCGTGGCGCTGACCGGCATCGCCGGCAAGGGCAAGATTCCGGGACGGCTCATGCATATCCTCGAAGGCGAGGCGTTGATGAACGACGCGTCGGGTCTCGTCGCGTTGAAGTTCGCGATTGCCGCGGCACTGACCGGCGTGTTCTCGCTGCGCGACGCGTCGATCAGCTTCGTGATCATTGCCGCGGGCGGACTAGCGACGGGCGCGGCGGTGAGCTGGCTGTTCAGCTTTGTGTCGGCGCGCTTTCTGAACCTCACGGAAGAAGGCGATCCCGCGCCCGGCGTCGTGATGACGCTGCTGATTCCGTTCGCCGCTTATCTGATCGCCGAGCGTTTGGAGTTGTCGGGGATTCTGGCCGCGGTCGCCGCCGGCATGATGATGAATTACGCGACCATTGTGAACGTCGGCCCGGTGTCGTCACGAATGCGCGCCAACAGCACGTGGACGATGATCGAGTTCGTCTTCAACGGCATGGTGTTCATTCTGTTGGGGCTGCAGTTTCCGCATATTCTCGGCCGGGCTCTGCTCGATGCGCACGAGACCAGCGACGCGCAAGTGTGGCTGTTGATCGGCTACATCGCCGCGGTCGCGGCCGCGCTGTATGCGATGCGCTTCGTGTGGGTGTGGCTGCTGCGCTGGTTCGCGAGCCGCGGCGCGGCGAAGCACGGCGTGACGAACGCGGTGCCGGGCTTGCGCACGGTGACGGTGACGACTGTGGCCGGCGTGCGCGGCGCGCTGACGCTGGCGGGCGTGCTGTCGTTGCCGGAGGTGTTGCCTGGCGGCGCGCCGTTGCCGGGCCGCGACCTCGCGATTTTCATCGCGTCGGGGGTGATTCTCGTATCGCTGCTGGTCGCGGTGGTCGCGTTGCCGTTGTTGTTGCGCGGTTGGCGGCGGGGCAAGGACCCGCACGCCGCCGAGGAAATCCTCGCGCGCAAGATGGCGGCGCAAGCGGCGATTCGCGCTGTCGATGACGTGCACGACACCGAGTGCGCGAATCTGGACGAGGCGGCATCGGCGTATGCGGCGGACGTCACCGCGCGCGTGATGGACATTTATCGACGCCGGCTCGCCACGTTCGAGGAAGACCAGGAACCGCGCGAGTTGGCGCGCCGCGCGGATGCGCTGGAGTTCAGGATGAAGCTGGCGGCGATGAGAGCCGAGAGAAAGACGCTGCTGGCGCTGCGTAGTTCTCAGGAGATTAACGATGAGACTTTGAATAAGCTCATGCGGGAGGTGGACTTGTCGGAGACGGCGTTGACTGTTCGGAAGAAGTAGGGGGTTTTTGCCCACGAAGGCAAAAACCCATCCTTCAGGCCACCGGCCCCTGCGCCGGCTCCCTCCGCAGCAGAGCATAAAGAATGATCGCCCCAAACGTGGCGGTGCCAATCCCACCAAGCCCAAACCCACCGAGCTTCAACGAAAAATCCCCAGCCCCAAGCACGAGCGTCACCGCAGCCACGATCAGATTGCGATTGTCGGCAAAGTCCACCTTATTGACCACCCAGATCCGTGCGCCGGTCACGGCAATCAGACCAAACACGACAATCGATACGCCGCCCAGCACCGGCCCCGGAATGGTCTGGATCACGGCGCCGAACTTCGGCGAAAAACCCAGCACGAGAGCAATCAAGGCGGCAATCACAAACACCAGCGTCGAATAGATCTTGGTCACGGCCATCACGCCAATGTTCTCCGCATAAGTCGTCACGCCCGTGCCGCCGGCAAAGCCGGAGACGATCGTCGCGATTCCATCGCCGAGAAATGCGCGGCCGATATAGCCGTCGAGGTTCTGACCGGTCATCGCGCTCACCGCCTTGATATGCCCGAGGTTCTCGGCCACGAGAATCACCGCGATCGGCGCGAGCAAGGTCATCGCCCGCAAGTCGAACACCGGCGCCGTGAAGCGCGGCATGCCGAACCACGCGGCGTTCGCGACGATCGCGAAATCGATCGGCTTACCCATGCCGAGGCCGTTCGTGACGATCGCGTAAATCACATACGCCATCAGCAACCCCACCAGAATCAGCAGACGCTGCAGCATGCCGCGCGCAAACACCGCGACCGCGCCCACGCACAGCACCGTCACGAGCGCCATCCACGAATCGAAATTGCTGCCGCTCACGCCGCGCACCGCGATCGGCGCAAGGTTCAAGCCGATCACGCAGACGATCGCGCCCGTCACGACCGGCGGCATCAGCGTCTCGATCCATTTGGTGCCGACCGCCGACACGATCAAGCCGATGATCGCGTACACCACGCCGCACGCGATGATCCCGCCCAACGCCACCGGAATGTTCATGTTCGGCCCCTGCCCGCCGTACCCCGTCACCGCGATCACGAGACCGATGAACGCGAAGCTCGAGCCGAGATAGCTCGGCACGCGCCCGCCCACCAGCACGAAGAACAGCAGCGTGCCGATCCCCGACATGAAGATGCACAGATTCGGATCGAAGCCCATCAGCAGCGGCGCGAGCACGGTCGAACCGAACATCGCGACGACGTGCTGAATGCCCATCGCGAACATTTGCGGCCAGGCAAGCCGTTCGTCGGTGCCGACGATGCGGCCCTCGGCGGCGGGGGACTGGGCGCGCCAGCGGGGGAAATAGGAATCGGCCATGGCGGGGGTTCTCCTCTGTTCGGCGTGATGGTGGACGGCGCCCTAAAGACGCGCCGCCCAGGAATTACGCGCGAGTGTACGGAGTGCCACCAGGCCTGGCAAGGGCGTTGAAGGGCGCGGCGAACGGATCGCGATACGAAGCCGATGAAGTGGAGATAACGGCGGCGATAGGCCGGTTCGAACCCACGACGAACGCCACGCCCTTGATCACGCGCACGCAATAGCTCGCGTGCGCAGAAAGATCACCGGAGCGATCAGCCGCGCCGCGGCTCCAGCGAAAACACCGTAACGGCCGCCTGCAACTGCCTCGCCTGGTCCGCCATCGACGACGCCGCGGCCGCCGCCTGCTCGACGAGCGCCGCGTTCTGCTGGGTCACGTCGTCCATCTGCGCGACCGCGCGGTTGACTTCCTCGATGCCCGTGCTTTGTTCCCGCGACGCCGACGAAATCTCGCCCATGATGTCGGTCACGCGTTTGACCGCTTGCGTGACGTCGGCCATCGTCTGGCCGGCCCGCTCGGCCAGTTGGGCGCCGCTGCCCACGCGCGCCGTCGAGCTTTCGATCAACTCCTTGATCTCCTTGGCCGACACCGCGCTGCGCTGCGCGAGCGAACGCACTTCGCCCGCCACCACCGCGAAGCCGCGCCCCTGTTCGCCGGCGCGCGCCGCTTCCACGGCAGCGTTGAGCGCGAGAATGTTGGTCTGGAACGCGATGCCTTCGATCACCGCGATGATGTCGGTCATGCGCCTGGAGCCGGCCGCCAGTTCGCGCATCGTTTCGACGACATCGCCAACCAGACTGCTGCCGCGCGCCGCCACCTCCGACGCGCCGTGCGCCACGCTGCCCGCCTGCTGCGCGTTCTCGGCGTTCGTCTTCACCGTCGACGTCAGTTCCTGCATGCTCGACGCGGTTTCCTGCAACGCGGCGGCCTGCTCTTCGGTGCGCTGCGACAGGTCGGTGTTGCCTTGCGCGATCTCGCCCGAAGCCGTCAGGATCGACTCGCTCGATACGCTGATACCCGACACGATGCCGGCCAGCCGCTCACGCATGTTGCGCAGTGCGAACAGCATGCTGTCGGTATCGCCCGCGCGGGTATCGACGCGCACGCTCAGGTCGCCGTCCGCAATGCGGTTGGCAATCTCCATCGCGTAGTACGGCTCGCCGCCGAGCTGGCGCGACAAGCGGCGCGCGATCGTCGACGCGAGCAGCGCGCCGGCCACGATCGCGCCGAGCACCAGCGCGAGCATCACAAGGCGCATGTGTTCGTAGCTGGCTGTCGCACTGTCCTGGAAATCATTCGCCTGCTGCCGGCGATAGTCGATCAGCGCGACGATGCGATCGCGCAGCGCCTCGCTCGACGCAATCGCCCGGCGCACGAGTTCGTTGTTGTCGACGCCTGCAGGAATCGGTTCGAGACCGATCTGCTGATGCACGATGCCTTCCCACAGCGCCGACTTGCGCAGCACTTCCTCGAACATCTCCTGGCCCTTGCTGGTCGCGATCGTCGCGCGATACTGGTCGTACGCGCCGTGCATCTCCGTGAGCGATGCGACGATGCTGTCCTTCAACTTCTGGCGGCCGGCGTCGTCGGTGGCGTAGCCGAGATTCGCGGCGGCAAGATCGGAATCGATCTTGTGACGGTTCGCCTCTTCGAGCCAGTAGAGGCCGTCCATGCTTTTATCGGCGATGGCGTCGGTAATGTCGTGCAGCGACGAAAGTGCCGCTAACGCCATCCCACCGATCACGACCGAAAACGCAATCACGACGGCAAATGCCAGCAGCAGCTTCCGGAACACGGTCATGCGGTCGAACCACTTCATTTCGCCATCCTTGTTAAGTTCTGATGGGGCGCTCCCCACCTCTCTTTTACGGCTGCGATGGCAGGGGACTGAAGCGGTAAATGGCGGGAATAAGCGGAACGGGATGGTCGAGCCCGGCTTACGTGGCCGGCCGGATCATGGAATGCATGCGCGTTCGCACGGCCTGTGATCCGGACCTGATTGGGACTTGTCTTATGTATGCGGACGCGCCTACCACTTAGACTGGATTCCGCTGCGTTCACCCCATGAGTAAGCGCAAGCGATGTTGTTGTAACTCTCCGACTTTCCGCTCACGCTCCCCGGCGTGAGCGGCTTTTTTTTGCCCGTACGTTTCATCGCAGCACCATTCGCTGCTGCGCGTCCGAATTTACGCGTGCCTGGACGTGCGTCAAGAAAGCGCGGCTTGCAAGCCGCAGCGTGTGATTGCGCACGTCCTCCGGCCATGCCGCTACGATCGCTTCAAAGCGCGGCCGATCGTCGGCATAGAGCGCGCGTGTCGCATCTTCGTAACCCGGCAGATTGCCGGCCAGCGCGGTCATGAAGCAATACACCGCTTCCTGCGCCGCACGCTGTCGGTCCTTGTCCTCGCCAGCGATACGCGCCGCCTCGACAAGTCTGCGCAACGCAACCGAAGCGCCGCCCGGCTGCCCGTTCAACCAATCCCAATGACGCGGCAGCAAAGTCACTTCTCTTGCCACCACACCGAGCTTGGGCCGGCCTCGGCTACGCGGGGCGTCCTCTTCCGTCGCATTGGCGGCAGCGGTGGTTTGCGCAGCTTCGGTTTCCTCGCCCGGATGCCGGGCCGTGAGCCTCGTCACGATCTCTTCGGGCGTGCCGCGCAGATCGAACTCGATCGGACGGCACGTGATGTCGTCGAAGATCAGCACCGGCGTCGGTTCGCCGCGCGCAAGCACCGCTCTGACCGCTAGCGCCACGTCGGTCAAGGTGCCGGACGCGATGCAGCGGTGCCCTTCGAAGGCAATGCAGGTGGCGGGATAAGCGGTCATGACAAACTCCAGAAGAAGAATTTGTCGAATTATATCCGGGTAAAATAAAACAATATATTACCCGGATGAAATTAGCAGCGGGTGTGGGGCGAAGGTTTCGGCTTTAGGTATCCCGGAACGCCGGTGACGCCGCCGCCATGCGCTTGCGCGACGGCACCGTAGACGAGAACGCGATTGCGGCCCGCGTCCTTCGCTTCGTAGAGCGCCTCGTCGGCGGCGTTGATCAGCGCGCGAGTCGTTATGAAGGTCTGGCCCCTGGTGCAGGCAACGCCGATGCTGACCGTCAGCACGTGGTGCGAACTCGCCACGTGACGAACCCCGCGCTCCTGGATCGCGGCGCGGATCTGCTCGGCGAGGCCCATCGCACCGGCTTCGTCGGTATCCGGCAGCAGCACCGCGAACTCCTCGCCGCCGTAGCGCGCCGCGGTGTCGCCGGGACGCCGCACGTTATTCGTGATGCAGCGCGTGACCTCGATGAGCGCATCGTCGCCCGCGGAATGGCCGTACAGGTCGTTGAAGCCCTTGAAACTGTCGACGTCGATCAGCAGCATCGACAGTGGCGACGCGTTGCGTTGCGCGCGGCCCCATTCTTCTTCCAGGTCTTGCTCGAAGGTGCGGCGGTTGTTCAGGCCGGTGAGCCCGTCGGTGCGGGCCAGCACGCGCAACTCTTCCTCGGCGGCGCGGCGATGCCGCAACTGCTGCGAGAACAGGACGGCAAGCGCGATGATCGTCACGTCGAGCGCGCCGATCAGCGAGCCGATGATCCACGCGCGACGCCGCCATTCCACATAGATGTCGCGCGTGGAAAGCGCGACGTCGAGGATCAGCGGATACATGTCGATATGGCGGAACGCGTACCAGCGCTCCACGCCGTCGATCGCGGCCGTGCCGAAGAAGTCGCCGCTCGGCTGCAGGAGAAAGCGCGAATAGTTCGCGGTGCCCTTCAGACTGCGGCCAATGATTTTCGGATCGTAGGGACGCCGCATCAGCATCGTGCCGTCGCTCAGCATCAGCGCCATCGAGCCGCCCGGCCCGAGATTCATGCCGGCGAACAGGCCGCGGAAGTAACTCAGGCGCATGGTGCCGACCACCACGCCGCCGAAGCTGCCGTCCGGCCGGGAAATACGCCGGCTCAACGCGATGCTGACTTCCTTGCCAGCGACCTTCGGCAAAAATGGACGGCTGACGTACAGCCCCACGTCGGACGAATCCCGCTGGACCTTGAAGTAGTCGCGGTCAGCGAGATTGATACGGCGCGGCGGCGAGGCTTGCGAGTCGAACTTGATGTCGCCGGCTTCGTCGAGGACGAGAATCGAGCCCATGTCCTTCGCGCTGGCCGCGCCGTCGAACAGCACCAACTGACGCATGGCCGCCGGCAAGTCCCGCACGCCAGGTTGTTTCAGCCCCTCCATCACCGCGCGCAATGACAGGTCGTAGATCTCCAGATTGCGCGACACGTCGCGCTCGACCAGCAGCGAGACGTTGAAGACGGAATCCTGGGCGCGCCGCAACGCGTCGTCGTGCATTTGCGCGAGCACCCACACGGCGATCGCGAGTATCGCGCTGGCCAGCATGATGCTGATCGCAATCACAATGTTCGGTCGGCGCGTCACCATTGGCTTTTTGTTCGAGGCAGGCGCGGGACCGCGCGCGTGAGAAGTCGGAGTTGGCGGCGTCCGTTGGGCGCGTGCCGTGATATCGGTAGCCTACCAGACGCTGCCGCGCGTCAAATGACCGAACAGACGGACTTTTGACGTGTTAGGCGAACGCCGCGTTGCGGGTAGCGTACGTAGCCTCAAAAAAATCTGCTTGCCGTTGTGCGGGGTTTCGGGGTTTCAGTGTTTCCCCGTCGCGAACATGCAGCGTCGGGACTCAAGGTTGCCGTCATGCGCCTCAATATATATCGATAACTGCTAAATGGGATGAACGTGCGGCTGACGGCGATTGTCGGGAGGGTTGTGAGCAGGATGCACGACACCCGCGATAGCTGGACAGGATCGTGGACATCGCGGACCAACGCAGGCAAGAAAAAACCCCGAAGGCGATAGGCCTTCGGGGTTTTCGTAAAAACGCTGCTACCTGCAAGTTCGGTGGTGGAGAGGAGGAGGATCGAACTCCCGACCTTCGCATTGCGAATGTAAAAGCAACCCCAATAAACACATGGCTTGTAGCGAATTTCTCGATTATTTGCCACAATATCGCCACACTCCATTCAAGCGAGCGTCGAGAAATGCCGACCATCCGAAAGCGTGGGCAGTACCAATGGGAAGCGCAGGTACGCCGGCGCGGATACCCCGCGCAAAGCAAGACCTTTACTACCAAGGCCGAGGCGGACGCGTGGGCCAGCATGATCGAATCGGAAATGTCGCGCGGGGTATGGGTCAGCCGCAACGAGGCCGAGGCAACAACACTCTATGAAGCGCTGAAACGCT
>DASPZL010000050.1:0-7686 GCA_035636295.1 Paraburkholderia sp.
CGGCAACGTGTTGTCCGGTCACCTCGTCGATCGATTCCGGAGCAGCCAGTTGATGCTCGCGAAGAGCAGCACCGCGAACACGATCAGCATCGTCGCCACGGCGAGGATCGACGGATCGATCGAGTCGCGAATACCGCTCCACATCTGCCGCGGCACGGTCCTTTGATCCGGGCCGCCGATGAACAGAATGACGATCACCTCGTCGAACGAGGTCGCGAAGGCGAAGACGCTGCCGGTCGCGACCGCCGGCGTGATGAGCGGCAAGGTCACGCGCCTGAACGTGATCCAGGGCGCCGCGCCGAGCCCGGAAGCGGCGCGCAACAGACTCTGATCGAACGAAAGCAGCGACGCCGTCACGGTGATCACCACGAACGGCGTGCCGAGCGCCGCATGCGCCAGCACCACGCCGGGATACGAGTTCACAAGGCCGAGCGGCGCGAAGATCAGATAGAAGCCCGCGGCGACAACGACGATCGGCACGATCATCGGGGAGATGATGATCGGCATGATCAGCGAGCGCAGCGGAAACTGCGTGCGCGACAGGCCCAGCGCGGCGAGCGTGCCGAGACACGTGGCGATCAGCGTCGACGCCGCGCCGATGCCGATGCTGTTCAGCAGCGACCGTTGCCAGTCCGCGCTCGTGAGCGCCTGCTCATACCAGCGCAGCGAAAAGCCCTGCAACGGGTACGAGAAGTACGAGCCCGAATTGAACGAGAGCGGAATGATCGCGAGAATCGGCGCAATCAGGAAGAACATCACGAGCGTTGTATGCAGTCGCACCCAGCGCGCGGCGATGCGTTCCGTCAGTACCGTGTTGCGTTGATCTTGCATGTCGTTCCCTCGTCGTGTGCGCGTCTTTCGACCTGGGCTCAACCGAAGCGTAAGCGATCGATGCCGACTATGCGGTTGAACAGAAAATAGAAGATCGCAGTGAAGATCACGAGATAGGCCGAGAGCGCGCCGGCGAGGCCCCAGTTGAGCTGCGTGTTGGTCTGTATCGCGATGAGCTGGCTGATCATCTCGTCGCCTGCGCCGCCGAGCAGCGCGGGCGTGATGTAGTAGCCGAGCGCGAGCACGAACACGAGGAAGCAGCCCGCGCCCACGCCCGGCAGCGTCTGCGGTATATAGATCCGCACGAACGCGGTGAACGGGTGCGCTCCGAGCGATTGCGCGGCCCGCACGTACACGGGCGACACGCTCTTCATCACAGAGTAGATCGCGAGAATCATGTAGGGCAAGAGCACGTGCGTCATGCCGATGAGCACGCCCGCGCGGTTGAAGATCAGCGGCAGCGGATGCGTGGCGAGCCCGAAACCAATCAGCAGGCTGTTGATGACGCCGCCCGGTTGCAGCAATACGTACCAGGCGGTCGTGCGCACGAGCAGCGAGGTCCAGAACGGCACGATCACGAAGAGCATCAGGCGGTTGCTGCTTTTCGCGGGCAGGTTCGCGAGCAGCCATGCGACCGGATAGCCGAGCAGGAGGCACAGCAGCGTGACTGTGGCGCTGATCGAGATCGTGCGCAGGAAGGCCTGCCGATAGACCGAAGCGTTATCCGGCACGAACGCGACCGAGCCTTGCGGCGTCACTTGCGCATCGACGGCGGCGAGCAGGTAGTCCGGCGTCGGCGATGCGGCGGCGCGCTTGAGCAAGCGCCAGATGTCCGGCGAATTCCAGCGTTCGTCGAGTTCGACGAGCGCCGGTTTCCACGCGGGCGGCGCATCGGCGGGCAGTTGGCGCGCGGTGCGCATCAACAGGCTACGAAACTCGGGCTGAGCGAAGTTCAGCCGCCGCGCGACGGTGCCGAGCTTTCCGCTCTGCTGCGCCTCTTTGAGCCCCGAAGCGAGCAGGGCGAACGTGCGCTCGTCCGGCACCCCGCGGCCGTCCCACGCATGGAGCGCGCGCGTGAGCGCGGGCATGCTGTCGGACACTTCGCGGTTTTCCATGCTGCGCGCGAGCAGGAGCGCGATCGGCGCGATGAACGTCGAAAGCAGAAACACGATCAGCGGCAGCGCGAGTAAAAGCGCCTGCAAGGATGCGCGGTGGCGCGCCTTTCGAAACGACGCGCGACCCTCGGCTCTCGTCGGAGAGCCCGGGGTCGTGGCTCGGGCCGAAGCGGGCATGCTGGTAGTCAAGTTGGGCTCTCGTCGGACGGTGGTGTTACTGCGTCAGCCACACCTGGAAGCGCTTGTTGATCTGGTCCGCGTTGTCGGCCCAGAAGTTCGCGTTGATCTGCACGGCACGCTTGAAGTTCTCGGGTGCAGTCGGCAGATCGGCGAGGCGCTGCTTGTCGACGAGCGCGATCGCGTCCTTGCGCGGCGGCGCATAGGCGATGTACTTCGACAGATCGGCATACGCCTTAGGGTGCGAAGCGGAGACGATGAATTTCGCGGCGGCGTCGGCGTGCTTCGCGCCCGTCGGAATGCCCCACCATTCGAAGTCGTAGACTTGCGCGTCCCAGACGGCCTTGAATGGCTTGTTGTCCTTCTTCGCGGCATCGTCGATGCGGCCGTTGTAGGCCTGCGTCATCACGACCGCGCCGTCCGCAAGCAACTGCGGTGCCTGCGCCCCCGACTCCCACCACACAATGCTCTTCTTGATCGTGTCGAGCTTCCTGAACGCGCGATCCACGCCGGCGGGCGTGCCGAGCACCTTGTAGACATCCTTCGGATCGACGCCGTCCGCAATCAGCGCCCATTCCATCGACACCTTCGGCGATTTGCGCAGGCCGCGCTTGCCGGGGAATTTCTGCAGATCGAAGAAGTCGTTGACGGTGGTCGGCGCGGTTTTGAGCTTGCTCGCATCGTAAGCGTAGACCGTGGACCAGACCATGCTCGCGACCGCGCAATCGCTGATCGAGCCGGGGATGAAGTCGCTCGTCTTACCGAGCATCTTTTTGTCGAACTTCTGGAGGAGGCCTTCGTCGCAGGCGGTGATCGCGTCGTTCGTTTCGAGGTCGATCAGGTCCCACGTGGTGTTCTTCGCCTGCTCCATTGCGGAGAGCTTCGCGAGGCCGCCGTCATACGATTCGGTCGAGAAGCCGATGCCGGTAGCCTGCGTGAACGGATCGAAATAGGCCTTTTTTGCAGCCGCTTCGTACGCGCCGCCGAAGGTCACGACAGAGAGCGTCTCCGCTGCCTGGGCGGTCACGGTGGCAAATGCGAGTACGGCGAGTGCGGCGCTTTGTGCTTTGATGAAGGTGCGCATGTCAGTTGGCTCCTGCTGTAGCGGTCGTGATGATGGAAGGTGAGGGTGGTGTGGAAGCATGGATCGCGGGCGCGCTGCGCGGCGCGCTCATCGCGAGAATCTTGCAGTCGTCGTGGCGCCATGCGATCTCGATCGTGCCGCCGGGCGAGGGCAGCGCGTGGCGCTGTGTGTTGGGCACTTTCACGACGATGGAATCGCGCGAACCGAGCTTCAGGTGCACGCGATGATGATCGCCGCAATACACGAGTTCCTCGACGCGAGCGCGCACCACGTTGCTGTGCTCGTCCACGCGCGCGCCTTCCGCGCTCGGGATATGCGCGCGTTCGGGACGCAGCGCGAGCATCGCTTCATCGCCCGCTCGCAGGCCATGTTCGCACCGGCCGCGTATGATGCTGCCGTCGGACAGCGCAAGGGTCGCCCAGTCTTCGCCCGCATTGACGACGCGCCCAGTCAATCCGTTGTTCTCGCCGACGAAATTGGCGACGAAGGCGTTCTGCGCGTTCTCGTAAAGTTCGCTCGGTGTGGCGGCCTGCTGGATACGGCCATCGGAGAACACGGCGACGCGATCGGACATGGTCAGCGCTTCGGCCTGATCGTGCGTCACATAGACGATCGTGAGCGACAGCTCGCGATGCAGCCGCATGATTTCGTATTGCATGGTTTCGCGCAGGCGCTTGTCGAGCGCGCCGAGCGGCTCGTCCATCAGCACGACGCTCGGCTCGAACACGAGCGCGCGCGCGAGCGCCACGCGCTGCTGCTGTCCGCCGGAGAGCTGCGCGGGACGCCGGTTCGCCAGATGCGGCAGTTCGATCATCTCGAGCGCGCGCTTCACGCGCGTCTTCTGCTCGGCGCGGCTCACGCGCCGCACAGAGAGCGGAAACGCGACGTTCTCAGCAATCGTCAGATGCGGGAAGAGCGCGTAGTTCTGAAACACCATGCCGATGTCGCGCTGATGCGGGGGCTTGTCGTCGAGCCGCCGTCCGTCGAGGCGTATCTCGCCGTGCGTGGGCGATTCGAATCCGGCGAGCATCATGAGCGTGGTCGTCTTGCCCGAGCCCGACGGCCCGAGCAGCGACAGGAATTCTCCCTTGCGCACGTCGAGATTCAAATCATCGACGACGTAATGTGCGCCGTCATACGATTTGCTCACGCCCGAGAACGAAATGAAGGAAGTGTTTGACATCGTGATGGCGTCCTGTCGATGAGGCGTGTTCAATGCGTGCCGGGCTTCGCCGCAACGAGTTTGCTCACAAGGTATCGCGCGAAGTCGTAGTTGGGGCGTTCGAGATGGCTCAGGTGACCGGGCTTCGCGAGCGGCGCGTGCACGCCGCGAAAGACGGCTTCCACGCCGCGCCTGTCTTCCGCGTTCACTTCGTCGAGCAGCTTCTTCAACGTCGTCATGTGCGCGTTGGCTTCAGGATCCGCGATGAATTCCGGTGCAAGCCCGCCGCCAAAGCGGATATGCACGCGCCCCACGCCTTGAGGCTGCAGCACGAGATACCAGAAGTAACCCGGCGTGAGCGTGACGAGATGCGCCGGGTAGATCGCGAGCAGCGCCGTGGTATTGCGCCAGTGTCCCGTGAGGCGCGTGTTGTCCGGATGCGCGTTGCCAATGGGCAAGGACGCTTCCTTCGTGATCCAGTGATAGTTGAAGGCGGGATAACCTGGCGGGCATTCCATCTCCTCCAGCCGCGAATGCGGCCCTACCGTTGCGCGATGCAGCATCGGCAAGTGATAGCTTTCCATGAAGTTTTCCGCGAGGATCTTCCAGTTGGTGTCCCACACGTGCTCTTCATAGAAGGTTTCGATGTAGTCCGACATTCCGTATGCGCCGATCAGCTCGCTCAGTCCGGCGAGCTGCGCGTGAACGGGCGGCGCGTTTTCGTCGAGCGTCACGTAGAGCCAGCCTTGCCATTCTTCGCAGCGCACGGCGGGCAGCCGGTAGCTTTCCTTGCAGAATCCCTCTTGCCGATCCATGAGCGGCGCGCCTTTCAGCGAGCCGTCGAGCGAATAGTTCCACGCGTGATACGGGCATACGATGCGACGCACATTGCCGCGTCCTTCAAGCAGTACCGACATGCGATGCAGGCACACATTCGACATTGCCTTGAGCTGCATCTGTTCATCGCGCAATACGACGATCGGTTGCGCTCCGATATGTGCCGTCAGGTAATCACCGGGCACCTTCAGTGAACTGGCGCGGCCGACGCATTGCCATTCGCGCTCGAATATATTGCGCTCTTCCAGTGAGAGGAATTCAGGCGACGTATAGACACCGGGCGGCATTGCATGCGCATCGCTGAAGGACCGTTCGCAACCGGTCTGCAGCTTGTCGACAAGCGCTTGCACTGCGACCGTCGTTGCCGGGTTGGCCATGGAGCCCTCCTTGATTCATCACGGTGAGAGCGCGCCAAAGCGAGGCTTGCGCCGTAGCGCTCAACATGGACACCAATCTATCAAGCCAAATTGCAAGCCAAAATATTGTTTTTGGATACAAAACAAAGCTTTTACCTATGCAACGTATTCGCATGTCGTCATGCATCGAGGTGCAGGCGTCGAATATAGGTCTCGCAGAACGAGGCAAAGCGATGCACGACCTGGCGCGGTTTCATCGTGCGTGATTGCGCGATGCCGAGCATCGTTGCGTTGACGTTGTCTTTGAAGCGCTTAATGACGAACTCTTCCCCATCCACGGTGCGATTCGACTTGAGCGGAAAATTGAGGAGGCTGTAGCCGAGACCGTTGGCCACCATGCCGCGCACGACCTCCGGTTGCGACGAACGGAACGCGGGCACGGGACGGCTGCCCACCGCATCGAAGAGCGCGGCGAAATACTCGCGGCTGTGCGGCAGATCGAGCATCACATATGGCTCAGGCAAGAGGTCTGCGAGCGACACCTTGCGCGCGCGGGCGAGGCGATGCGTCTTCGGCAGAATCGCATAAGGCGGCAGCGAGAGCAGCGGCGTGAAGGCGATGTCCTCTGTCAAGTCGAGGCTATAGGTGAGGGCGATGTCGAGCGAGCCGTCGTGCAGGCCGCGCAAGAGGCCATCCTGATGCGCCTCGACGGTGCGAAACGAGATGCCCGCGTGCTCGCCCGTGAAGCGGCTGATGAGCCCCGGCATGAGCGGCGGTGCGAGCGAGACGAGGCAGCCGAGCGCGATGGCGCCCGTCATGCCGCCATCCATTTCCTTCGCGGCCATCTGCAATTCCTCCGCGATCTTCAGCAGATTGCGCGCTTGCCCGAGCAGATCGCGTCCCGCTTGCGTGAGCGAGAGACCGCTCGCGTGATGCCGTATGAAGAGTTGCACGCCGAACGACACTTCGAGGTCGGCGAGGGCAGTCGAGATCGACGGCTGCGAAATGTGCAGACGTTTAGCGGCGGCGGTGAAGGACAGCGCTTCCGCAGTGACGACGAAATAACGCAACTGGCGCAACGAGTAGCGCAAGGGGTGGCTTTCCATCGACGACGCTCCGTGTTCAAGGCCTTCAATGGGCGGCATTGTGAAACGGTCAAAAAGGCGTGCATAGGGAAATCCAATGCTGTGCATTTTTTAAATATATTTTTCAGATTCTGAAGGGGCGCGTAGATTTTCACGAAGACGAACGGCCCTTGCCGGCACGCGCCATCGAAAAGCGCTACTGGGTCCGCAACGGTCGCGAGCGATTGAAGGCCGCGAGGGCCGCGACCGAACCGAAACATTCCGCTTTTCACAAGGACACAGCCATGACAGTGGAAACAACGTCAATCGACACGCTCGTGGTCGGCGCCGGTCAGGCCGGCGTTGCCATGAGCGAGCATTTGAGCAGGCTCGGCGTGCCGCATCTCGTCCTGGAACGCGCGCGCATCGCCGAGCGCTGGCGCACGGGTCGTTGGGATTCGCTGGTCGCCAACGGCCCCGCATGGCACGATCGCTTCCCCAATCTCGAGTTCGCGGACATCGAGCCGGACGCATTCGCTTCGAAGGAGCAGGTCGCGGACTATTTCGTCGCTTATGCGAAGAAGTTCGATGCGCCGATCCGTACCGGCGTGGAAGTGAAGAAGGTCGTGCGCAATGCGGGGCGCCAGGGTTTCACCGTCGAAACATCGGAAGGCACGATCGAAGCCAATCGCGTGGTGGTCGCGACCGGACCTTTTCAGCGCCCCGCCATCCCGCCGGTCGCGCCGCAAGATTCGAATCTCACCCAGATTCATTCCGCCGACTATCGCAATCCCGGACAGTTGCCCGAAGGGGGCGTGTTGGTGGTTGGCGCGGGGTCGTCGGGCGTGCAAATCGCGGACGAGTTGCAACGTGCGGGCAAGCGCGTCTATCTGTCGGTCGGCGCGCACGATCGTCCGCCGCGCGCCTATCGCGGTCGCGACTTCTGCTGGTGGCTCGGCGTGCTCGGCGAATGGGATGCAGAGGTCGTGAAGCCCGGCAGGGAGCACGTCACCATTGCGGTGAGCGGTTCGCGTGGCGGCCATACGGTGGACTTCCGGCG
>DASPZL010000051.1:0-16169 GCA_035636295.1 Paraburkholderia sp.
CGATACCCGCGCCGGTCAGAAACCGAAACAGCAGAAAACTGGCCAGATTCCACGAAAACGCGGTCGCCGCGGTGGCGGCCAGATAGAGCGCGAGCGTGATGAAGAACAGCTTGCGACGGCCGAGCCGGTCGGTCATCCAGCCAAAGCCGAGCGCCCCAAGCACGGCGCCGGCGATGTAAGCGCTACCGGCGAGACCCACGTCGGCGTTGGTAAAGTGCAACGATGGACTGGACTTCAGCGCACTGGCGACCGCGCCCGCTAGCGTCACTTCGAGACCGTCGAGCAGCCACGTCACGCCCAACGCCACGACGATCAGCGAGTGAAAGCGGCCCCACGGCAAGCGGTCGAGCCGCGAGGGCAGATCCGTTTCGACGATGGCGGTGTTTTTTTCGCGGACAGCGGCGGTTGGCGGCGCGCTCATTGCGTAAAGTCTCCTCAATGTCATAAATTGGCGGCGTATCCTGTCGAAGTTAGCAATTTTCGTTCCGTCGAGCAGGCCTTTGGCGTTATTGCGGACGCCCCGGAAGCGTCAGTTGATGCCCGTTGGGATTTCGTGATACAAAGCCGCTCCCCCTTCTGTCCGCGCCAGCCGTGAGCGGCGATTCCTGCCATGAACTATTGCGCGATTGACTTCGGTACTTCCAACTCGGCCGTGGCTGTTCCCGACGGCGCTCTGCTTAAGCTCGCGCCGGTCGAGGGCGTCTATACGACGCTGCCCACCTCGGTGTTTTTCAACACCGATGAAGACACCCGCGAATTCGGGCGGGCCGCGCTGGAAGCGTACATCGACGGTTTCGACGGTCGCCTGATGCGCTCCATGAAGAGCATTCTCGGCTCGCCGCTCGCCGAGAATTCGACCGATCTGGGCGACGGCTCGGCGATCAAGTACACCGACGTTATCGCGATTTTCCTCGATCATCTCAAGCGTTCGGCGGAAAAGAGCGCCGGCGGGCCGATCAATCGCGCCGTGCTGGGCCGTCCGGTGTTTTTTGTCGACGACGATCCGCGCGCCGATCAAATGGCGCAGCAGCAGCTCGAAGCGGCGGCGCGCTCGGTTGGTCTGCGGGAGATTCACTTTCAGTATGAGCCGATCGCGGCCGCATTCGACTACGAATCGCATCTGACGGTGGAGGGACTCGTGCTGGTGGCCGACATCGGCGGCGGCACCTCCGACTTTTCGCTGGTGCGGGTCGGGCCGGAGCGGATGAAGCGCGTCGAGCGCAAGGACGATGTGCTAGCCCACCACGGCGTGCACGTCGCGGGCACCGATTTCGACCGCCGCGTCGAACTCGCGACGATTCTGCGCGAACTCGGTTATCAGGCGCTCGATCCCGAAGGCCGCGAAATCCCGAACCGCGTGTATTTCGATCTGGCGACCTGGCATCTGATCAACACCGTCTACGCGCCGAAGCGCGTCGGCGAACTCGCGCTGATGCGGCATCTCTTCACCGAGGTCAAACATCACGACCGCCTGATGCGTGTCGTGGAGCGCCGCCTGGGGCATGCGCTCGCGGCGCACGCGGAAGAGGCGAAGATCGGCGTGGCGGCGGGCGGCGAAACCGTGATCGATCTCGACGGAGTGGAGGACGACTTGCGCCTCGCCTTCGACGAAGCGCAGCTCATCAAGGCCGGCCAGGACGAGACGCGCCGCATCGTGCAGGCGGCACGCGACACGGTGCAGGCGGCGGGCATCGCCACGCGCGACGTCAGCGCGATTTACTTCACGGGTGGCTCGACCGGTCTGGCGTTTCTATCGAGCGCATTGGCGGCTGCATTTCCAGATGCCAAAGCGGTATTTGGCGACCGGCTCGCCAGTGTCGCGACAGGTCTCGGTATTCACGCGCGGCGTCTGTTCGGATAAACCCGAATTACCAATCGCATACTGCGAAGATAATCACCACATACAGTTGCGATGAATATAAAAAAACCCCGCCGAGGCGGGGTTTTTTGCGTCCTGAAGGGAGCGTCCTGCTTACACCGGCTTGATGTTAGCAGCTTGCTTGCCCTTCGGGCCCGTCTTCACTTCAAACGTAACCTTTTGATTCTCTTGCAGCGTCTTGAAGCCTTCCGTGCGGATTTCCGAGAAATGCGCGAACAGATCTTCGCCGCCGCCGTCCGGCGTGATGAAGCCAAAGCCCTTTGCGTCATTGAACCACTTGACGGTACCGGTTTCCATATTACTTGTTCCTAAAGATGGTAAATAAGGCCGAAGCCCAATGGGTTGCATGAAAATCAAGGAAGGGGGTAATGGGACCAACCGGAGTACCGTTGATGGGCGAACTACGAAAGACCAATTCACTCGCCGCTTGAAATCCTGCCCGAACGTTATACGGCGATTTTGAGAGAAGGTCAACAGTCTCGCCACATCTTTACAAAATTTTCGGTCTTCGAAGGTAGGTGCTGCTTACAAAGCTTGCTGTTCGTCTGATTTTTTTGCCAGGGACAACCCTTAGTTCGGCTGCGGCGCGAGGGTGCAACCGTTAAACTACGCGCCGCGCACCGGTTGCACCGGTCGCGCATGCATGCGCGTCACCCCGTCTCCAGCGCCACAAGCGAGGTCACGCGGTGCCGACACAGGGTTCTGCTGCAAACTTGCATGGGACCGGAGTCACTGCTAAAGCACTAACTCCGGCCGACACAGGAGAAGATGTGAAAAGTTCTATACAACGGAACATCGGGCCGTTTGCGTTGCTGCTGACCGGCTTGGGTTCGATCATCGGCTCGGGCTGGCTGTTCGGCGCGTGGAAGGCCGCCAAAATCGCCGGCCCGGCTGCTATTTGCGCATGGATCATCGGCGCTATCGTGATTCTCGCGATCGCCTTGACCTACGCGGAACTCGGCGCGATGTTCCCGGAATCGGGCGGCATGGTGCGTTATGCGCGTTATTCGCATGGCGCGCTGGTGGGTTTCATTAGCGCATGGGCAAACTGGATCGCGATTGTCTCCGTGATTCCGATCGAGGCGGAAGCCTCCATTCAGTATATGAGCACGTGGCCCTATCCATGGGCGCACGCGCTGTTCGTGAACGGGGAATTAACCACCAATGGGCTCCTGTTGTCCGCCGCGTTGGTAATCGTTTACTTCCTGTTGAACTACTGGGGCGTGAAGCTTTTCGCGCGCGCGAATTCGGCCATCACGATCTTCAAGTTCCTGATTCCGGGCGCGACGATCGTCGGCTTGATGATGACGGGCTTTCACAAGGAAAACTTCGGCGAAGTGAGCACGTTCGCGCCGTACGGCTGGTCGGCGGTCCTGACCGCGGTGGCGACGAGCGGCATCGTGTTCGCGTTCAACGGTTTTCAGAGTCCGATCAATCTGGCCGGTGAGGCGCGCAATCCGGCCAAGAGCGTGCCGTTCGCGGTGATCGGCTCGATCCTGCTCGCGCTGGTGATCTACGTGCTGCTGCAGGTTGCGTATATCGGCGCGGTCAGCCCGAGCGACGTGATGAAGGGCTGGGGCCATTTCAACTTTGCTTCGCCGTTCGCCGAACTGGCAATTGCGTTGAACCTGAACTGGCTCGCTATCCTGCTCTACGTCGACGCGTTCGTCAGCCCGAGCGGCACCGGCACGACCTACATGGCGACCACCACCCGCATGATCTACGCGATGGAGCGCAACAACACGATGCCGAAGATGTTCGGCAATGTGCACCCGTTCTATGGCGTGCCGCGTCAGGCGATGTGGTTCAACCTGCTGGTGTCGTTTATTTTCCTGTTCTTCTTCCGCGGCTGGAGTTCGCTCGCGGCGGTGATTTCGGTCGCGACCGTAATCTCGTACCTGACCGGCCCGATCAGCCTGATGGCGCTGCGCCGCGCGGCGACGGACCTCGAGCGTCCGCTGCACATTCCGGGCATGCAGATCATCGCGCCGTTCGCGTTCGTGTGCGCGTCGCTGATCCTGTACTGGGCCAGGTGGCCACTGACAGGCGAAATCATTCTGTTGATGGTCGTGGCGTTGCCGGTGTACTTCTACTTCCAGGCGAAGTCGGGCTTCGGCGGTTGGGGGCGTGATCTGAAGGCGGCATGGTGGCTCGTGGCCTACCTGCCGATCATGGCGGTTCTGTCGCTGACCGGCAGCAAGGAATTCGGTGGCCTCGGCGTCCTGCCGTACGGCTGGGACATGCTCGTGGTGATCGCGTTCTCGCTGGTGTTTTACTACTGGGGCGTTCACAGCGGCTACCGCTCAGAGTACCTGGAAGAGCGTCAGACTCACGACGAAGTACTTGAAGGCATGGGCGCGCATTAATATGCCGCGCTGAGTCTGCGGACCGGATCGTGGTTCGGTCCGGTGTAAAAAAGCCCGCCTGAGCAAACTCAGGCGGGCTTTTTTTAACGCCGCGCTTTGATGGTGTATCAGGCGCTGCCGAACACGTAATTCGTCATGGCGAGCGAACGCTGATAGGTGCCGAGCGATTGAATCGTCAGCGAATAATCGTCGTCCGCGGCGCCCAATGCGGCGAATACGGGCAACAGATGCTCGTCGGTCGGATGCATCAGCACCGCGTGCGGCGCCTGGCGGCGGTAGTCGAGCAGCGCGTCGATGTCGTGCGCGGCGAGCTTGTCCTCGAACCAGCCGGTGAATTCGGCGACGCGCGGGTCGGCGTCTTCCGGGCGCGCCGAAAAGTCGGCGGCGCGCAGGTTGTGCGTGATCTGGCCGGAGCCGATGACCATCACGCCCTCGTCCTTCAGGGCACGCAGCGCGCGGCCCACGCGGAAGTGATGCGCTGCGTCCATGTGCGGTTGAATCGACAACTGCGCGACCGGCACGTCGGCATCTGGGAACATCAGCAGCATCGGCACCCATGCGCCGTGATCGAGGCCGTGCGGTTGCGCATCCGCGACGATCCCGTTCTCACCGAGCAGCAGGGCGGCGCGGCGCGCCACGTCGGGCGCGCCCGGAGCCGGATACTGAATTTCATACAACTGACGCGGAAAACCGTAGAAATCGTGGATGGTTTCCGGCGCCGTGGACGTGCTCGCCACCGGCCGTGCCGTGCCCCAGTGGGCCGACAGCATCAGCACGGCTTCGGGTCGCGGCAGTTGCGCGCTGAGCATGCCGAATTCGGCGGACGGCAGCGACGGGTCGATCGGCAGCGTGGGCGCGCCGTGGGAAAGGAAAAGCGAAGGTAAGCGGGTCATGGCAGCAACACAGCCGCGAGGACGCGGCGCAAGGATTGGGTTGCTATCAATATAAATCCGCACTGACCTTTGATAAACCGGCTAAAGCGGAATTGATTGTGTCGCAAGCGTTATTAATCTGCGCCGCGCAATCCCTGCCACGCCGGCGACAAAGCCGGCCCGAGCGCGAACAGATCCAGCACGCGCGCCACAGTGTGATCGACCATCTCATCGATCGACGCGGGTTGGTTATAGAAAGCAGGCAACGGCGGAAAGATCACGCCGCCCATTTCGGTGACGGCCGTCATATTGCGCAGGTGCGCGAGATTGAACGGCGTTTCGCGCACGAGGAGCACGAGCCGGCGGCGCTCCTTGAGCGTAACATCGGCGGCGCGCGTGATCAGGTTGTCAGAAAAACCGTGTGCGATGCTCGCGAGCGTTTTCATCGAGCAGGGGGCGACCACCATGCCTTCGGTCGCGAACGAGCCGGATGCGATGCTCGCGCCGACGTCGCGCACCGAATGGACGACATCCGCGAGAGGATGGACGTCTTCTTTGCTCAACTGGAGTTCGTGCTGAATGTTGAGCCAGCCCGCGCTCGAAATCAGCAGATGGCTTTCGACGCCGCCCAGCTTGCGCAACGTCTCGAGCAACCGGATGCCGTAGATGGCGCCGGTCGCGCCGGTGATCGCGACGATCAGCCGGCGTGGCGCCGCAGCGCGTGTTTCCATGGCTCGCGGCGCCTTAGACAGTAAATGTTCAGACCGCGGCGAACAATTGCTGCAGTTCGCCCGATTCGTACATTTCCATCATGATGTCCGAGCCGCCGACGAATTCGCCCTTCACATAGAGCTGCGGAATGGTCGGCCAGTTCGAGAACTGCTTGATGCCCTGGCGGACTTCGTCGTCTTCGAGCACGTTGACGGTCTTGAACTCGCCGACGCCGCACGCCTTCAGGATCTGGATGGCGCGGCCCGAAAAGCCGCACATGGGGAACTGAGCGCTGCCCTTCATGAAGAGCACGACGGTGTTTTCGTCGACGATTTGCTTGATGCGTTGTTGCGTATCCATGACTGACCTTGCGGTTCCGTTATGTGTAGGGAATAGGCTGAAATGATAGCGGATTTCAGTAAGACCGGCCCAAGGCCGCTTTACCCTTGCGCCGACTAAGGCCATCCGAAGAAGATCAGCCGCGCAACCGTCCGCCGCTGATTCGTTCGATGCCGGCGAGGTCCCGCTCCGAGCGTACTTCCACGAAATTCTGCGTTGACAGCAGCGCGCGAACGGCTTCGGCCTGATCGTAGCCGTGTTCGATCCACAATACGCCATTGGCGCTCAAACGTGTGGGCGCACCGTCGACGATCGCGCGGATCGCGCTGAGGCCGTCGGCTTCGTCGGTCAGCGCGCCGCGCGGCTCGAAGCGCAAATCGCCTTCCGACAGATGCGGATCGCCGCTCGCGATATACGGCGGATTGCTCACGATCACGTCGAAGCGCAGTGTTGGATCGAGCGAGTCGTACCAGTCGCTTTGCTGCAATACCACGGCGCCGCCGGGGCGGTTGGCGTCCAGCAGGCGGGCGGCATTGCGTGTTGCCACCGCGAGCGCTTCGGAAGAACGGTCGAGCGCCCAAACTTGCGCGTCGGGCCGCATCGACGCAATCGCCACGGCAATGGCGCCCGTGCCGGTGCCGAGGTCGAGCACGCGCGGCCGCGAGAGGTTATCCATTGCGTTCAGCGCGGTTTCTACAAGCAATTCGGTTTCGGGACGCGGAATCAGCACGTCGCGCGTCACTTCGAACTCAAGTCCGAAGAATTCGCGTGCGCCGATCAGTTGCGCGACCGGCTCACCGGCTACACGACGCGCTTCCAACGCCTGATACCGCTCCACCGACGCGCCGTTGAGCGGTTCATCGCCGCGTGTAATCAGTTGCGTATGCCGCCAGCCGAGCACGTGCGTGAGCAGGATCCGCGCTTCGAGCGGCGGCAGCGGCGAGGCGCGCAACAGCGCGGCGGGCGTAACCGAGCTCATATGCGGGTCATCTGCTGATTCGTCTGCCGATTCATTCGTGCTTTAATCCGCATCGCCGAGCGAGGCCAGCAGTTCAGCCTGATGCTCGCTGACGAGAGCCGCGATCAGTTCACCGAGGTCGCCGTCCATGATCGCCTCGAGGCGATACAGCGTCAGATTGATCCGATGATCCGTCAAACGACCTTGCGGAAAGTTGTAGGTGCGGATGCGCTCCGAACGGTCGCCCGAGCCGATCAGGCTCTTGCGTGTGGCCGCTTCCTTTGCCTGCTGCTCGTGCGATTGCTTGTCCTTGATGCGCGCGGCGAGCACCTTCAGCGCGCGGTCCTTGTTCTTGTGCTGCGAGCGATCGTCCTGGCATTCGACGACGATCCCCGTCGGCAAGTGCGTAACACGCACCGCCGAATCGGTCTTGTTGATGTGCTGGCCGCCCGCGCCGGACGCGCGGAACGTGTCGATGCGCAGATCGGCCGGATTGATTTCGACTTCGCCGATTTCATCCGCTTCCGGCATCACGGCCACCGTGCACGCCGACGTGTGAATGCGGCCCTGCGTTTCGGTTGCCGGCACGCGTTGCACGCGATGGCCGCCGGACTCGAACTTGAGCTTCGAATACGCCGCTTCGCCAGCGATCCGCACGATCACTTCCTTATAGCCGCCGAGATCCGATTCGCTCGCCGACATCATCTCGACCTGCCAGCGATTGCGCTCGGCAAAGCGCAGGTACATGCGCAACAAATCGCCCGCGAACAGCGCGGACTCGTCGCCGCCCGTGCCCGCGCGAATTTCGAGGAAGATGTTGCGGTCGTCGTTCGGATCTTTCGGCAGCAGCATTTTCTGCAGTTCGCCGCCGAGCTTATCCATGCGTTCGCGGGCCGCGCGAATTTCCTCTTCCGCGAAATCGCGCATCGACACGTCCGCCAGCAGTTCCTGCGCGGTCGCGGCGTCGTGCATGGCCTGGCGCCACAGCGCGTAATGCTCGACCACCGGCCCGAGCTCGGCGTGTTCGCGCGTGAGCTTGCGGTATTGGTCGAGATTCGAGGTAGTGTCCTCGCGGCTCAACAGATCGTTCAGTTCGGCCAGCCGGGTAGTGAGCTGGTCGAGCTTGCGTTGCATGCTCGTTTTCATCGGACGGGTATCGGAGCGGGCTCCGGCAAGGACGGCAACTAGGGGAGTGGGCGGATGCCCAGGTCAGACGCACGTCGCGGGCCACTTGCAAGTGGCCCGGACAGCGCGGCGGCGATCGCGCCGCTAACGCTCGGAAGAACCGGAGTGTTTGTAGAAGCCGCTCATCAGTTCGATGAGCGTGTCACGGTTCTCGCTGCTCGCGCGATTGAGCGCGTGCGTAGGCCCGTGGATCAGTTTGTTCGTGAGCGCTTGCGACAGCGCCTCCAGCACGGCGGCCGGATCATCGCCGCGCGCGAGCATTTTCTGCGCGCGTTCGACTTCGGCGCGGCGCAGCACGTCGGCTTGCGTATGCATATGGCGGATCACCGGCACGATGCTGCGCGCGTCGAGCCATTGCATGAAATTCTGCACGCGCGTTTCGATGATCGCCTCGGCCTGCGCGACCGCGGCCTGGCGCGACGCATTGCCTTCGCGGACGATCGCGCCCAGGTCGTCGACGGTATACAGGAACACGTCTTCGAGCTGGCCGACTTCGGGTTCGATATCGCGCGGAACGGCCAGATCGACCATGAAGATCGGGCGGTGACGGCGTGCTTTCACCGCCCGCTCGACCGCGCCCAGCCCGATGATCGGCAGCGTGGAAGCGGTGCACGACACGATGATGTCGAACTCATGCATCCGCATGGGCAGTTCGGACAAAGGAATCGCCCGGCCGCTGAAGCGCTCGGCAAGCCGCGAGCCGCGCTCGGCGGTGCGGTTCGCGACCACCAGTTCCCGCGGCTGTTGCGCGGCGAAGTGCGTGGCGCACAGCTCGATCATTTCGCCCGCGCCGATGAACAGCACGCGCTGGTTCGACACCTTGTCGAAAATCCGCTGCGCGAGCCGCACGGCGGCCGCCGCCATGGAAACCGACTGCGCGCCGATTTCGGTGGTGCTGCGCACTTCCTTCGCGACGGCGAAGGTGCGCTGGAACAACTGGTTCAGATAAGTGCCGAGCGCGCCGGCCTCGGACGCGGTGCGAACCGCATCCTTCATTTGTCCGACGATTTGCGTCTCGCCCAACACCATCGAATCGAGCCCCGACGCGACGCGAAAGGCGTGGCGCACGGCTTCCGACTGCGGCAATGCGTAGACGTGCGGCGCGAGTTCGTCGATCGGCAGGTTGTGGTATTTCGAGAACCACTGGATCGCGGCTTCGCGCGCGGCCTGGTCGTCGGTCGCGCAATAGAGTTCGGTGCGATTGCAGGTGGACAGAATCGCCGCTTCCGGCGCCGTGCGGGCGGTGCGGCCGAGCCAGACGCTCTTGAAGGTGTCCAATGCGGGCTTGATCTGTTCGAGCGGAAACGCCACGCGTTCGCGCAAGGCGACAGGCGCAGTGTGGTGATTGATTCCGATCGTTAGAAGCTGCATATGGGGGGCTATGGTTTAGCTCAATATTATAGCGTTTTCACCATTCTTACATTGAACCCGCGTCATGCCGCCTCCACAACGGTTTCCGGCGGGATGGCGTCGAGTTGATAGCCGTAGCCATAAAGCGGCGTCAGGCAATAGCCGTGCTCGGGGCGCAACTGCAATTTGGTCCGCACGCGCGACGCATGCGTGTCGACGGTACGCGACCTTACGTCGCGCCGGCTCGCCCAGACTGTTTCGAGGATATGCGCGCGCGATACCGGCCGCGACAGATTATTGAAGAGCAGCAGCGCGAAGCGGAATTCCTTCGGTGTCAGCGTGACTGTTTGATTACGGAACGTGACGCCCAACTGCGCTGCGTCGAATGCATAGCCGCCGATGATGTCCCGCCGCCGGTTGGGCGGCCGCCGCAGCCCGGCGCGCCGCAGCAGCGCGTCCACCCGGGCCAGCATTTCCGGGCCGCTGACCGGTTTGGTGACGCAGTCGTCGGCGCCGGCGTGCAGCGCGGCCACGATCTGGCTTTCGCGCGGCGCGGACATCAGCACGATCACCGGCAAGCCCGGCAGGATGGCGCGGGCGCGGGCGATCACGTCTTCGGCGCAATGGTCGCCGGCCCAGCTTTCGGTGATGAGAAGATCGAAGAATTCGTCCGCCGCGCGGCTCAGGAACGGCGCACTCGCGGTGAAGTGCTGGCACACGTGGCCGCCGGCGAAAATCAGCCGGCCGATCAGTTTGGCATGCCGCGGGTCCGGCTCGATAAGTGCGATTCGCATGGCGCGCGGCCAGCCTGGCAATGAGCGGGAACCAGGCTTTCTCGTAAGGCTTACAGCTTGCCTAACATCACCCCGACCCCTAAACTCAACCGCTATGCGGAAAGCGCAGTGCTGAACCTCTATAGTTAATGAGACAAAAATGCTAGCTGTCCAAGCCCCTTGCGCCCATGAGACAAATCTGAAACTGCGCGAGACCTGCCGCTAATGGGTTGGCCCGGAATCGCAGTGCTGGGGTCGGCGATCGGCCTTGCAGGCTGGTGGCTGCATCCGCTGCACCGTTCGAGCCGAGCCCAATGGTGGGTGGCGCTGCTGGCCGGATTGCTGGGCGCCGGTGTCGCACGCATGGCTGGCAACGTGACTGGTCTCTTCCATGACGGCGATATGCTCGAATGGCCGGTATGCACTGGCGTCGCGTTGATCGCCGTTGCCGTGACGGTCGGCTTGCTTTCCCGTCGATGAATATTTGCAGGTGACTCCGATGAATGCCCGACTCCCCGAAACCTCCTCCATCCCCGAACGGCTCGCGACACTGCGCAACGCAATGGCGCGAGAAGGCGTCGCCGCCTACCTGGTGCCGTCCGCGGATCCGCATTTGTCTGAATATTTACCGGGCCGTTGGCAGGGCCGGCAGTGGCTGTCGGGTTTCACCGGCTCGGCCGGCACGCTGATCGTGACCGCCGGCTTCGCCGGCGTCTGGACCGACAGCCGCTATTGGGAACAGGCCAATGCGCAACTGGCCGGCACCGGCGTCCAACTGATGAAGATGACCGGTGGCCAGCAGACCGCCCCGCATTTCGAATGGCTCGCGCAGAACGTGGCGGCAGGCGCCACGGTCGGCGTGGACGGCGCCGTGCTCGGCGTGACGGCGGCGCGGGCCTTGACCCAGGCGCTCACCGCGCACGGCGTGAAGCTGCGTACCGACGTCGATCTGTTCGACGCGATCTGGCCGCAGCGCCCGTCGCTGCCGGCTGCCGCCGTGTTCGAGCACGCCGCGCCGCATGCGAGCGTCGCGCGCTCGGAAAAGCTCGCGCAGATTCGCCGCGCGATGGCGGAGAAGGGCGCGCAATGGCATTTCGTCTCCACGCTCGACGATCTCGCGTGGCTGCTGAATCTGCGTGGCGCGGATGTGAGCTACAACCCGGTGTTCGTGGCGCACGCGCTGATCGGTGTCGACCACGCGTCGCTTTTTGTCGCCGACGGCAAGGTGCCGCAGGCGCTGGCCGACGCGCTGGCGCGCGACGGCATCAGCGTCGAGCCGTATGCGAAGGCGGCGGACGCGCTGGCCGCGTTGCCCGCCGGCAGCACGCTGCTGATCGACCCGCGCCGCATTACCTACGGTTCGCTGCAGTCGGTGCCGTCGACGGTAACGGTGGTCGAGGCGGTCAATCCATCCACCTTCTTCAAGTCGCGCAAGACCGAGGCGGAAGCCGCGCACGTGCGCGAGACCATGGAGCAGGACGGCGCGGCGCTCGCGGAGTTTTTTGCGTGGTTCGAAGGCGCCCTGGGCCGCGAAACCATCACCGAACTGACCATCGACGAACGCCTGACGGCGGCCCGCGCGCGCCGTCCCGGCTTCGTGTCGCTGAGCTTCGCGACGATCGCGGGCTTCAACGCGAACGGCGCGATGCCGCACTATCGCGCCACTGAGGAATCGCATTCGGTGATCGAGGGCAATGGCCTGTTGCTGATCGATTCCGGCGCGCAGTATTTGAGCGGCACCACCGACATCACGCGCGTCGTGCCGGTCGGCGCCATCAGCGCGGAACAGCGTCGCGATTTCACGATCGTGCTGAAAGGCACGATGGCTTTGTCGCGCGCGAAATTCCCGCGCGGCATCCGTTCGCCGATGCTCGACGCGATCGCCCGCGCGCCGATCTGGGAAGCCGGCGCCGATTACGGTCACGGCACGGGTCACGGCGTGGGCTACTTCCTGAACGTGCACGAAGGCCCGCAGGTGATTTCGCACTACGCGCCGGCGGAACCGTGGACCGCGATGGAAGAAGGCATGATCACCTCGGTCGAGCCGGGCATCTACCGGCCGGGCAAATGGGGCGTGCGGATCGAAAACCTCGTGCTGAACGTGCCCGCGGAACAAACGGAGTTCGGCGACTTCCTCAAGTTCGAGACGCTCACCCTGTGTCCGATCGACACGCGTTGCCTCGATCTGTCGCTGCTGCGCGAGGACGAACGCGCATGGCTCAACGCGTACCACGAGATGGTGCGTACGCGCCTGTCGCCGCACGTGTCGGGCGCAGTTCGAGCGTGGCTCGAGTTGCGCACGCAACCCATCTGATTGCGGCAACAACGTTGCATACGGAGAGTGCATGGCAATCAAGGCAGTCGTGTTCGATTTCGGCGGCGTGCTGATCGACTGGAGCCCCGAGTATCTGTATCGCCAACTGATTCCTGACGAAACCGAGCGCCGCTGGTTTCTGACTCACGTCTGTTCGATGGACTGGGTGATCCGTCAGGATGGCGGCCAACCGATCGTCGAGGCCACGAACGAGCTGATCGCTCAGTTTCCCGATCACGAACCGCTGATCCGCGCGTTTTATGAGCGCTGGCACGAGATGGTGGCCGGCGAGCTGGAAGAGGGCGTCGCGATCATGGAAAAACTCGAAGCCGCCGAGGTGCCGCTGTTCGGGCTGACGAACTGGTCGGCGGAGACGTTTCCGTATGCGTGGGAGCATTACCCGGTGCTGCGGCGGTTTCGCGACATCGTGGTGTCGGGGCGAGTGGGGCTGGTGAAGCCCGATCCGGCGATCTTCGCGGCAATGCGTCAGCAGATCGAGCTACAAATGCCTGGCGTGCAGCCCGGCGAACTCGTTTTCATCGACGACAACGCGAAGAATGCCGAGGCGGCAACCGCACTCGGTTGGCACGGTGTGCATCACGTCAGCGCGGCGCAAACCGAAGTGAAACTGCGCGAGTTGGGGCTGCCGGTTTAAGCACGGGGTTGCTTGGTCCGAGCGGCGACGCAACGCGTTTGCGGTCTCGCCGCGGCGCCTCGCCTCTGTCTGCTTCTGGCCGGCTTCCTCTACTGCCCAAGTAGATTCTTCAACGCGTTACCCAGCCCTTTCACCGTTTCCCCCGCCCCTTTCGCCACGCCCTCGACGCTTACGCCCAGCGCTTTGGCAAACCCCGCGGCGATACGCGTCATCAGACTTTCCTGCACCGAGAATTTTGGGTCGCGCAAATTCCCATCCAGCACGAAATGCAGCGTGATGTCGTCGTTGCGCGCCTTGAGCGCGGCGACGGCCGCCTTGGTCGGAATCGACATGAAGGTGTCGAGCGGATTGTCATTCTCGGCGAGTTGCAGATTGTGGACCGTCACCGTGCCAGGCGCGTGCAGCTGATAGTTGCGCACCGTCGATTCAACGGTGAGATCGACCGTGCCGCCCGTCACTTGGGCCTTCGCGCCGGCCTTTTTCAGCAAATACGGATCGAGCATTGCGACGTCGACGCCACGCAGTTTGCTGATGGTCTGCGAATCCTTGCTTGCGACTTTGATCCAGCCGCCGAACGACACCGTGCCTGTATGCGCTGGGCCTTTGATCGAGCCGGTGACGTCGACGGTCGTTGGTTCGCTGAGCGCGGGCAGACGCAGGTGATCGACAGTCGCATTGGCGTTGCTGACCGTCACTTTGAAAGCGGGCGGGCCCACCGTCATGTCGTAAAAATGAAAGTTGCCCTGCTCGAAGCGAATGTGATCGACCAGCTTTTCACGCGACACAGGCGCGGCACTTCTGCCGGCATCGTCGTTGTCTTTGTCGCCGGCGTTGAGCGACTGGCGCAGATTCGGCAGCAAGCGGATCGTGCCGTCCTTGCTTCGAAATACCGACATGTCGAAGCCGCGTACCACCACGCTACGGATATGCATGCGCCGCGCGACCAGGTCGCGGATATCGGGCGTGATGATGATTTCGTCGGCTCTGAGCGGATCGCCGGCCGGCCAGCCGGGCGGCGCCTTGAGCAGAACATGAGTGAGATGGACCGAAGTGAGACCGATGCGGATGTTTTCAGCGCTGCCGAGCGGACCGAGCGCCGCAACGACGTGTTCCTTGACTTCGCGTTGCGCGAACTGCAGGGCGCCGATCGCGGCGACGATCAGCACCAGCAGCACGCCGCTCATCGCAACGATCCAGCGCTTGCCCTTCGACATCGCCATGCTTGCCTCCTCGCCACCGCATTGCGCGGTGTGGCTGTGATCGTCCGGTGAGTGCGCCGGTTCGGCGCACGTCTGAGAGGGGGAGCGGGAGCATTCCGCCGGGACCCAATATCACGCCGTCGCACGCAATGCGCGTGCCCTGTCGTCCAACTGAAAAACACCGGCTGCCGCGGTGAGCGCAACAGCGGGCCAAACGCCGGCCAGGCTCGAAAAAACGGCCCACCCGCCAGCCGGCGAGCAGGCCGTCGGGCCCAGACTTATCGCGCGATCGGCTTGTAACGCAGACGCTTCGGACGAGCAGCTTCTTCGCCAAGACGCGCGCGCTTGTCCGCTTCGTATTCCTGGTAATTGCCGTCGAAGAAGGTGACTTGCGAATCGCCTTCGAACGCGAGGATGTGCGTCGCGATGCGGTCGAGGAACCAGCGATCGTGCGAGATCACCAGCACGGAGCCCGCGAATTCGAGCAACGCGTCTTCGAGCGCGCGCAGCGTTTCCACGTCGAGGTCGTTCGACGGTTCGTCCAGCAGCAGCACGTTGCCGCCCGCGATCAGCGTCTTCGCCAGATGCAGCCGGCCGCGCTCGCCGCCCGACAGATTGCCGACGATCTTCTGCTGGTCGCCGCCCTTGAAGTTGAAGCGGCCGATGTACGCGCGAGACGGCGTTTCGTACTTGCCGACCGTCAACACGTCCGCACCGCCGGAGATTTCCTCGAACACGCTCTTCGAGCCGTCGAGCGCATCGCGGCTTTGGTCCACGTACGCGAGCTTGACCGTCGGGCCTTGCACGATCTCGCCCGAATCCGGCTGTTCGCGGCCGGTGAGCATGCGGAACAGCGTCGACTTGCCGGCGCCGTTCGGCCCGATGATGCCGACGATCGCGCCAGCCGGAATCTTGAAGCTGACGTTATCGAGCAGCAAACGATCGCCATACGATTTGCTGACGTTCTTGAACTCGATCACTTCATTGCCGAGGCGGTCGCCGACCGGAATGAAGATTTCCGAAGTTTCGTTGCGCTTCTGGTAGTCCTGGCTGTTCAATTCCTCGAAGCGGGCGATACGCGCCTTCGACTTCGCCTGGCGGCCCTTCGGATTCTGGCGCACCCACTCCAGTTCCTTCTTGATCGCCTTCTGACGCGCCGATTCCGACGACTCTTCCTGCTTCAGTCGCTCTTCCTTCTGGTCGAGCCAGCTGCTGTAGTTGCCCTTCCACGGAATGCCGTGGCCGCGGTCGAGTTCGAGAATCCACTCGGCGGCGTTATCGAGGAAGTAGCGATCGTGCGTCACGGCGACGACCGTGCCCGGAAAGCGCGTGAGGAACTGTTCGAGCCAGTCGACCGATTCGGCGTCCAGGTGGTTGGTCGGCTCGTCGAGCAGCAGCATGTCCGGTTTTTCGAGCAGCAGCTTGCACAGCGCGACGCGGCGCTTTTCGCCGCCCGACAGGTTCTCGATCTTCGCGTCCCACGGCGGCAGGCGCAGCGCATCGGCGGCGACTTCGAGCTGCTGCTCGGGGCTGCCGCCGTCCGATGTCGCGAGGATGGCTTCGTACTT
>DASPZL010000052.1:0-14025 GCA_035636295.1 Paraburkholderia sp.
AGCACGAGGCGCACGCCGACCAGCGTGAGGGTGGCGGCGAGCAGATTGCGCAGCAGCGCATCCGGCGCGCGCGACGACAGGTAGCTGCCGACCGCGATGCCCGGCAGCGAGCCCACCAGCAGCGACAGCAGCATCGACCAGTCGACTGAGCCCAGCAGCCAATGGCCCGCGCCCGCCAGCAGCGTGAGCGGCACCGCATGCGCGATGTCGGAGCCCACGATGCGCGTGGTCGGCAGCAACGGATACAGCAGCAGCAGCACCGTCACGCCGATGGCGCCCGCGCCCACCGAAGTCAGCGACACCAGTACGCCGAGCACCGCGCCCGTCAGAATCGTCAGGACGAGGGTGCGCCCCTGGGTGGGCGCGCGCTGGCGGAGCGCGCCGAGCGCCGCGAGTTGCGGACGGAACACCAGCGCCACCGCCGTTACCAGCAGCGCCACGCCGAGCACGATCTGGATCAGCCGGCTCGCGCCCGGCGTGTCCATCCCGTAACGATGCAGCAGGATCAACGTGAGCGTGGCGGCCGGCACGCTGCCGGCGGCGAGGCGCAGCGTCACCCGCCAGTCGATCGAGCCTTTCAGGCCGTGCACCAGCGTGCCGGTCGCCTTGGTGGCGGACGCGTACAACAGGTCGGTCCCGACCGCGGTGGCCGGATGCACGTTGAACAGCAGAACCAGGATCGGCGTCATCAGCGAGCCGCCGCCGACGCCCGTCAGTCCGACCAGAAAGCCGACGAACAGGCCGGAGACGGAGTACAGCAGATCGATATGGGGAAGAGCCATTGAGCAGACCGGGGACGGTCGGGTGGGTTGGACAGATTAGGCGCCAGGGCCGGCGCGTGCATGCCTTCCACGGCCGGCGGATGCCGACGGAACGCCCGCCGCGCGTGGCGAAAGGCGCTATTGTCGCAAAACTGCCGCGCTTGCGTACGAAAACGCCAGGACGGCTATGTCGCGCCAGTGTAGAAAACGCCGCGGACTAGCCGGACCTGCATACGGAGCCGCCACCAGCGCCACGCCGGGCTGCCTTGTGCCGCTTGCATCCGCGCGCAGTCCGCTCAAAGCGCACGGCGAATCTCGACGATGCCGAACGCCGCCAGCGTGAACCCGACCGCCTTGTCGATCGCGACGCGCAGCTTGCTGCCGATCGCATGGCGCGCAAGCGACACCACGGTCACGAGGAAACACCACCAGGCGATGGAGCCGCAAAATACGCCGCCCACCGTGGTCAGCGCGATACCTGACGAAAACGCGCCGCGCGGCGCGAGGGTGGTGAACAACGCGGCGAACATGATGACGGTTTGCGGATTAGTCAGCGTGAGCAGCAACGAACTCGCATAGGCGCGCAGCGCGCCGGCGCGGCCCACCTGGGCGAGCTTGCCGGTGCCGCCGTTGGTGCCTTCGCCATTGCCGTTGCCGTTTGTCGCGTCGACGGGCGATTTCTGCAGCAGCGTGCGCACGCCGAGGTACAGCAGGAACAGACCGGCGAGCAGATGCAGGGGTCGGTCGTAGGCGAGCATGAACTGCGAGATGCCGACGAGGCCGAGCGCCGCGATCAAGCCATAGACCGCATCGCCGCTGGCGATGCCGAAGCCGATCGCGAGCCCCGCGCGCGGACCGCCGGTCAGCGTGCGGCGGATGCACAGCATGCCCATCGGGCCGACCGGCGCGGCAATCGCGAGGCCGACGCCTGCGGCGGTGAGGAAAAGACTGGTGGTGGACATCGGGAATTCCTGATGGGTTGTTCTGGTTCGCTGCCGTTCGTGCCGGAGTGCCGGATCGTGTCGCGTTGGCCCGGCGCGAATGTGCATGCTTACCGCCGGCGAGCCCATCAGCATAACGAGACCGAAAACCCGAAGCAAGGCTGCGCACGTTCAACCGCCTTGACCGGCTCGTCCGCTTGGCCGGCCAACCGCCACAACCGCCATACGATGACCGCTTGCCGCCCCCCACGCGCTCCGGCCGTGGATACTCTAATCCCGCCTCCTCCGCCCCCGTCCTCGGGCATAATTTTCCCACTTCAAACCTTGGGAGCACGTCCGCTCATGTGGCAAATCGATCAGGTGAGCTTGCGCCTGTTCATCGCCGTCTGCGAGGAAGGCACGATCGCGCGCGCGGCCGAACGCGAGTTCATCGCGCCGTCCGCGGTCAGCAAGCGGCTCACCGATCTCGAGGCGCTGGTCGACGTCGCGTTGCTCTCACGCAGCCAGCGCGGCGTGCGCGCGACCGCCGCCGGCGAGGCGCTGCTCAGGCATGCGCGGCTCATCATGCGCGGCCACGAACGCCTGCAAGCGGAGCTCAGCGAATACGCGGCCGGCGCGCGCGGTCATGTGCGGGTGCTGGCGAACGTATCGTCGATGGTGGAGTTCTTGCCCGAGGCGTTGTCGGTGTTTCTGAAGGCCAATCCGCGGATTCGCGTGGACGTGGAAGAGCGCGTGAGCGCCGAGATCGTGCGCGGTCTGGAAGAAGGCGTCGCCGATCTTGGCATCTGCCGCGACGTCGTGCCGATGGGCAGTCTCGACGTGCTTCCGTATCGCTCCGATCATCTCGCGCTGATCGTGCCGCGCGATCATCCGCTCGCCGTCGAGCCCGAAGTCGGCTTCGAGCAGACGCTGGCGTTCGACCATCTCGGACTTTCGTCGAACGCGTCGGTGAATGCGCTAATGCAGCGCATCGCGGCGGAAAAGGGCAGCGAGCTCAACTATCGAACCTACGTGTCGACTTTCGACGCCGCCTACCGTTTCATCCAGGCCGGCCTCGCGGTGGCGATCCTGCCGAGCGAAGCGCTGCCCCGCCATGCCGCCGACGAATACGACATCGTCGCCGTGCCGTTGCGCGAAGCGTGGGCCGAGCGGCGCTTCGTGATCTGCATGCGCGACCGCAAGGCGCTGACGCTCGCGGCCTCGCATCTGCTCGATCATTTGCTTCGCTCGGTTTGAGCGCGAGCCCGCGATCTTCCTGCCGCTCCCCTCCGAAAAGCCCTTAAGGGTTTCCCCTTTGCGACCGCGCACACCCGTCCCGCTTGCCTGAGGCGCCATCGCGAGCGGCGATGGAGTGCGTCGTCAACGCAGACTTTTCCGCGCGGCCCGGCGCGGGCACGCTGTCATCCAGTTGCTGCATTCCCCGCTTTTCCAGCAAGACTCAAGACCGGGATTCAAGACCATGAGTGACACCCAGGAGCGCGTCGTCGTGACCGAAGTCGGCATGCGCGACGGCCTGCAAAGCATCGCGCGCACGATGCCCACCGAGTTCAAACGCCGCTGGATCGACGCTGCGTATGCGGCTGGCGTGCGGCATATGGAAGTCGCGTCGTTCGTGCCGGCGAAGCTGCTGCCGCAAATGGCCGACGCCGACGAGGTGATCGCCCACGCGCTGACCTACGACGATCTGACCGTGACGGCGCTGGCGCCGAATCTGAAGGGCGCGCAGCGTGCGCTCGAAGCCGGCGTGCACCGGATCGTCGCACCGATTTCGGTGAGCGCCGCGCATAGCCTCGCCAATGTGCGCAAGACGCCCGCGGAAATGATCGACGCGTTCGCGGCGATGCGCGAGTTGATCGACAGCGCGTCGAACGCAGGCGCGCGGCGCGTCGAGCTGATTGCCGGTTTGTCGACGGTATTCGGCTGCACGCTGCAAGGCGCGGTGCCCTACGCGGATATCGCCGCGATCGCGCGCGCCGCTTCCGAGGCGGGCGCCGATGTGATCGCGCTCGGCGACACCGCCGGCGAGGCGACGCCGCGCCAGGTCGGCGAGATCATCGAACTCGTGCGCGGCGTGGCGGGCAGCACGCTGCGCTCGCTGCATTTTCACGACACGCGCGGCCTCGGCCTCGCCAACACGCTGGTCGCGCTGCAGCACGGCATCCGCGAATTCGACGCGTCGCTGGCCGGCCTCGGCGGCTGTCCGCATGCGCCGGGCGCGACCGGCAACGTCAACACCGAAGACCTCGTGTTCATGCTGGACAGCATGGGTTACGGCACGGGCATCGACCTCACTCGACTGATCGCGTCGCGCGCCGTGCTCGCCGACGCGTTGCCCGGCGAACCGCTGTACGGCTACGTGTCGCGCGCTGGTTTGCCGAAGCAGTTCACCGCCGTTCTTCAGCGTTCCGAACTTTCCGACTCACAGGTACTGCAATGAATCCGCTTTCCTCTAACTCCGCTTCTTCCGCGCAACAGCAGCACGCGTTGCCGCTTGCGGGCATTCGCGTGATCGAGTTGTCGCATATGGTGATGGGGCCGACCTGCGGCATGATTCTCGGCGACCTGGGCGCCGAAGTCATCAAGGTCGAGCCGCCGCTCGGCGACGGCACGCGCCGTTTGCTCGGCACCGGCGCGGGCTTTTTTCGCACCTTCAATCGCAACAAGAAGAGCGTCGCGCTCGACCTCGATAGCGAAGCGGGACTGGCCGCGCTGCACAAACTCGTCGATACCGCCGATGTATTCGTCGAGAACTTCAAACCGGGCCGCATGGCGAGCCTCGGTCTCGATTACGCAACACTGCGCGAACGCAACCCGAAGCTGATCTACGTGTCGCACAAGGGCTTTCTGAACGGCCCGTACGAACACCGCCTCGCGCTCGACGAGGTCGTGCAGATGATGGCCGGCCTCGCGTATATGACCGGGCCGGTAGGTCGTCCGTTACGCGCGGGCAGTTCGGTCAACGACATCATGGGCGGCATGTTCGGCGCGATCGGCGTGCTCGCCGCGCTGCATGAGAGACATGCGAGCGGGCGGGGCAAGGAAGTGCAGAGCGCGCTGTTCGAGAACTGCGTGCTGCTCTCCGCGCAGCACATGCAGCAGTTCGCGGCGACCGGCGTGCCCGCCGCGCCGATGCCCGAGCGCATCAGCGCATGGGCAGTCTACGACGTGTTCACACTCGCCAATGACGAGCAGATGTTCATTGCCGCAACCGGCGACGGCCAGTGGCGCGCGCTGTGCGCGATTCTCGGCCGCGCCGATCTGCTAGCCGACCCGCGTCTCGCAACCAACAACGACCGCGTGCTGGCGCGCGAGTGGCTGCTTCAGACGCTCGGCGAAACCTTGCGCGGTTTCGAAGGCGCGGCGCTCGTGCCGCAGTTCGAGCGCGATCACATTCCGTTCGCGTCGATCACGAAGCCCGAAGAACTGTTCGACGATCCGCACCTGAACGAGAGCGGCGGCCTCGCACGCTTGACGCTGGACGACGGCAGCGAAACCGCGATGCCCTTGCTGCCGATTTCGATGGACGGCGCGCGTCTGCAACCGCGCCAGCCGATCGCGAAGATCGGCGAACACACCGCTGACGTGCTGCGCGGCTTGGGCTATGACGAAGCGCAGATCGCGGCGCTCGGCGGCAGTTCGACTCAGGCGCCGCGCGAAGCCGCTTGAATGGGGCGACTTAAAGTTGCAGAAGCGTAGCGGCCCTCACCGCGCATCGCTCGATGCATCGAATGCAGGTCAATCAATCTCATCCGGCGTCAGACCGGAACTCAGCAACCATTTTGCATGGGATCGGAGTAAGTGCTTTGCATGGGGCCGGAGTAACGCGCTAAAACGCGAACTCCGGTCGACAGCTAAAGCGCGAACTCCGATCGACATACAAAGTGCATGGGATCGGAGTAAGCGCTAAAGCGCCAACTCCGATCGACAAAGGAGACAGACGATGAAATCGTCGAATCATGCGGTGTATGCGACGGCGGTCGGCGATGCCGGCGCGCTTGGCGGTTTGCCATCGGGCGCCGGTGCGTCGGCAGGCGGCCGCGCGGATGAGATCGCGCTGGAAGGCGCGCGCATTTCGGCGCGGCTCGACCGCTTGCCGGCCACGCGCTCGATCTGGAAGCTGGTGATGTTGCTGAGCCTCGGACTCTTCTTCGAACTCTACGACCTGATGTTCTCCGGCTATATCGCGCCGGGACTCGTGCGCAGCGGGATTCTCACCGCGACCACGCATGGCCTGTTCGGCACCAGCGGCGTGGCGAGTTTCATCGCCGCGTTGTTCGCCGGGCTCTTCATCGGCACGGCGGCGTGCGGTTTTCTCGCGGACCGTTTCGGGCGGCGCGCGATCTTTACGTGGTCGCTGCTGTGGTACACGGCGGCCAACATCATCATGGCGTTTCAGGACACGGCGTTTGGACTCAATCTCTGGCGCTTCATCGCGGGAATCGGCATTGGCGTGGAGATCGTGACGATCGGCACGTACATCTCCGAACTCGTGCCGAAACACGTGCGCGGCCGCGCGTCCGCCTGTTCGCAGGCGGTGGGTTTCTGCGCGGTGCCGATCGTCGCGTTTCTGTCGTATTTGCTGGTACCGCATCGCTACTTCGGTCTCGATGGCTGGCGCCTCGTCGTGCTGACCGGCGTAGTGGGCGCGGTGGCGGTGTGGTGGATCCGTTTACGTTTGCCGGAGAGCCCGCGCTGGCTCGCGCAGAAAGGCCGCATCGAGGAAGCGGACGCGGTGATGACGCGGCTCGAAGCGCGCGTGGAGCGCGAGTACGGCCGACCGCTGCCGGAACCGGCCTTGCCCGAACCTGTGCGCGCCCGCGCGGCGTTTCGCGATCTGCTGGTGCCGCCGTATCGCAAGCGCACGCTGATGCTGATCATCTTTCACGTATTCCAGACGATGGGTTATTACGGCTTCGCGAACTGGATTCCGACCTTGCTGATCAAGCAGGGCATCACGGTCACGACGAGTCTGATGTACGCGAGCATCATCGCGATTGCCGCGCCGCTCGGTCCGCTGCTGGGATTGCTGATTGCCGACCGTTTCGAGCGCAAGACGGTGATCGTCTGCATGGCGGCGGTGAACGTGGTGTGCGGGCTGCTGTTCAGCCAGGCGCGCGAGACGGTGTTGCTGGTGAGCCTCGGTGTGTGCCTCGTATTGGCGGGCAACATCATTTCGTACAGCTATCACGCTTACCAGGCGGAGTTGTTTCCGACCAGTATCCGGGCGCGCGCAGTGGGGTTCGTTTATTCGTGGAGCCGGCTTTCGGCGGTGTTTTCGTCGTTCGTGATTGCGGCGTGTTTGGCCCACTTCGGCGTGAACGGCGTGTTCGTGTTTATTTCCGGGGCGATGGCAATTGTCATGTTGGCCATTGGAACGCTCGGGCCCAGGACGCGGGATGTCGCGTTGGAGGATATTTCGAAGTAGGTGCCGGCCGACGGCGAGAGCCCGCCCTTCGGGGCGGGCTTGCGCTATTTAGTGCTTCTTTTGAGTCGCTGACGTGCTCGGTGCCACGCGGATCGGCGGCGCGCCGGAAGGCGATGTGGCGGGTTGTGGTTTCTTCGGTTGCTTAGGTTTCTTTACTTCCCGATTACTGCGCATTTGACCTTTTGCCATGATGGACTCCCAATTGGCTTATTTTCGCTCCACGTGGAAGCAATCAGGTAGTGTGCGCTGATTTTGTCCTTTGTGCCGGGGTTTTTGCCTTTTCGACCGTGCGTTTGCCGCCCGGCGTGTGCAACCCCGAAAAAAACGTCAACCGGCCCTGAAGCCGGCTGACGTTTTTGCGTCTGCTGAAGTGAAGTACCCGGGTTCGCGTACTTGGAGCGAGGTACTTAAATCCCGACGTATCCCACCGGAACCGTTGCGTTGGCTTTCGCGACCGACGCGTTGTTCGACACCACATACACCGGCGATTCGGTCAGGTTGAGCGTCAGCGCACCGTTGCTGTAGTTCGCGCTCGTCGCATTGCCCATCATGTCGACCACCTTCACGGTGCCGCTCGTGCCCGGCGCGTCCACGTTGAGGCTGTACGACACGCTATAGGTCGAGCTGAAACCCGCGCTCGCGTTCCACACGTTGTTGTTGTGGGCCCACAAGGCGGTGATCACCGCGCCGTTGCCGACTTGCTGGAACGCGTAGGCGTAGACGCCGGTCGGCGTACCGTTCACCGGACCCAGCGTGGTGGTGCCGTCGAGCGTGTGCGTCATCGCACTGATCGCCATCGCGACCGGCTTCGGGCTGACGTTCGACGCGCCGAATGCGCCTTGCGCGTCTGCCAGATCGAAGAACGTGCCGTAGCCGACTTCGTTCGGATAGTCCGCGCCATAAAACACGTAGGTCTGATCCGCGCCTTCGCCGAGCGTGATGATGTGCATGCGCGCCGCAACCGCGGCTTGCGCGTACAACACGTTCGCGTTCGGATAGTTCGGACCGTACGAACTGCCGAGGTCGTAGCTGATGCCGGCTTCCGTCGAGAACAGCTTCATGCCCGTGCGATAGTCGGTGGCCATCTCCGCGCGCAGATTGCGCATCTGGCCGCGCAACGAACCGTCGGCGGTGGACGGATCGGCGTCGTAGCGCTCAGGCGGATGCGAGGGCGACGTGCCCGCGTCGTAGTAACCGTGCGTGGCCACCGCGTCGATGTACTGGCCGAAGCCGAGCGGCGCGAGGCGCTTCAGGCGTGTCGTGGTCAGGCTCGGGAACGCATCGGTCGGGCCCATCACTACGGCGTGCGGATCGGTCGAATGAATGCCCTGATGGACCGCCTTGTACAACGCGACGAAGTTCGCGTCGGTGTCGGCCCACATCTGGTTCGGTTCCCACGTCACCTGATAGTAGTTCGCCGACTGGCTCGGGAAGTACGCGGCGCGAATCGCGTTCGATTCGGTGCCGACGCGCCCCATATAGCTTTGGTAATACGAAAGATCGGCCGGCAGGTGCGTGTCGTCCTGGAACGCGCCGGTGCTGCTCGCCCACGCCGGAATCCCGTCGAGACGGATCAGGCGCATCACGCTGCCGGACTTGTAGAACGGATCGAGGTTGCTGGCCGACGGGTTAAACGTGTTCGCGCCGTTCGGCTCCATGGCCGAGAGCTGGCGATCGTCGATGGTCGACGAAATACCCAATGCGGCGAGCAGCGGACCGTTGCCGTTCGCGCCCTGCATGCCGAAGCGGTGCTGCTCCTGGCGTGCGTAGGTGACGGCCGGAACGATGCCGGAAAGATTCGGCGTCACGCCGAAGGTCGCGATGCCGACCGGACGCGTACCGGCTTGCGGCAACTGGCCGCCGTTTTGCGCGAGCGTGCCGGTTGCCGCGAAATAGCCGGCCAGCGTCGACGAGCAATTGAACGTGATGGTCTTCGAGCCGCTCGCCACGGCGGTGCTGCCGCTTGCCGCAACCTTGCCGAGCGTGTCCGTGACGGCCCAGTTCAGCGTGTCCGCGCTCGGTGCGTTGGTCGTGAAGGCGAGCTTGAAGGTGCTGCCTTGGGCGAAGATGCGCGTGCCGTCCGCGCTGGGCGTATCCGCGGCAATCGTCGCGCTGCCCGAGCCCGCCGACGTGACCGGCGACGTGCAGCTCAGTTTCGCGGTGGACTTGCCCGCTGCGTTCAGCGTGGTGGAACCGCCGCTGGTGCTGCCGCTGGTTCCCGCGGCTGTCGAGCTGGTCGAGCCGCTGGTGCCGTTGGCCTGGGTGGCCGCGGCGCCGCCGGAGCTGTCGCCGCCGCCACCGCCACCACATGCAGCGAGTGCGAGGGAAAGGGTGGAGAGTAGGAATAGGTGAGATTTCATCAATCTGTCAGCCATGCGTTGGTGGACATCCGTCCGGCTCTTCGCGCGAGGCGCGTGGGGAGACGGAGCGAACGTCGCGTTCATTTGCGAGCCGGCCGGCGAGCGAAGCGCCGGCGCTGGCTATCCTGTGTGCGCAACCGTCCGGTTGCGCGAACGTGATGCCTTCCCGGGTTGTCGGCCTCAAAGCATTTCTCTTCAGAGAACTTCACGTCAGACGAAAACGGTTCCTCAAATGAAGCGGACCTGGCGGAATCCGACGATCGCAGAACATACGAAGAAAACAATCAATGCTCAGAGCACGCGTGCCATTTGCATCGCACTACGTGAGTTCATTGCCTTTAATCAATGAACTTCTTACTGTCCGTCAGCAATGAAGGCGCGAATGGGAAGAATCGACCGCAACAATACGCATTAGCATGCTTAAAAGAAGTAACGGGTCGTAACGTATGAACAATTAGCCCGTATTTTTTGCATTGATCGGATAAAAGGCATGTCTACTGAGAACTGTCTTTATCCGTCAACGCAAATTGGAGATTCCAGGAATAGAAACGGATACCTAACTATCCAATCGGCCTCAATCACCTGAGAAATGGGCGCTGGCGCGCATTCCATAGCCGATCGAGTCTTGGAGTTGGCGTAAAAGTGCTGGGCCTTGGGTGTAACTTGTCCTGGCGACAGTGACTTCGCGGCGGAACTGTCGCTGTTTTCTCGGAGATGATGGTGCCTCCCGCGAATGGGAGCGCCAATACACAAGAATGGATGCCGACGTCGATTGGGGCCGGTGCTTGCCGGTCGGCGCGTCCATCCGCTGCGCAAAAAAGGCGGTTATCCAGAGAGATAAATCGTGAGGATTCTTCAACTGGTTCACGCACCGCGGCTGTCCGGGGCAGAAGTACTTGTCAAAGGTCTCGCCATTCATCATCAGCGCGCCGGCCATGAAGTCTGTGTGGCTTCGCTGCTTCCGCAGCAGGATGATTTCGCCGGCATCCGCGCGGAGCTTCAGGCCGCGGGTGTCACCTGTCTGTTTCCCCGGGTTCGCTACGGCAGGGTAGGCAAGCTGTTGCATCTGTATCGTGTGGTGCGCCAGTTCCGGCCCGACTTCATCGTGGCTCACGCAACGCTCGCCGCGCTGTATGTGCGGCTTCTGCCTGTCCATACGCCGATCGCATGGGTGATGCATTCGGGCGTCAACGATTTCGAAAACGGCGCGCTCAAGCAGGCGGAACGCCTGCTGTCGCGCCGGGCGAGAGCGGTCATCGGCGTGTCGCAACAAAATATCGACGACTACCTGCGCGAAATCGGCACGCATCCGTCTTTGGTCGTGATCCCGAATGGCGTGGACGCGTCGCAGTTCGCGGAGCACAACGACGCACCGGCGCCGGATTTCGAGGCGCCCGCGAAGCAGATTGTTCAGCTAGGCCGCTATGTCGAGGGCAAAAGCCAGCTGGATACCATTCGCGCGTTCGAGCGCGTGGTGCAAAGCGAGCCCGAGGCGCGGCTGCTGTTGTGCGGTGTCGTCGAAGACGCCGGCTATCACGAGGCGGTGTTGTCGCTCGTCAATCGGCTTGGGTTGGAGAGCAAGGTGACGGTATGCGGCCCGCGAACCGACGTCGCCGCGATTCTGCGTGCCTCGCGTGTGTTCGCGATGCCTTCGCGCTTCGAAGCTCAGAGCATCGGTTTTCTCGAGGCACTCGCGTCGGGCATTCCCGTCGTCGCGAGCCGGATTCCGTCGTTTGGCTTTGCGAGCGGATTCGCCGGCGTCAGCCTCGTCGATACGACGGATTCGGAGGCCTACGGTCGTGCGTTGCTGAATGCGCTCGACACACCGCGAGCGAACCGGCAACTCGCGGGATACACGCTGCATGACACGGCGGATCGCTACATGACGATCGCGCGCAAGTTCGTTCATCCATTGCACGTGTCGGCATGAGTCGAACCGGACCGGCCGGCTCACGCTACTGTGCGAGCCGGTCGATTCGCACTGTCTCCGAGAAAAGCCCTGGCAGGTCGCCGAGTTCCTGAGCGGCGCCCAAGGCGAAACCGTCTGCTACCGGGTAGCGCGACAGTGCCGGCGAGCCGCCGGTGAAATAAAAATCCCCGAGCGTTGCGTCGACTCTCCGATACAGCACGAGTGCCGCGTGGCCGTTTTCGTGCACGAAAGCAGGGAAGACATCCGACCACGACATGCCGCGCAATGTCGCCGCCTGGATCGGCGCGCCCGTCGCGTCATGCGGGTTGATCGTGGCGATGTCGATCATGGCGTCGCCGCTCGTCTCGTCGAGGTGCGGTGTCAGCAGAATTAGCGTATTGCTGTCTTTGCCATGCACCGCGCCTGCCGTTACTTTCACGAAATCCGGCGCGAAGTGCGCCGGCAAGAGTTTGCGCTCGCCGATTGTCAGGCGGGCGCCGTCGTTCGTGATCGGCGTGAGCGCGAGCCGGCCGCCGGCGTTCTCCACCGCGACGAGTGACGCGCGCGAGCCGGCCGTCTGGAGCGGCAGAAAATTGGCGTTTTGTCGCAGGTTTTTTGCTTGCGCCCAGAGCGTCGGCGCCGAGCCGGACGCTCCCGCGGACGACGCCATCCACAGATCGAGCCCGCTATCGGCACGCTTCTGCGCGATCAGCACGCCGGCCCGGCGTGTTCCTGTGAAGTCCGCTGCCACATATTGCTGCGTCAGTTCGGGCTTGAACGTGCTGCTGGTTTTGAGCCAAAGGCGGGGCGCCTCGAAGCGGTCGCCGGCACTCCGAAGCAACCAGAAAGCGGTGCCATCGTGGCGCGCGGCGACGATCATCAGATCCGCCTTGCCGTCGCCGTCGAAATCGCCGAGCAGGAAGCGTACGCTGTCGAAGCACAGTGTGTCGTTCGCGCAACTCGGCGCGGTGGCGCGGGGATCGAATGGCACGATGCCGGCGTACCAGAGAGCGGGGCGCGACGCCTTCGCGAGCGATGCGGCATACACGTTGAATCCCGGGCCGTCGTGCTGCCGTTGGACATACACCGCCGATTGTTCGCCGGTGCCTGCGATGTCGCCGTACATGGCGGTGGCGAGCCGCAGATCGTTTGCCTGCGTGCGTTGCGTGGCGGCCCAACGAAAGCGCGTGGTGAGCGACGTGCATCCGCGCATGGTGAGCTTGCCGGCGTTTTCGCCGAGACAATGCCGTTGCGGCGTGTAGACGAGGCCGAAATCCCACGGCGTCCAGCGTTGCGCCATGTCCCATTGATTGCACGTTTCGGAGACCAGATAGCCGTCGCGTTCCGCGATGCATTGCGAAGTGAGGACGCTGACAAGCGCGGCGTTGCGCGTGTTGCCGGGATAGACCGTCAACGGGTCCCATCGCCATTGCTGCGCGGACGAGCCGTTGCATGCGGCAAGCGTCGGCGCATGGCCGGCACCCGCGGAACTCAGGCAGCGGCTCGCCGCCGCATTGAATAGCTGAACGGGACGGGACTGAAAATCCGGCACGCGCCGATCGCTACGATCCGCAAACGCATAGCGGCGCGCGACCCAGTTGCCATCCCATTGAAACTCGCCGAACACATGCGAAGACTCACTGCCGTCGATGGAAAAGTAGCTGGCGACGATGTCGCGCTTGCGTTGCACTTCGGCGGCGGGAAGATTGCCCGGCCAGCCGCCGGTGGGGTACGTGACGTGATATTCGATCGGCACGCTTTTGCCCAGCGTTTGCGCGACATGGCGCGTGATGCGCGCGGCGTAGATGTGGTCGGGATGTTCGATAAACGGCACGGTATCCGGATTAAGAGTGAAGATCTCCGACGCCTGCGCGAGGATCACTTTCAGCGTCGCCGAAAGCGAGTCGCGGTCGTATTTCACGCGCGCGGAGCCGTCCGCGTTCATCGGATAAGTCGAGAGCGTGGCGTTCTGTTCCCACAGCAGGCCGAGCGGTTCGCGTCCGCCGCGCACGCCGCCGCCCGGCAGGCGGAATTCGAGCAAGCGGACTTGCGGCTTCGCCTTCAATACCATCTGATGCACGGGCTTGCCGGCGACCGTGATATTCGATTCGAGCCAATCGTCGCGCACGCCCGCCATGCGTGCATAAGCGAGCCGCGAGGCGCGCTCGCGGGTCTGCACGTAGGCGAAGTCGGCACCGTTGGCGCCGCCGATCAGATGCACCGTGGTGATGCACCAGCCGGCGTCGAGACGCTCGCTGATGCCCGGGTCCACAAAGAGCAGATCGTCGTCGAGATGGGCGACCACGGTGATCAGCGTACCGGCGCCGCAATCCGCCGCGCGCGCGGAAGCGGGCAGGACGGCGAGGAAAAGAAGCGTGAGAAAAGCAGTGAATGAATCGCGAACGAGCCTAGTTGCCGATGATCGCATGGTGATTCGAGCCCTGACGGTGAGCTCGATCATACTGTAGCGGGCTCGCCTGCCACGTTGCCGAACTCACAGAAGGGCTCGCATTCCCATGACGGGCCGGCAATGGTTCATTCATGCCGGCGCGGCCGTGCGCACTGCCGCGCTAGCGGAAATAGGCCTTGGTGTTCTCGTGGACGTCCGCGCGTGCGAGCAGTTCCGAGG
>DASPZL010000053.1:0-9725 GCA_035636295.1 Paraburkholderia sp.
CGGCCACGCAGCGACACGTCCTGCCCGGCATCGACGTAGTCGCATACGAGGCTGTCGAACAGCGCGTCGGGGTCGATCCGGCAAGGCACCTCGGTCGCGCCGTGCAGCGTGCGCGCGTACGTCACGCCCTCCTTCACCAGCGTCTCCATTTCCTGCAAATCCTGCCGCAGCTTCGCGCCCTGTGCGCTGTCGTCCATCACGTCGACGCGCAAACGCATGCGGGTAATCGGCGTTTGCAGATCGTGCGAAATCGCCGCGAGAATCTGCATGCGTTCGGTCATGTAGGTCGCCACGCGGTCCTGCATCGCGTTGAACGCCCTTGCCGCGCGCGCCACTTCGTCGGGTCCGTGTTCCGGCAGGCGCTCCGCTTTCAGGTCGGGGCCCAGCGTATCGGCCGCCTGCGCCAGTTGCTCGAGCGGACGCGTGGCGAGCCGCACAGCCAGCCAGCAACACGCCGCGAGTACCGCCAACTGCAGCGCCAGCACCAGCGGCAGCCAGCGCGACAAAGGCGCACCGGACATCGGCCGCAGATCGATGGTCAGCGGCGTGCCGTCGCTCAGCTTCAAATGCACCTGAAGATGCTCGGCGTCGCCGGGCACGGCGTTGGCCGTCAACGCATAGCGGGTACCGATGCCTTCGGCGATCGATTCGGCCGCACGCGCCGACAAGCGCGCATCCGGCGGACCGCCGCTCACGCCCGGTCCGAGAATGAAGCTGTAACTGCGCCGCTCGAGCCGCGGCAACCAGGCGGCACGCTCCGCAGCCGGCAAATGATCGAGCAGCGCAACCGAACTGGCGACCTCGCGTTCGATGTAGCCCATCATCACGTTGGTCATGGTCTGGTCGCGCTCGGTCATGGTGAGCCAGAACGACATCGTTTGCGCGAGCGCGAGGCCGACGAACAGGATCAGCGCGAGCCTCGCGAACAAGCTGCGCGGCCAGTGCAACAGCGAACGCGCATTCATTGCGGGCCTTCGATGTGCGTCACGGCCGCGCTGAACACGTAGCCCTCGCTGCGCAGCGTCTTGATGTAGCGCGGTTCGCGCGCCACGTCCCGCAAACGCTGACGCAGCCGGCTCACCAGCAGGTCGATCGAGCGGTCGAACGCATCGGCCTGGCGGCCTTGCGTCAGATTGAGCAGCTGATCGCGTGTGAGCACGCGCTGCGGATGGTCGAGAAACACACGCAGCAGACGGTATTCCGCGCCGCTCAACGCGACCATCGTGCCTTCGGCGTCGAGCAGATGACGCGCGGTGGTATCGAGCCGCCAGTCGCCGAAACCGAGCATCTGCGCCGATTCCGTGACTTCCATGCCGGGCGGCAGCATGCGCGCGCGGCGCAGCACGGCGCGAATCCGCGCCAGCAGTTCGCGCACGGCGAAGGGCTTGGGCAGGTAATCGTCCGCGCCCATTTCGAGGCCGACGATACGGTCCGCCTCCTCGTTGCGCGCCGTGAGCATGAGAACCGGCACCGCGCGGAACTTGCCCGCGCGCAATTCACGGCATAGCATAAGGCCGTCCTCGCCGGGCATCATGAGGTCGAGCACGATCAGATCGGGGGCGCCCTGCTCCAGCACGGCCCGCATCTGCCGGCCGTTGGCGGCCAGCGAAACGCGCATGCCGTTCTTCTCGAGATAGCCCGCGAGCAGTTCGCGGATGCCGCGATCGTCGTCGACGATCAGCACGTGGTCGGTGGTTTCCATCGCCGAATCATTGCCTCCTGCGTTTTATCTGCGCCCGGCTCGCATGGACCCTCGCATGGACCAATACGTACTGCACGGGCTGCGCCATTTCCGCCGCGATTCCGCCCGCGAGGAAGGCGAAGATCGCAATGAGCCGCCTCATGCGTCCTCCACGACGGAGAGACTCACCCCATCGTTGACGCCGGCATCCAGCGTATACGGATCGACGCCTTCGAGGCAACCAATGTTCACACGCCACAGTTGCGGGTCCCTACGGGTCTGATGAAACGGATAGATGCCGCAATGCTTGCAGAAGTAATGCCGGGCGACGCGCGTATTGAACTGATACAGCGTGAGCGCGTCCTCGCCGCTCAGGATTTTCAGCTCGCCCGCCGCGAACGGCGGCGTCATCAGCGCGCCCTTGCGCCGACACAGGCTGCAATTGCAGCGCGCGGCAGGCACGACGGCGGTACGTACTTCGAATCGGACGGCCCCGCAATGACAGGCCCCGTGCAGCAGTTCGTGACTCATACGGCTCTCCGGGATAAGCGATGCCTGCTTTATAGCGGAGCGTTTGCCGCGAATTGTGTCGCAATGTATCTGGCCTGTAGCCGTACACAAAACATTGCACAGGCGGGGTTTCGCCGACACAAGCCGGATACGTATGGGCGTTTCAATAGCAGCCATGCCACTCACATGGACCGTCCATCATGCACCACCTGCTTGAAACGCCGCTCGCCCTGCTGGCCGGCCTGCTGACGATTGCCTCGCCGTGCATCCTGCCGGTGATGCCGATTCTGCTCGGCAGCTCGCTCGACCGCCCCAACCGCGTGCGGCCCCTCTTCATTATCGCCGGCTTCATTCTGACGTTTGCGTCCTTCGCGATGCTGCTGGGCGCCGTCTCCAGCACCGTCCACGTGGCACAGCAAGCGCTGCGCAACACGGGCATCGCGCTGCTCGCGTTATCCGGTCTGCTGCGCCTGTGGCCCCAACCGTACGACTGGCTGGTGGCGCGCCTGCAGCCGCCATTGCAGCGCATCGGCGCGGCCGTGTCGCCCGGCGTGCAGATCGGCAGCGGCAACGCGGGCGGCTTCGTGCTCGGCATGTCGCTCGGCGCGGTGTGGACGCCGTGCGCCGGCCCCGTGCTGGCCTCGATTCTGGTGCTGGTCGTCAAGGCGCAGGATATCGAATGGTCGGGCCTGCTGCTCGCGCTGTATGCGATCGGCGCCGCGATTCCGATGCTCGCGATCATCTACGGCGGTCACTACATGACCCGAAAGGTACGCGTGGTCGCGCGTCACGCCCAGCGCTTGCAACAGGTGTTCGGCGTTCTCGTGATGCTCACCGCGCTCGCCATTTACCTGCAGTACGACGTCCTCGCGTACGCCTGGATCGCCTCCTTCCTCCCTGCCTTTAAAGGACTTTGATATGTTCGCCACTCTCAAGACATTGACCGCCGCCGCCATGTTCGCCGCCGTCGCGGCTACAAGCAGCGCCGCGCAGGCCGACACCCTCAGCAAGAGCATGCCGGCGCCGGAATTCACCGGCATCGACAAATGGCTCAACAGCGAACCGCTGACCTTGCAGCAGTTACGCGGCAAGGTCGTGCTGGTCGACTTCTGGACCTACACCTGCATCAACTGCATCCACACGCTGCCTTACGTCAAGAGCTGGAATCAGAAGTATAAGGACCAGGGCCTCGCGGTGATCGGCGTGCACACGCCCGAGTATCCGTTCGAGCGCAGCACGGAAAACGTGAAGACCGCCCTCAAGCGTTTCGACATCACGTACCCGGTCGCGCAGGACAACCAGTACGCGACGTGGAGTGCGTACAACAACCAGTATTGGCCCGCGTTCTACTTGATCGACAGGAAAGGACAGGTGGTCTACACGCACTTCGGCGAAGGCGATTACGCCGAAACGGAGTCGGCGATCAAGGCTTTGCTGGCGCAGAAGTGACTGTGCGTGCGCTGAGGTTGTGGCTCGGATTCGTGTCGCAATGTATCTGCAAGCCGTACTGATACAGGACATTGCAATAGTCCGTTTTCCCGACACAAGCCAGATACCCCGGCGCGCTTTAATCAATCAACGACGGATAGCAGATGACCGCCGAGCGCGGCGCCGATATCCGGGCGTTTTATTTCCCTCAGTCAGTTCAGGGACTTCACCACCCACTTCACGAAGACTTCATCATGACCCGACTCGAAAAAGTGCTGTACACAGGCAAGACCCACACGACCGGAGGCCGGGACGGCGCATCGCGCAGTTCCGACGGCCGTCTCGGCATCAAGCTCACGAGTCCCGGCGCGCCAGGCGCCGGCACCAATCCCGAGCAGTTGTTCGCGGCGGGCTGGTCCGCCTGCTTCATCGGCGCAATCGGATTGGCCGCTGCGCAAATGAAAGTCGCCGTTCCCGCGGACACTGCCGTCGACGCCGAAGTGGACCTCGTCACAGCGGACAACGCTTACTTTCTGCGGGCGCGTTTGAACGTCAGCCTGCCGGGTCTGGACCGCGAGGTTGCTCAAGCGCTCGCGAACGCCGCGCATCAGACGTGTCCGTATTCCAAAGCGACGCGCGGCAATATCGACGTCGTTATCAATGTGATCTAGGCAGAAAAACGCATGACGTCACGCCTGAATGGCTCGATGCACGGGCGGTTAAGTTCGGCGGCGTGACGTCGTGTCCCCGCGACAGCGAATCGTGTTGTCGCGGGTGTGACGCGCCTGCTGGTCAACGCAGGCTTGCTCAGGCGTATCGTCTAGCCTCCCTAAGGCCGGCTGAGGCACCCGCACCCACCCCTCCATCAGCACACGCGCGCTGCGGCTCATGACGGCCCTGGTGACCGTCCACTCGCCGCCGCTCCGGCTCGCTTGCGCCCCCACACGCAACGTGCCGGACGGATGCCCGAAACGCACCGCCTCGCGCGCGCCACCTCCGGCGGCGAGATTCACGAGCGTGCCCGGAATCGCGGCCGCCGTGCCGATCGCAACCGCGGCCGTACCCATCATCGCGTGATGCAGCTTGCCCATCGACATCGCCCGCACCAGCAGATCGACGTCGCCCGCGCCAATGCGCTTGCCGCTCGACGCCACATAGCCGGCCGGCTTCGCGACGAAGGCGACCTTCGGCGTATGCTGTCGCGTCGCGATCTCGTCGAGATGCTTGATGAGGCCCATGCGAAGAGCGCCGTGCGCGCGGATCGTCTCGAACATCGCCAGCGCTTTTTCGTCGCTATTGATGGCGTCCTGCAACTCGGTACCTTGATAGCCGATGGCTTCCGCATTCACGAAGATGGTGGGAATGCCGGCGTTGATCATCGTCGCCTTCAGCGTGACGACGCCCGGCACCTCGAGGTCGTCGACCAGATTGCCGGTCGGGAACATCGAGCCGCCCGCGCCTTCTTCCTCCGCGGCCGGGTCCATGAATTCGAGTTGCACCTCGGCGGCCGGAAACGTGACGCCGTCGAGCTCGAAGTCGCCGGTTTCCTGCACGGCGCCATCGTTCATGGGCACGTGACCGATAATCGTCTTGCCGATATTGGCCTGCCAGATGCGCACGGTCGCCACGCCGTCGCGCGGAATGCGGCTCGCGTCGACGAGCCCCGCGCTGATCGCGAACGGCCCCACGGCGGCGGAGAGGTTGCCGCAGTTGCCGCTCCAGTCGACAAAAGCTTTGTCGATCGAGACCTGACCGAACAGGTAATCCACGTCGTGATCGGGCTTGCTGCTTCTGGCGACGATCACCGTCTTGCTGGTGCTCGACGTCGCGCCGCCCATGCCGTCGATCTGTTTGCCGTATGGGTCGGGGCTGCCGGTCACGCGCAGAAGCAGCGCGTCGCGCGCGGCGCCCGGCGCTTGCGCGGCCTCGGGCAAATCCTGCAGGCGGAAGAACACGCCTTTACTGGTGCCGCCACGCATGTAGGTGGCCGGAATCTTGATCTGAGGTTGGTGGGCCATGTTTGTCGTGTCCTTGTTAGCGTCTCGTTGCTCAAGCCGCCGCTTTCGACGACTCGAGGAAGTCCTGCGCAAAGCGTTGCAATACGCCGCCGGCTTCGTAAATGGAGACTTCCTCGGCGGTGTCGAGCCGGCACGTCACCGGCACTTCAACGCGCTCCCCGTTCCTGCGATGAATCACGAGCGTGAGGTCGGCGCGCGGCTTGCGCTCGCCGGTCACGTCGAAGGTCTCGGTGCCGTCGATTGCGAGCGTGATGCGGTTCACGCCGGGTTTGAACTCCAGCGGCAACACACCCATGCCCACCAGATTCGTGCGGTGAATGCGCTCGAAGCCTTCCGCGACGATCGCTTCCGCGCCGGCAAGGCGCACGCCCTTCGCCGCCCAGTCACGCGACGAACCCTGGCCGTAGTCGGCCCCGGCAATCACGATCAGCGGCTGCTTGCGCTCCATGTAGGTTTCGATCGCTTCCCACATGCGTGTGACCTTGCCCTCGGGTTCGACGCGGGCCAATGAGCCGGCCTTCACCTTGCCGTCCTCGAGCACCATCTCGTTCTTCAGCGTAGGGTTTGCGAAGGTGGCGCGCTGCGCGGTGAGATGATCGCCGCGATGCGTGGCGTACGAATTGAAGTCCTCTTCCGGCAAGCCCATTTTGGCGAGGTACTCGCCCGAGGCGCTGTCCGGCAGAATCGCGTTGGACGGCGACAGGTGGTCGGTGGTGATGTTGTCGCCGAGCACGGCGAGCGGCCGCATGCCCTTGAGCGTGCGCTCGCCGGCCAGCGCGCCTTCCCAATACGGCGGACGGCGAATGTAGGTGCTCATCGGCCGCCAGTCGTATAGCGGATTGGCTTTCTCGCCCCTGTCGACGGAGACGGCGAACATCGGCTCGTACACCTTGCGGAATTGCTCCGGCTTCACGCTCGAAGCGACGACCGCGTCGATCTCTTCATCCGACGGCCAGATGTCTTTGAGCGTCACGGCATGGCCGTCGGCGTCGATACCGAGCCCATCCTTTTCGATGTCGAAACGAATCGTGCCCGCAATCGCATACGCCACCACCAGCGGCGGCGAAGCCAGAAACGCCTGCTTCGCGTACGGATGAATACGGCCGTCGAAGTTGCGGTTGCCCGACAGCACGGCGGTCGCATACAGATCGCGCTCGACGACTTCCTTCTGGATCGCCGGATCCAGCGCACCCGACATGCCGTTGCACGACGTGCAGGCATACGCGACCACGCCGAAGCCGAGTTGCTCCAGCTCCGGCAGCAGCCCGGCCTCTTCCAGATACAGCGTGACGGCCTTCGAGCCCGGCGCGAGCGAGGTCTTCGCCCACGGCTTGCGGGTCAGTCCGCGCCGGTTCGCGTTACGCGCCAGCAGGCCGGCGGCGATCATGTTGCGCGGGTTGTTCGTGTTCGTGCAACTGGTGATCGCGGCGATGATCACCGCGCCGTCCGGCATCAGGCCCGGCTCGTTCTCCACCTTGCCGCTGATGCCGCGCGCGGCCAGTTCCGAAACCGGCAAGCGACGATGCGGGTTCGACGGGCCGGCCAGCGTGCGCACCACGGTGGACAGATCGAACTTCAACACGCGCTCATACCCGGCGTTCTTCAGGCTGTCTGCCCAGAGGCCGGTTTCCTTCGCGTAGGTCTCGACCAGCTTGACCAGTTCGTCGTCGCGGCCGGTGAGCTTGAGGTACTTGATGGTCTGCTCGTCGATGTAGAACATCGCGGCCGTGGCGCCGAATTCGGGTGCCATGTTGGCGATGGTTGCGCGATCGCCCAAGGTCAGCTTGGCCGTACCTTCGCCAAAGAACTCGAGGTACGCGCCGACCACTTTTTCCTTGCGCAGAAATTCGGTCAACGAAAGCACGACGTCGGTCGCCGTGATGCCCTCGCCCGGCTTGCCCGTCAGTTCCACGCCGACGATGTCCGGCAGGCGCATATACGAAGCGCGGCCCAGCATCACGCTTTCGGCTTCGAGACCGCCCACGCCGATCGCGATCACGCCGAGCGCGTCGACCATCGGCGTATGCGAGTCCGTGCCGACCAGCGTATCGGGGAAGGCCACGCCGTCTTTCACCTGCACCACCGGGCTCATGCGTTCAAGGTTGATCTGATGCAGGATGCCGTTGCCCGGCGGAATCACGTCGACGTTCCTGAACGCGCGCTTGGTCCAGTTGATGAAATCGAAACGGTCTTCATTGCGACGGTCTTCGATCGCGCGGTTCTTCGCGAAGGCGTCCGGGTCGAAGCCGCCGCACTCGACGGCGAGCGAATGGTCCACCACGAGCTGCGTGGGCACCACCGGGTTGACCATCGCCGGATCGCCGCCTTGCGCGGCAATCGCATCGCGCAGGCCGGCGAGGTCGACCAGTGCGGTCTGGCCGAGAATGTCATGACAGACCACGCGCGCCGGAAACCACGGGAAATCCAGCTCGCGCTTGCGTTCGATGATCTGCTTGAGCGACGCGACGAGCGTCACCGGATCGCAGCGGCGCACGAGATTTTCGGCCAGCACGCGCGACGTGTACGGCAGCTTGTCGTAAGCGCCGGGCTGGATCGTGTCGACGGCGGAGCGCGTGTCGAAGAAATCGAGCTGGGTGCCGGGAAGGCGTTTGCGGTTTGCAGTATTCATGGCTTGAGGGGAAAACAGTATCGATTCGGGGACGATGGCGGCGGCCGTGCATCACAGTCCGCTGCGCCTTTTTTAAGCTGGCGCTTCCCTGGCGGGCCAGTCGGACACTATGTGCAGTGTAGCTCGCGGTGGCTTGCGGCTTGCAAGTTTGCGGCCGGTCTCATGAACGCGCTGCAAAAAACAGCCTTGGCTCGGGGTTTCAGCGAGCCAAGGCTTAACTTCATTGCATCGCGCTCTTCAGACGCAATGGAGGAGAAAAGCTTGCAGCCTTGCTTTTACGCGTTCAACGGCCTTGCCGTGGGGCGCTTTCAAACGCCCTTGGACGCGCTCAGACCCGCCTGGCGAGCGGCACGAACGGCAGATCGTCCGGCCCTGTGTAATTCGCGCTCGGACGGATGATCTTGTTGTCGATCCGCTGCTCGATGATGTGCGCGCTCCAGCCTGCAGTGCGGGCGATCACGAAAAGCGGCGTGAACATCGCGGTCGGCACGCCCATCATGTGGTACGAAACCGCGCTGAACCAGTCGAGATTTGGAAACATCTTTTTCACTTCCGCCATCACTGTTTCAAGACGTTCGGCGATGCTGAAGAGTTTGGTGTTGCCCGCTTCCTTCGAAAGCTTCTTCGCGACTTCCTTGATGACCTTGTTGCGCGGGTCCGAAATCGTGTACACCGGGTGGCCGAAACCGATCACCACTTCCTTGTTCTCGACGCGACGGCGGATATCCGCTTCAGCTTCGTCGGGCGTCTGGTAGCGCGACTGGATTTCGAACGCGGCTTCGTTCGCGCCGCCGTGCTTCGGGCCGCGCAGCGCGCCGATCGCGCCGGTAATCGCCGAATGGATGTCCGAGCCCGTGCCCGCGATCACGCGGCCGGTAAAGGTCGACGCGTTGAATTCATGCTCGGCGTACAGGTTCAGCGACACATGCATCGCGTCGACCCACGACTTCGACGGCGCCACGCCATGCAGCAGATGCAGGAAGTGGCCGCCGATCGAATCGTCGTCGGTTTCGACCTCGATGCGCTTGCCGTTGTGCGAGTAGTGGTACCAGTAGAGCAGCATCGAGCCGAGCGAGGCCATCAGCTTGTCGGCGATGTCGCGCGCGCCCGGCAGGTTGTGATCGTCTTTCTCCGGCAGCACGGTGCCGAGCACCGACACGCCGGTGCGCATCACGTCCATCGGATGCGCGGCGGCGGGAATCCATTCCAGCGCCGCTTTCACGTTCGCGGGCAGGCCGCGCAGCGCCTTGAGCTTCGTCTTGTACGCGCTCAGTTCGGCTTGCGTCGGCAGTTTCCCGTGCACCAGCAGATAGGCGATCTCCTCGAATTCGCAGGCAGTGGCGATGTCGAGAATGTCGTAGCCGCGGTAATGCAGGTCGTTGCCGGTCTTGCCGACCGTGCACAGCGCCGTATTCCCCGCGGTCACGCCGGACAGCGCCACGGATTTTTTCGGTTTGAA
>DASPZL010000054.1:0-14872 GCA_035636295.1 Paraburkholderia sp.
GATGATGATGCCGACCACCGCCGGCGGCGCGCCCGCGTTCTGCACCGCGGTTTCGACGACCGGCGACAGCACCTTCGCCAGCAGCACGACGGCGACGAGGCACACCAGCAGCAAACCGCCGGCCGCCAGCGCGACACCGACGCTCGGCGGCGCGGCGTGCACGTCTTCATCGGACACGTCGGCGAGGAAGTAATCGCGATGCCGCACCGTCTGCACGAACACGAACACGCCGTACAGCACCAGCGACGAAACGCCCGCGAACGCCAGTTGCGACGGCGACAGCACCGGGCCGACACTCGTGGTCGTGTAGTTCGGCATGACGAGCGTCAGCACGGACAGCGAGGCGAGCACCGCCAGCGCCGCGGCCGCGCCACGGCTTTGAAAGTCCTGCTCGCGATGCCGGATGCCGCCGACCAGCAGGCAAATGCCCACAATGCCGTTGCAGACGATCATCACCGCGGCGAACACCGTGTCGCGCGCGAGGCCGGCCTTTTCCGGGCCGGAGGTCAGCATCACCGAGACGATCAGCGCGACCTCGATCACGGTGACGGCCACCGCCAGCACCAGGGTGCCGAACGGCTCGCCGACGCGATGCGCGACCACTTCCGCATGGTGCACGGCCGTGAAGACCGCCGCGCACAGCGCCACGCCGATCAGCGCGAGCAGCAGCCCGTTGCCCGGCAACGCATAGGCGACGCCTAGCACGATCCACGCGACGAACGGCGCGGCGATGGTCCAGCGGGGTAAAACGGTCGCGGGCGTGGTCATTCGGGCTTCCTTTTATTGCTTGTTTTGATTGGCGCGGATGGGCTCCGTCTGGGCTCGAAGCGAACGCGGATGCTAATGCTGTTTGTGAGAAATGTGTCCTAATGTATTAAATTATAAGGGATAGTTGATGGCGATCGAGGTTTTCGTAGTGCGGCATCCGGTATGTCCCGGCGCAAGGCGACCGCCGGCCGGAAGGCTTCAGTCAAGCGGGCTTGCGCGGGAAATGTAGTGTGGTTGCAGTGTAGTCCGGCTGGCTGACGGCTTGTGGTCTCGAGTGAACCGCGGCGCGCCGGGCCGGGCTGAACCGGTTGAAATCGGATAATCGGGCGTCGGTGCCTTGTCAAAAAGCATCGACGCCCGGGTATATCGCTACTGTCGCGGCCGACCGGAATTACTGCCCGACCGGGCGGATCGTCAGCGCGTTCTTCACCGAGGTCACGCCGGCTACGCCTTGAGCGGCCTGAGTCGCCAGATCGACTTGCGGCTGCTCGGGCACCGAGCCGGCCAGCGTGATCGCGCCGCCACGCGCACGCACGGTGATGTTGGCTATGCTCAGCCCTTTGGTCTTCGACAGCGCGCTACGCACCTTGCGCCCCAAGGCCCGGTTGGCGGCCTTGGTCTGCTTGGCGGTCGGCGCCGTCGACGCTGCCGTTGGCGCGGCCGGGGCCGCGGCATCGCTGCTTTGCGCATACGCGTTGAGGGACGCCAGAACGATCAGCGCGCCGCCGACCATCTTGATTGCCGTGAATGCTTTCATTCAACTCTCTCCTGTTGTCATGAATACGACGATCCCCGGATGGGGACGGTGTAGTGCACCTGCGGTACTTCGGGATTAAATCTGAACGGAACGCTTCTGCGGGTACTGCGAATGCATGCAAGCTGGGTGCTGATTCAAGCGGGCCGAAGCGCACGCTAGCCGGCAAAGGCTGTGCTGCAGGCCGGAAACACACGATACTCCAATTGGTGCCATGGTGAATGCGACGCTGCCATGAAATGAGGCTTGAGTACAACGAATCGGCCGATGAAAACAGACCGATGGCGCGATACCGCTTGGCATGGCGCACCTATCGAACTCCGCGCTTTGCACCTTAAAAACAGGGCCGAACGCATGTCTAAACAGTTGCTCCCCATCCTGCCATTGCATCGTGACGATTTGCCGGTCGATACGATCGAGTTGGCGCGCTTCATGATTGGCAAGTACCTCGTGCACGATTTGCCCGAAGGGCGCATCAGCGGACGGATCGTCGAGACGGAGGCCTATCCGGTCGGCGATTCGACCAGCCATGCGTTTATAGGCCGCCGTCCGTATAACGGCTCGATGTTTCGCGCGCGGGGTCATGCCTACGTGCGCCTCACGTACGGACTGTCTTACATGCTGAATATGTCCGCGGAGGCGGAGGAGGTCGGCGCGGGCATCCTGTTTCGCGCGATCGAGCCGCTCGAAGGTCTGCCGCTGATGGAAGCGCGGCGGCCCGGCGTGCCGCTGCGCGATCTCGCTCGCGGACCCGGCCGGTTGACCACCGCGCTCGGCATCGGCCAGTCGTTCGACGGCCGCGATCTTTGCACTGGGCGCGGCCTGTGGATCGGCGTGATCGAAAGAGGCGAACTGCCGGTTGGCGTGACGACGCGCATCGGTCTGTCGCGCGAAATGCATCGACATTTGCGGTTTTTCGAACCGGGCAGCGTGTTCGTGAGCGGGCCGCGAAAGCTGCTGCTCAGCCTGCATGCCGGCCACAAGGCGGGCGCGCAAATCTGACCGGCAACGGCGCGGGTGGCGGCAAAACGCACCGGGACAAGATGCGTTTTGGAAACGTCAGACACAAAGGGTTACGAAGTCGCGAATTATTACGGCGAACCATCGACTCAATCCGCATACGGCGGTAAATCCCGCCGCACTGTTGCGATCGAAACAATTATGTATCTCGGAATTAAGGGTTTTCCCTCGGCGCGCCGGTGACTAGACTGCACTTACTCGCTGCTCACATGGTGTGTGGCAAGCGAAGCAAAAAATCAATCTGGAGGTAAGTCATCATGAACTCGTTTATCAAGGCAGTTGCCATTGCCGCCGTTCTCGCCGCCCCGGTCGCCTCGTTCGCTCAATCGAGCCAGCAACCCGTGACCCGTGCGGAAGTCCGCAACGAACTGATTCAACTGGAACGAGCCGGCTACAACCCGGCCACCGCCAGCGACCCGGCTTATCCGGCCGACATTCAAGCCGCTGAGCGTCGTGTTCAGGAGCAAAACCCGGCCGTCGCGCAAACGCAGCAACCGGTCGCCGACACCAGCGGTTACGGCGCGCCGATGAGCGGTTCGTCGCAATCGGGTGGCGTGGTCCAGCCGAGCTCGGGTCCGAAGTCGGTTTATTTCGGTAATTAAGTTCGGGTATTGGGAAAGTAGCAACGTGTGCGCCGCTTCATGCGGCGCGCATGACAATACAGCGTCTTTGTTCTCAGCGTGAGGCTTGTGCGAGGCCCGCTGGCCTGCCAGCCCGCCGCGGCGCAAACCTCGGTCCACAATTCAGGGAACCTCCGCTGCCGCAAGGTAGCTTCGCCCAACCTTTTCAAGGATTGGGCTTTTTTTGCGTCCTTTTTCGCGGCGTATGAGGTCCGGCGTACGTCAGGGGCGCTCGCCGTGAATATAGAACTCGAGCTGCTGAATGGTGAACTGCTGTTCGGCGATGATGTTCTTCACCAGGTCGCCGATCGACACCATGCCCACCAGCCTGTCGTTCTCGATCACCGGCAAGTGGCGCATGCGGCGCTCGGTCATGAGGGCCATGCAGTCGTCGGTGCCCTGATCGGGGCGGACGAAGCGCACGGCCTTGCTCATGATGTCGCGCACCGGCGTGGCCTTGGACGAACGGTCCATCAGCACGACCTTGCGCGCATAGTCGCGCTCCGTGACGATGCCGGCGATGCTGTCGCCGTCCGTCACCACGAGCGCGCCGATGCCTTTTTCGGCCATCAGCCTGATCGCCTCGTAGACGGAATCGTCGACCCCGATCGTGTAGACGATGGTGTTATTCGGTTTCGTTTTAAGAAGCTGTGCAACGCTTGTCATGGAGCGGCTCCGTTTCGCTATGCAGCGCGCCGGCGCGGCGCGCTGTCGTGAGGGACAGGTCATTCCAGTATAGGCGCGACGCGGCGCTGCAGTACTGCGGGAATACCTGGGGCGCGCGGCGCGCTGAGTTCGGGTAGTGGCGCGGCGCCAGGGCGGCTCCGTGCACCGGGCAAGGGCATCCGGGTGCGGCGCGCCGATTAGCGGTAAACTCCCAGTCCGTACCTTATCCCCGGTTTGATCGGGTTCATGTCAGCACCACTGTCTAACGCCATGCTCACGTCTCACGATCCGTCGCCCACGGCCGACGGCGCCATCAGCGGCGAATGCGTCGTTCTCGACGCTACCGCCACGCTTCCCACGCGCTACGGCACGTTCACCTCCTATGTGTTTCGCGTGGTCGACAGCGGCGCCGAACATCTCGCGCTCGTAATGGGCGACGTCGCGAACCAGTCGTCCGTGTTGACGCGCCTGCATTCGGAGTGCCTCACGGGCGACGTGCTCGGCTCCTATCGCTGCGATTGCGGCGAGCAGCTCGATCTCGCGCTGCGCTATATCGCGGCCGAAGGCTGCGGCGTGCTGCTGTATCTGCGCGGCCACGAGGGGCGCGGCATCGGCCTGTCGAACAAGATCCGCGCGTATGCGCTGCAGGAGCAAGGGCGCGACACCGTCGAGGCCAATCTCGATCTGGGCTTGCCCGACGACTCACGCGAATACGATTCGGCGGCGGGTATTTTGCGCACGCTGAAGGTGACCTCGGTGCGCCTGATGAGCAACAATCCGGAGAAGTTCGACACGCTGTCCAAGCACGGCATTCCGGTGTGCGAGCGAGTCGCGCTGGCGATTCCGATGCGCGAGGAAAACGAGCGCTATATCCGCACCAAGCAGCTGAAGTTTGGTCACTACTTCGACGAGAACGAATAAGCGGCGCGTGTGCCGTCGGCTCGCTTTTGCAAGCGGCGGACGGCGTTGCAGCGTCGATTTTTCTGCTGGAAAATCAGGGGCTCGCGCGGGCCGCGGCGAATCAGAACAAACCGAAGTCGTCGTTGCTATCTGGAATCGCGTTCAGCACGTCCCGCAGCGCTCGCCAGCCTAGCCATCCCGCGAGACTTGCCGATAACGCCAGCCAGTAGCGGGTGTTATCCCTCGTGCCTGTTTGCGTTTGCGCGGTTCCAGTGGTTCGACGGGCCGCGATCTTCCGCGATTCCGTCGAAGCGCGCAGCAAAGGGCAGGTGTTCATGGTGTGTCTCCTATGACGGGCTCCGTCGTTTAGCGTGCGGCCGAGGTCTGGGCCGACGCGGCGACGAGCGAGACGATCGCCGCCAGCACCTCGACTAGCCCAGTCGCGCCAAAGCGCCGCTCGCTGGCTCCCGCTTCCACGTCGATGCGGCCGGCGTTGTGCGCGTCGTATAGCTCCGTGATGAGGCGCGCGTGGTGTTCTCCGAGTCCCGCCGCACGGAGCGTGGCAGCCCATTCGCTACGCGGCACTTCGCGCGCAATCACCGGACGGCGCGTCAATTCGCCGACGAGCCGTGCAACGTCGAATGCACTCACGCGCTCATTTGCTTCAATGCTCACCACATGCGGCGAGGTCTTCGCCGGCTGCTCGTCCAGCAGCAGTTCGGCGGCCAGCAGCCCGACGTCCTGCGCCGCCACCGTGGGAAACAGCTTGCTCAACGGATGATGCAGACTCGGCAAAACGCCTTTGGAAAGCGCGATGGGCAACACGCGAGCCCAGTTGTGCATGTGTTCGGCGGCGCGTAGAAACGTTAGTTGCGAGGCAACGGGTTGCAGTTGCGTTTCAAGGTAGTGGAACAGCGTCGTGATGCCTGTGCCGCTGGCATGTTCGGCGCCGTAGTCGGAGAGCGCGAGCACGTGCTGCGGCGGGGCGGCGCGCAATGCGTCGGCAGCGACGTCGATCATGCGGCGCATTTCGGTTGCGGGATCGGGGTGCGCATGCGGCACCGGACACAGTATCTGCACCGCGTAAGCGTCTTTGATTGCGCGCGCAACCGAAAATGCGTCGAGCAGATCGGCGATCGCGATTTCGCAGCCGATCTCCGCCAGCGGCGCGCCTTGTTTTTCGTTGCGTACCACCGCGCGCACCGTGCGTCCCGCCCGGCGCAATGCCGCGGCGCTCGCTCTGCCTACGTTGCCTGCCGCTCCAAAAATCACGAACACGTTGCGCTCCTTCATCGATCGATACGGCCATCATAGGGACGCGCGAACCGGAAAACGCGCGGACAAGGATCGCGATGCGCAGATTCGGATGATTGTTTTGTTTGCGGCGCCGCAGTGGGAGCGCGGGAATGCGAAGCGTCAAGCGAAGCGGCGAAAAACGCAGCACAATACATCCACGTTGGCCACCTTGCACGAGAGGACGCGATGAATGCCGTCACACCCATGCCGCAACCGCACAGCGGTTCCCGCATCGCTTTACGCTCCAGCAAGACGCTGGGTTGGCAAGGCTTCGGCGCGGAACTGGTGAACGTGTCGGCGGGACTGCACCGGATTCCGGCGCTCAGACATCATCGCGTGGGCGTGCATGTGGGCGCGCCGGTCAGGGCGCGCTGCCTATGCCACGAACGCCGCTACTCGCGGATTCAGTCACATGGCGACGCGGACGTGATTCCCGCGGGATTCGACGGGCAGTGGAGCGATGAATCCGCGTGCACGATCTTCAGCGTATGGATCGGCGTGGAGTTCGCAGAGAGGACCGTCGAACAGTTGGAACTGAAGTCGAGCGAGGCGCGGCTTCACCCGCAGCTCCAGATGCGCGACCCGCGCTTTCAGCATCTCGCGTGGGCGTTACGCGCCGAACTCGAAGCGGACGATGCATCCGATCCGCTTTACGCCGAGAGCCTCTGCACGGCGATGGTGGTGCGGCTGATCGGCGGCGCGCCGACGCTCGACAACAAACGGCGCACGCTTGCACCGAAGACCGCCGCCCGCGTAATCGAGTTTATCGAGGCGCATCTCGATCAGCGTCTCACGTTGAGCGAATTGGCGGCGCTTGCCGATCTGAGCGTGCCGCATTTCAAGGTGCTGTTTCGTGAAACGCTCGGCATGCCGGTGCATCAGTATGTGGTGCAGCGGCGAGTGGAGCGAGCAAGAACGCTATTGCTTGAAGCCCGGCTGAGTGCGAGTCAGGTCGCCCTGGATACGGGCTTCGCGCATCAGAGCCATATGGCGCATTGGATGGGCAGGTTATTGGGCGTTACGCCACGCGAGTTGATCAGGTCAAGCTCGCATCCGGGCGGCATGATCGAACTCGATACGCTCGATGTCCGCTAGCCGATCGGTTTCAACACGCGAATCGAGCCATGCTCGACGAGCAAAAAAGCGGCGTAGCGTACGCCTATCAGCCCGGCGCCGCACCCGTCAACTGCGAATACACGTCGTGCGACAGTTGCAGCAACTCCTTGCGATCGATCCCGCCCGACACCGCATAACCGAAGTCGCCGTCGACCCAATAGAACACGTTCACCGGCCCGTCCTGATACAGCTTGAACGCGGTCGTGTTCGAGTTCACCTGACGGCGTGAAATGCACAGTGTCACACGCTCGCCGTTCGGTCCGCGATACATGAACTGCGCGGTGGGGCCGTCGGCGCCCGGCAACAGGCGGCCACCCGAGAGATTGAAGCCGCTCTTCGAGAGCATCGGCGGATGAACATTCGTGCCGAGCCGGTTGGACAGCCATTGCACGAAATCCTGTTCGTGATCCGCGGTCATATCGGCCGGGCGGTCGACGGCGGGCATATAGACCACATGCGCCAGCGCCGCCTGCCGCGCGAACACTTCGGCGCTGTCCGCGCTGACGGGGCGCGTGTCCGAGCGGCCGGCTAGCGGCGCCACGACGTCCTGCCCCCTATGCGTGCCCACGCCGATTCCCACGCCCAGCACCAGCGCCGCGGCCATTCCGGCGAACTGCGGCCAGTTGGCCGCGATGCGCCAGCGGCGCGGCGCGGGCGCCTGCAGGCGTTTGGGCACGGGCTCGCTCAGCACGCGGTCATAGCGCTCGTGGAACATGTTGTTCAGCGAAAAATAATCGCTGACGCGGGCGGCCAGTTCGGGGTTCTGTTCGAGCGCGCGCTCCACGTCGGCGCGGCGTTCGTCGGACAGCGTGCCGTCCACGTAGGCGTGCAGTTCTTCTTCGCCGATCGGCGTCTGTTGGTCGCTCATCGCACCACCTGTAATCTTGCGCCGGGCTGCGTGCCCGCCATCAATGCCCGAAGCCGCTCGCGCCCGCGCGAAAGCCGCGACATCACCGTGCCGATCGGAATATTCAGCGCGAGCGCCACGTCGGCGTAGCTCATTTCCTCGAGGCCCACGAGCAGCACGACTTCGCGCTGTTCCATGGGCAGGCGCTGCAACGCGTAGTCGAGGTCGCGCATTTCCAGCGAGCGGGTCTGGTCGGACGGCACGGCGAATTCGCTTTCGTGGACGCTTTCGTCGTCGACCGCCACGTGGACGGCTCGCGCCGACGCTTTGCGCGCCTGATTGGCGAACACGTTGTGCATGATCGTGAAGAGCCACGCGCGCAGGTCGGTGCCTTGCTGGAACATGCCGGTGCGGCCGAGTGCGCGTTCGAGCGTGTCCTGCACCAGATCGTCGGCGAGATCGCGATTGTTGATCAGCGCTCGCGCATAGCGCCGCAAGCGCGGCACATGCTCCATCAACTCGTCACGGACATCCATTTTTCATCCCAATCGTGGGGCTTTTCGTGGGCGCGGGATCGGCGGCCGTTGCTCGGGCCAACTGAAGGGTCAACTGATGCAGTTGAGGTGCGAACACGCATGGGCGCATTTTATTCCGTTTGCGTGGCATCGGATCGTGACGTTCCTCGAAGGCTCATCGCGTCGTCATCGCGTCGGCGGCGCGCATCAGGCCGTGCGTGCGGGCGTCGCCGGCGACCACGAAACGCTGCTGCTGCGCGGTCCACGTCAGCAGGCGGATGTCGCCGATACGGCGCGCGCCCCACTGCGGCTGCGCCGGCGCCAGCAGCGCCAAGGTTGAAATCACCACCACCGGCCGGTTGTCCGCGTTCAGATAGATGAACTCGCTGGCGCGCTGGAACGGGCCGAGCGACAGGACCCGCCGATCCGCCAGCCGCAGCCCGATCGCCGTCAGATCGGGCGCGGACGCGTCGGTTCGGGTCGGCGACGCGGCGGAAAACCGCGCGGCGTCGATTTCCGCCAACGCCATCACGGCGGCATTGTTGAGCGCCTGGGCGGACACCTGAGTGGCGGCAAGCCAGCCGCTTGCGGTCACCGCCGTCAGAACGAGCGCCATCAGCGTGTTGAGCAGCCTGCTTTGACGCCGTGCCGTATTCAGGCGCTCGAGCGCGCGGCGCCAGGGGGCGGCGCTGCTCGCCACGGGTTCGTCGGTTGTCTGAAAGGCCTGCTGAATCTGCGCGTTCAACCTGCCGTAGAACGCCACCCGGCGCGCTTCCGCCGGGTCCTTGCCCAGGTAGTCCCGCAAAAACGCGGCGCGTTCCGGCGTCAGCGTGCCGTCGGCGTAGGCCTGAATGTCGGCTTCTGAAAGCGGCGGGTTGGATGGGGCGTCGGTCGAGGTCATGGTGTCGGCAGTGGTGGAATTTCAGCCATCGAGAGGCGAACACGCGCAGGCGAGGGTTTATTCCATAGGTCCCGTGCGCGATTTTCGCCGCGAGTCGGGACGCTGTTCGGCGGCCCGCGTGCTACGCGCGTTGCCGCGCCTCTGAACGGCGAGCAAACCGATTCACCGGCCGCTTTATTCCACGTTTGAAGTTTGTTTTTTTCGAAGCGTTGCCGCAGGAATAAAAGCCGCGAACGTGTGGTTCTCCTTCATGCAAACCTGCACAACACTTACTGGAGTTCATCATGAAGAAGATCGCTTTTGCCGCATTGTCCGTTGTCGTTCTGGCCGCTTCGTCGAGCGCTTTTGCACAAGGCAAGACACGTGCTGAGGTGTACCAGGAATTGATCGAAGCGCAGGCGAACGGCTTGAATTACGTGACCGACGCATCGTATCCCGACGTAAGCCCTGTTTTCGCGCAGCAGGTCGAGCATCAAAGGGAAGCATTCGCCGCACAAGCGGCCGCCAATCGCGTCGCGAGCGGCAGCGTGCCGGCGGACAGCGCCAACTGATCGCGCCAACTGATGGTGCCGATGGCCGGTGCGCATGGGGAACGGGCGCGCCGGTATCGCGACGTGTTCTTGCGTTGAATACCGCGCGCTGCAGGCGTTAGCTCTTCACCCGCTCAGAACGCGGATCATAAGGCGCCTTCAGATGCACGGTTGCGGGCAGCAGATCGCCGGCGACGAGCCGCCGCCACAGTCAATTCCGTCCAACGCGTAAAATGGCCGGTTACCACTGGCATTCGATGCCGGACGGAAACTCGCCGATAGACGCGCACAGCGCCTGCCGCGCCCATTCCATCCGCGCACGACCGCCTTCGCCGGCTCGAACAGGATGGACCCTGATGTCGTCAGTTTTCTTTGATCGGGAACGGATTGCGGAATGGCTTGGTGACCATACCGTCGCCAAGGCGCGCTCGGTGGGCGCCGTCACCAATGTGCAATGGCACGGCGCCACGCTGAGCGGTAACGTGCAGGGCACGCAACCGCTTCCCTATAGAACGCGGGTGCGCTTTCGTACCGGTGGCGGATTGCCTTGGGCGCAGAGCGACTGCACCTGCCCGGTCGGCCGGAACTGCAAGCATGTTGCTGCGTTGCTGCTCGCCGCGCTCGAGTATCAGGATGAGATGGACCACATCATCCACATCGACGACGGCGACGAGCGGCGCGCCGGCTACCGGCAGGCAAAGTCCACGGCGAAAGCGGAGCCCGCCTCGAGCGTGCGGCCCGAGCTGGTCAGTTGGCTCGAGCGGTTTCGCGCGCGCGCCGAGGCCGCCGACGCGCTCGCTCAAAAGGGAGGCGCCGCGCGCACCCAGACGCTCGCCTATCTGCTGAACTGGTCCAACTTCCACATGCGCCACGAGGTCGTGTTGTACCGCGCGCGCTGCAATGCCGACGGCACGATTTTCGAAGTCGACGAGCCCTGGAGCAATGTGGAGGCGGCGCTGCTCAAGCAACCCAGGTTCGTTTCCGACGAAGACCTGTCGATCTTGCGCGGCCTGTGGCTTGGCCGCTCGCGCGAGGATTTCGGCCAGTTCATCCTGCGCGGCACGAGCGGCGCGGAAATGCTGCAGAAACTGATCGCGACGGGTCGTCTGTTCTTCGAGTTCCAACCCGAGCCCGGTCGCGAAGGACCGACTCCGCTGTCGCGCGGCGCCGACCGGCCCGGCCGGATCGAGTGGGAGCCGCTCGCGGACGAACGTCTGCGGCCCGTGCTGTGCACCGAGCCGCGCGCGAGCATGGTCCTGCCGACCGAGCCGGTCTGGTACGTGGACGGCGCGGCGCATGAAGCCGGCATCGTGCAATCGTCGCTGCCGTTCCAGCAGTTGCCCGATTACCTGGCCATGCCGCCGATCTCGCTTGCCGAAGCGCCGCTGGTCGCCTCGGTGCTGCGCGAGATCGCGCCCGAGCTGCCGCTGCCGCCCGCGCACGATGCGTCCACGATCCGTGTGATCGACGTCGATCCGGTGCCGGTGCTCACGCTCAACAGCCACGCGCTGCCGTCGGCGGGCAGAGCCGCGCAGCGCAAGCCGGAAGCGGTCGAACTGGCCGGCGTGAGTTTCGATTACGACGGCGTCAGCATCAACGTCGACAGCAGCGTCACGCTCGTGCCGATGCCGGGCGGTGACGTCATCCACATCCGCCGCCGCTACGAGGCCGAGAAAAAGCGTCTGCTCGAACTGCGCAAGACGGGCCTGCAGAAAGTGCCCACGAGCCGCGTGCATGGGTCGCGGCTGTTGCCCGACACGATGCTCGGCCTGCCCGATGCCGAGGCATGGTCCGCGTTCGTCAACGACGCCGTGCCGGAGCTCTTGAGCAAGGGCTGGCGCGTGACGATGGCGCCGGAGTTCCGCTACAACGTCATCGAGATCGACGCGATCGACGGTACCGCGCATCAGGCGGGCGACGGCTGGTTCGATCTGGAGATGGGCATCCGCATCGGCGAGCGCAACGTGCGGCTCGAGCCGCTGCTCGCCGATCTGTTCAGGCGCGACCGGCGCTGGCTCGGCGGCGCGCTTGAAAGCATCGCCGACGACGAGCCGATCGAACTGAAGACGGAAGAAAACAAGCGCCTGCGTCTGCGCGCCGACCGCCTGAAGCCGGTGGTGCGCGTGCTGGTCGACCTGTTCGATGCGCTGGGCGGCTCGTTGGCCGAGGGCGCGCCGCTGCGCGTGCCTTCCGTCGATGCCGGCCGGCTCGAAGCGCTGAACAGCACCGGCCGCTGGCAATTCCAGGGCGAGGACTCGATCCGTCAACTGGCGCAGCGTCTGCAAGCCGGTCCGGGTTTGCACGAGGTGCCGGTGCCGCGCGGCTTGCGGGCGGAACTGCGCGCGTATCAGCAGCAGGGGCTGAACTGGATGCAGTTTCTGCGCGAACAGGATCTGGCCGGCGTGCTCGCCGACGACATGGGTCTGGGCAAGACCGTGCAGACGCTCGCGCATATCCTCGCGGAGAAAGAGGCGGGGCGCCTGAACCGCCCGGCGCTGATCGTGGTGCCCACCACGCTCGTGCACAACTGGCGCGAGGAAGCGCGCCGCTTCGCGCCCGACCTGAAAGTGCTGGCGCTGAACGGCCCGCAGCGCAAGGAGCGCTTCGAGCAGATCGGCGAACACGAACTGATCCTGACGACTTACGCGCTGTTGTGGCGCGATCAGAAGGTGCTTGCCGAGCACGACTACCATCTGCTGATTCTCGACGAAGCGCAGTACGTGAAGAACGCCACCACGAAGGCCGCGCAGGCGATCCGCGGATTGCGCGCGCGGCATCGGCTGTGCTTGACCGGTACGCCGCTGGAGAATCACCTGGGCGAGCTGTGGTCGCAATTCGATTTTCTGCTGCCGGGTTTTCTCGGCAGCCAGAAAGACTTCACCAAACGCTGGCGCAATCCGATCGAGAAGAACGGCGACGGGGTGCGCCGCGCGTTGCTGGCGCGCCGCATCCGGCCGTTCATGCTGCGCCGTCGCAAGGACGAGGTCGCGAGGGAGTTGCCCGCCAAGACCACGATCGTGTGCTCGGTCGATCTGGAAGGCGCGCAGCGCGATCTGTATGAAACGGTGCGCACGGCGATGCAGGAGAAGGTGCGCGCCGCGGTCAGCGCGCAAGGTCTCGCGCGCAGCCACATCATCGTGCTCGATGCGTTGCTGAAGCTGCGCCAGGTGTGCTGCGATCCGCGTCTCGTGAAAACGATCAAGATAGCTAATGAAATTGACGCGCCAGGCGAGAAGCGCGAGCGTGCGGAAAAAGCAGAGAAGGGCGCGCGCGCCATGCGTTCGGCGAAGCTCGATCTGCTGTTGTCGATGCTGCCCGAACTGATAGAAGAAGGGCGCCGCGTGCTGCTGTTCTCGCAGTTCACCGGCATGTTGGCGTTGATCGCGCAAGCGCTCGAGGAAGCCGCGATTCCCTACGTGATCCTGACCGGCGACACGACGGATCGCATCACGCCGGTCGAGCGTTTTCAGCAGGGCGAGGTGCCCTTGTTCCTGATCAGCCTGAAAGCCGGCGGCGTGGGGCTGAACCTCACCGCCGCCGACACGGTGATTCACTACGACCCGTGGTGGAACCCGGCCGCCGAGAATCAGGCGACCGACCGCGCGCATCGGCTGGGGCAGGACAAGCCCGTGTTCGTCTACAAGCTGATTGCCGCGGGCAGCATCGAAGAGAAAATCGTCGAGCTGCAGGAGCAGAAGGCGGGCCTCGCCGACAGCATTCTCTCCGAAGACGCCGCCGGCGCCGCCAAGTTCTCGGACGACGACCTCGACGCGCTGTTCGCGCCGATGCCTGAGATTGAAGGCGGGAGCTGAGGCGCGCGGTCGCGCTGAATTGCGCGCAACGCGTGCCTCAAAAAACCATCTCAATACCTCCACACGCACGGTGCGGCACGCCGTGCCGACTCAGCATTTTTCAGCTGTCAAATATCCGCACATCTGACCCGGTGGTGCGCAAAGACGTGACAAATTGTCAAGGAATACGGAGTTCCTCGCGATGCTGTCAACGCTTTGCCCTGACACTCGTTGAACACGCGACCGTGAAGAGGTCACTCAACGCAGTAAGTTAAGGAAATACCATTAATGAACAAGCAAATTCTCGCTGTTGCCGTCGCGGGTCTGTTCTCGATCGGCGCATTCGCGCAGGCATCGGCACCTGCCGCAGCACCGTCACAAGCCCCGGTGGCCGCATCGGAAGCCGCAGCGCCGGCCGTCAAGCATCACCACGCGAAAAAGCATCACAAGCACGCGCATGAACACCACGCCGCGTCGGCTGCTGGCGGCACGCAAGCGAGCGACGAAGCGCCCGTCAAGCCGTAAGTATCGGTTGACGTAGGCAATATGCGGGCCGATGTCTGCCATCGGCTCGCTTTTTTTTCGCCATCGACTCACGTCGGCGGTTCAGTTGCACAACCCGCAGTTGCAATTTTAGAAGTCGGTTATGAAGCGCATTTTTGTTTTCGCGGCAATTGCCGGCGCGATGGGTCTTTCCATCGCCGCGCATGCCGGCGGTTTTGGTCTTTCCATCGGCACTCGCGCCGCACAGCGCGACGCCGGTGAGCGCGTCCGTGGCCCAGGGCTGGCATGGCGACCGCTATTGGGACGGCCAGCGTTACTGGAGCCGTAACGAGTGGGAAGAGCATCAGCGGCATCGCGACCACGATCGCGACGCTTATCGCTTGCGCCCCGACGCTCACTGTCCGCCGGGTCACGCGAAAAAAGGCGAGTGCTGATGTTCCGCGGCGGCCGGGCGGCGCGCTATCGAAGCGCATGCCGACGGACAGGGAGTCCGTCCCGATAGCACGCTCGACACCGGCTGCCGCGCCAAAGGCAGCCTGCCAACAACCCGACTTACCCGGACGACTCCGATGAAAAATTCTTTGCCTCAATGCGCCAGGCCGCCCCTATCCGTGCTGTTTGCATTCTTGCTCGCGTCGTCGCTT
>DASPZL010000055.1:0-3846 GCA_035636295.1 Paraburkholderia sp.
GACCGGGCGATGGCCGCTGCGATCATGTGGCGCGCTTCGGCCAGTTCGAGTTTGAAGAAAGGTTTCATGAGAGGCAAAGACGAATAAGTGGATCCGGTGGCGTCAGACGCCGCGATAGATGGTCTTGGTTTGCAGATAGAATTCGAGGCCGTCCCGCCCCGACTCTCGGAACGTGGCCGTGCTCGAACGTTTCAGTCCGCCGAACGGCGCGTTCACGAGATTGCCGGTGGTGGTGCGGTTGATCTTCACCGTGCCGGCTTCGATGTCGCCGGCGAAGCGTTCCATCAGCGCGGCGTCGCGCGTGACGAGCGCGGCCGAGAGGCCGTATTCGGTGTCGTTGGCCACGGCGATCGCATCGGCGTAATCGGCTACGTCGATCACCGCGATCACAGGGCCGAAGATTTCCTCGCGTGCAATCCGCGCATTGCGCGGTACGTCGACGAACACGGTGGGCTGAACGTAATAGCCATGCGCGAATTCGCCGTCGGTCAACTGCCCGCCGCCGGCCGCGAGCTTCGCTTCGCCTTTGCCGGTCTCGATGTACGCGAGCACCGTGCGCAACTGGCCGGCCGTGGCGAGTGGACCAATCTGCGCGTCCGCCGACATGCCGTTGCCGATTTTCAGCGCGAGGGTCTTCTCGACCAGTTGCGCGACGAACGCCGCCTTGGCCTGCGGCGTGATGAGCACGCGGCTCGTGCCGGTGCATGCCTGGCCGCTCAGCGAAAAGCCGCCTTTGATGGTCAGATCGACCGCGAGCGGCACGTCGCTTTCTTCCAGCACGATCAGCGGATTCTTGCCGCCGAGCTCCATCTGCGTGCGCGTGGACAGCGAAGCGGCGCGATGGATCTGCTCGCCCGCGGCGGTCGAGCCGGTGAACGAAATGGCGCGGATTTGCGGCGCCTCGATGATCGCCGGGCCGACCTCGCCAGCCTTGCCGGTGACGAAGTTCAGGACGCCCCGCGGCAGGCCGGCTTCGACCAATGCCTCGGTCAGGCGCAACCCGGCAAGCGGCGCGTCCGAAGACGGCTTGAACACGACCGTATTGCCGCACACGAGCGCGGGCGCGATCTTGCGCGCGGGAATCGAGACGGGGAAATTCCACGGACTGATCACCGTGACGACGCCGAGCGGTTCGCGCAAGGTATAGACGCTCATCTTGGGGTCGTCGGTCGGGAAGGTTTCGCCGCCGAACGATTGCGCTTCGATCGCGTAGTAGCGCAGTGTCTGCGCCGCGCGCATGAATTCGTCGCGAGCGAGCGTACGCGGCTTGCCTTCTTCGTGGGTGAGTTCGTCGCCGAAGCGCCCGGCGTGCTGTTCGAGGTAGTCGGCCGCTTTCAGCAGATACTGCGCGCGTGCCGCCACCGACAGCTTTTTCCAGCCCGCGAAAGCAGTTGATGCCGCCTTGACGGCGGCTGTCGCGTCCGCTGCATTCGACGCCTGAAAGCGGCCGACGAGGTCGCGCGTATCGGCGGGATTGAGGTTGTCGAAGGTAAGGCCGGACAGGCTGGGGCACCATTCGCCGTCGATATGATTGAAATAGGTGGGAGCGTTCGTCATGACTGTTGCGTCCTGCAATTGGAAAAACCAGCTCATCTGAAGCGACGAGGCCGTTGCGGTCCGGCGGATGGATTCATCCGCCGGTTGCACACGGCCCGTGGCCCATGAGAATCGGCCGGACGCGACACGCGCCGGCCGACCGAACCCGTCAGGCTGCGAGGCCCAGTTCCGGCAGCGGGATTTCCTTTTCCACGTAGTCGTAATAGAGCGCGGTGGTGTAGAGCAGACGCATTTGCGCCCCCACTTCGCAGATCTTCAGGCAACGCTGCTGCAGTTCCGGCGTCGTCGCATGTTCCAGCACGATCTGGTAGCCGCGCTCGCCGTGAATCTCGTCGGACACGATGTGCAGGTCGAAGAACTCCACTTCCTCGTCCGTGAATTTGTACTTCTCGCGCAGCGTCGGCGTCTGCTTGCGGTAGATTGACGGCACCTGCGATTCGAGACCCACCACCAGCGCGGCGACCGCAACGACCGGGTCTTCACGCATTGCCACCGAGTAGCACCAGCCTTGCAGGCCGCGTGTGGTGGGCGACATGTTGTCCGGATCGGTGACGCGTGCGCGCGTCGTGCCGCATGCTTCGGCGAAGCGGATCAGCAGGTCCGTATGACGGTCGCCGCCGATCTCTTCTTCGTACATGTTGGCGAGCACGAAGTCTTTCGCCTCGGTCATGTGCTCCGGCATGCGGGCGTACAGATAGCCCAGGTAGTCCGCGAACGGACCGACGTAGTGGTAATGGTTCTCGGCCCAGCGCGCCAGGTGCGCGCGGCTCAGCTTGCCACTCGCCCAGGCGATGCTGAACGGCGCCTGATTGGCGCTTTTGCCTTTGATCGCTTGTTCCAGTGCGCCGCGGAACGCGTCGCGGCTCATCAGTTCGGCCATAAAAAACTCCTTGTTCGTGAAGATGGGACATTGGTCCAAATGCGCCTGTTACGCTTTTCAGTACACTGTATACTGTTTGGCAGGTGACGCCAACTCTTTGCAATCTGTTCGCAGCTAGAACGCGTGGCGCAGGCCGATGCCGGCCGCAGCCTGATTCTGCGTGTTCGATGCCGAGATGAACTGCGTGACCTGGGCGACCAGGCCGGCGGTCATCGCGTGCTGATAAGTGGCGAACGCGTAGACCTGCGTGCGCTTGGACAACGCGTATTGCGCGATCGCGTTGTACTGGATGTAGCGGGGATCGCTGTCAGTGGCGTCGACCGTGCCGTCCGTGTAGGTCACGCCAAGGCCGGCGGAGAGCGCCGGCGTGAAGGAGTACAGGCCGTTCACTTCGTAGTTCATGAAGTGCACGTTCTGCCCTTCGAAGCCCTGCTTGTAGGTCGTGCTGGTAATGTCGGCGCTGGCCTTCAGTCCGCCGAACCTGTACGACGCGCCGCCGCCGACCGTCAGGAAAGAGTGCGCGGCGAGCGCGTAGGCACCGTCGGCAGAGTTCGTGTCTTTCCAGAACGTGCCCGGCGACAGATTGCCCGGCTGTCGCGCATAGGTGGCGCCGAAGCCGACGTAGAGCGGCCCTTGCGCGTAGCTGCCGCCCACGCTCCACATACTGTTTTCGCCGAAGCTGCCGGCCACGCCGCCAAAGCTGTACATCGCGCTGCCGGTGAAACCTCCGTAGCTGTTCTGGTAACGCACCGCGTTGTTGACGCGCACGCCGCGGTTGGTCAGATCCATGTCGCCGGGGTGTTCCATGTACACGGACCAGTCGGCGGCGGTGAGTTGCGCCACGTAGTCGACCATCGACTCGTACTGGCGACCCATCGTCAATTGACCCCAGCGGTCGTTGGCAAGCCCCACGTATGCCTGACGCCCGAACAGCAGGCCACCCTGACCGAGCGAGCCGTCGGTCACGTCGAAACCGTTCTCAAGCCGGAAGATGGCCTTGGTGCCGCCGCCCAGGTCTTCCGAGCCGAGAAAGCCGACCCGGCTGCCGCGCGTCGTACCGCTGGAGGCGGCGACTGTGCTGCCGCCGCCTTGATTGTTGACGTAGCCGAGGGACGTGTCGATCAGGCCGTACAGTGTGACGCTGCCTTGGGCGTGGACCACACCGGCCCAGGCGAGGCAGCCGAGCGTGGCGGCTGTAGAGAGCGATTTCTTCATCGTAGTCAATTATGTAAGGGCCGGCTGCGGGCGCGGCACGAGTTGGGGAAGGAAATGTTTGATGCAGAACAAAGTATGCGGTATACAAAAATATCGACAGCATTTTTTTCATATTGGTGCTGGACCGGGTACTGAATCGCTTTCCGGACAGGACGTCGTGCTGAACGCGACACGCGACATCAACCTGCAAAGCG
>DASPZL010000056.1:0-25750 GCA_035636295.1 Paraburkholderia sp.
GAGGCGTACAAGGTGCAAATGGGCGGCTGGCTCGCCACCGATCCGCCCGATGTCGTGTCCTGGCACGACGGCGAGCGGATGGCGTACTACGCGCAACGCGGCCTGCTCGAGGACCTTTCGCCGGACTGGAGCAAGAACGGCTGGTCGCAGCAGTACGCATCAGTGAAGGAAGCATCGACGTATAAGGGCAAGCAGTACGCGGCGCCGCTCGGCTACGACGCGTACGGATTCTTCTATCGCAAGGATCTGTTCGAGAGGGCGGGCATCAAGGCCGAGCCGAAAACGTGGGATGAATTTCTCGACGCCTGCAAGAAGCTCAAGGCAAGCGGCGTTGCGCCGATCGCCGTCGCCGCGCGCGATAGCTGGACACTGGCTGCATGGTTCGACTATCTCGACCTTCGCATCAACGGCAACGCTTTTCATCAGCAATTGATGGCGGGCGAAATTCCATACACCGATGCACGCGTGAAGAAGGTCTACACCGCTTGGAAAACGCTGATCGACGATCACTACTACATCGACAACGCGCTCTCGTACGACCTCGATTCGATCGCACCGTTTCTCGTGAACGGCAAGGCTTCGATGATGCTGATGGGCACGTTCTTCTCGGCGAGCATTCCGGCGTCGATCAAACCGCAAACGGGTTTCTTCCGCTTCCCCGTGATCGACGCGAACGTGCCGATGGCCGAAGACGGTCCGGTCAACGTGCTGCTGATTCCGGCGAAGGCGAAGAACAAGACCGACGCCCGCAAGCTGCTCGCTTTCATGGAGCAGCCGCAGATCAACGCCGATCTCGCCAAGGGTTGGGGACAGTTGCCGTCGAACAGCCAGGCGGCCGAACCTGACGATCCGATTTCGAAGGTCGGTTTCCAGACGCTCGCGAGCACCAAGGGCGGCATCGCGCAGTTTTACGATCGCGACATGCAGAAGGAAATGGCCGACGAAGGCATGAAAGCGATGCAGCAGTTCTACAGCGATCCGTCGCAACTCGACGCCGTGCTCGTGCGCCTCGAAGCGACGCGCAAGCGCATCTACAAGAAGTAAGTCCCGGAGCGCCGGCGGCGTGCAACGGCCGGCGCTCGCCTTCGATTTTCGACGAGGCCCGATCCATGTCTCATTCCGCAGCGCGCCGCTTACCCGCGGCCCAGCACCGTCACGTCTCGACGACGCGCCGTCATCAGCACCGCGCCGCGTTTTTCTTCCTGTTGCCGGGTTGTGCGTTGTTTTGCCTGTGCGTGGTTTATCCGATCATCAGCAGCATCTCGCTCAGCTTCTATCACTGGGACGGCATGACGCCGAAGACGTTCGCGGGCCTGGATAACTACATCGAGCTGTTTCATGCGGACACGTTCTATACGGCGCTCAAGAACAACCTGATCTGGCTCGCGCTGTTCCTGCTGGCGCCGCCGCTCGGCCTGCTGTTCGCGTTGTATCTGAACCAGCATATTCGTGGCATGCGCGTGGTGAAGTCGCTGTTCTTCGCGCCGTTCGTGCTCTCCGGCGTGGTGGTCGGTCTCGTGTTCAGCTGGTTTTACGATCCCGGTTTCGGCTTGCTGCGCCTGATCGTCGGCCATGGCATTCCCGTGCTCGGCGATCCGCACACGGCGACGTTCGGCATCATCTTCGCCGCGCTCTGGCCGCAAACGCCGTTCTGCATGGTGCTGTATCTCACCGGTCTCACGGGCATCAACCCGGAGGTGGTCGAGGCGGCGCGCATGGAGGGCGCGAAGGGTTTGCGTCTCTTATGGCACGTGATTCTTCCGCAACTGCGGCCCGCCACGTTCATGGCCGTCGTGCTGACCGTGATCGGCGCGCTGCGCAGCTTCGATCTGATTGCGGTGATGAGCGGCGGTGGTCCGTTCGACAGCTCCACCGTGCTCGCCTATTACATGTACGACCAGGCCATCAAGTACTACCGCGAAGGCTATTCCGCGGCGATTGCCGTCGTGCTGTTCGCCATCATGCTCGTCTACATCGTGTTCCATCTGCGCCGCATGCTGCGCGAGGAACGCTGATTTCCAGGAGTGATGTGTCATGTACCCGCTTCCCGTTGAACGCTGGAAACCGCTTAATCGCACGTTGTACAAAGCGTCGCTGCCGATCGCGCTGCTCGTGTGGCTGCTGCCGATGCTGGCCGTGCTCGTCACGTCGATCCGTTCTTCGGATGAGCTTTCTCAGGGCGATTACTGGGGTTGGCCCAAGCATTTCGCGCTGATCGAAAACTACGGCACGGCGCTCACGCAAACGCCAATGCTGCATTACTTCGCCAATAGCGTGCTGATCACGGTGCCGTCTGTGCTTGGTGCGATCGTGCTCGCGTCGATGGCGGGCTTTGCGTTGGCGACCTATCGGTTTCCCGGCAATACGGCAGTGCTGTTCGCCTTCGTCGCCGGCAATTTCGTGCCGATCCAGATTCTGATGATCCCCGTGCGCGACATGGCGCTGAAAGTAGGGCTCTTCAATACCGTGTGGGCGCTGGTGATTTTTCACGTCTCGTTTCAGACCGGCTTTTGCACATTGTTTCTGCGCAATTTCATCAAGCAGTTGCCGTTCGAGTTGATCGAAGCCGCGCGCGTGGAAGGCGCGAGCGAATGGACGATCTACTGGCGCATCGTGCTGCCGTTGATCCGGCCGGCGCTCGCCGCGCTCGGCATTCTGGTGTTCACGTTCGTCTGGAACGACTACTTCTGGGCGTTGTGTCTTACGCAAGGTGACGAGGCCGCGCCGATCACGGTAGGCGTCGCGGCGCTCAAGGGCCAATGGACGACCGCATGGAACCTGGTTGCGGCGGGCTCGGTGCTGGCCGCGTTGCCTTCGGTGCTGATGTTCTTCGCGATGCAAAAGCATTTCGTCGCCGGCCTGACATTTGGTGCAAGCAAGGGCTGAGCGCCCGTTCGACGTTTTCTTCCAACGAGACTCTCTCATGCAACTAGGTGTGTGTTACTACCCTGAACAATGGCCGCGATCGATGTGGGCCGACGACGCGAAGCGTATGGTCGAACTCGGCATCACGCATGTACGGATCGCGGAATTCGCGTGGAGCCGGATGGAGCCGCGTGCCGGCGAATTCGTATGGGAATGGCTCGATGAAGCCGTCGCGACGCTCGCGGATGCGGGGCTGAAGCTCGTGATGGGCACGCCGACCGCGTCGCCGCCGAAGTGGCTGATCGACGCGCATCCGGACGTATTGCCGGTGCGCGCCGACGGCACGCGCTGGAACTTCGGCTCGCGCCGTCACTACGATATTTCCAGCGAAACCTATCGCCGCGCATGTCTGCGCGTCGTCACCGCGATGGCGGAGCGTTATGGACGGCATCCGTCTATCGTCGCGTGGCAGACGGATAACGAACTCGGTTGCCACGATACTGTGCCGAGCTATTCGAGTGCGGCGCTCACGCGCTTTCAGACATGGCTGCGGCATCGTTACGAGAGTGTCGATGCGCTGAACGAAACGTGGGGCAACGTGTTCTGGAGCATGGAGTATCCGTCATTCGACGCAATCGGCTTGCCGAACCTCACGCCCACCGACGCCAATCCGATCCATCTGCTCGATTTCCGCCGCTTCATGTCGGACGAAGTGGCGAGCTTTCATCGCGAGCAGATCGGAGTGTTGCGGCAGCATGCGCCGACGGCGGATCTGCTGCACAACTTCATGGGCTTTTTCACGACCTTCGACCACTACCGCTTTGCCGACGACAACGCGCTCGACGTGGCCGCGTGGGACAGCTATCCGATCGCGCGCACCGAATCGATCGCGCTTCCGGAAGAGCAGAAGGCGCGTTACGCGCGCACCGCGCATCCCGATGTCTCGGCGTTCGATCACGACCGCTATCGGGCGATCGGCCGCGGGCGTTTCTGGGTGATGGAGCAGCAAGCCGGACCGGTGAACTGGGCGTCCTGGAATCCGGTGCCGGCCAGGGGCATGGTGAGGCTGTGGGCTTACGAGGCGTTCGCGCACGGCGCGGAGCTGGTGTCGTATTTCCGCTGGCGTCAGTGTCCGTATGCGCAGGAGCAGATGCATTCCGGGCTCAATCTGCCGAACAACGAACTGTCGCCGGGTGGCCTGGAAGTACGGCAGGCGGCGCGTGAGATTGCGCAGTCACCGGCGTTGACGGGACTCGGCGCGCCCGCGCGTGCGCCGGTTGCGGTCGTGTTCGACTACGAGACGCAATGGATGTTCGAGATTCAGCGTCACGGCAAGAGCTTCGATTATCAGACGCTGGTGTTCGACTATTACGAGTCGCTGCGCGAACTCGGGCTCGACGTCGATATCGTTTCGAACAAGGCCGATCTTTCCGCATACCGGCTGGTGGCGGTGCCGAGCATCGCCGTGATCGATGATGCACTGGTCGGCCAGATCGAGCGGAGTACCGCGCAATGGGTTTTCGGTCCGCGAAGCGGCTCGAAAACCACCACGTTCGCGATTCCCTCCAGCCTGCCGCCCGGCGCGTTGCAACGCGTTTTGCCGATGCAGGTACTTGAAGTCGAAACGCTGCGCCCGACGCTTATGCCCGCGATTTCCATCGACGGCACGCAGGGTATGGCGATCCATTGGCGCGAGCACGTGCGAGCCAATGGCGAGACACGCGTCGATGCGCAATTCGACGACGCATGGCCCGCGATCCTTTCGCACGGCAGGGTTCGTTACGTCGCCGTGTGGTTGTCGCATGCGTTGCATCGCACGGTTTTGCAGCAAGCGGCGAACGAGGCCGGCATCGAAACGCAACGGCTTGCCGATGGTTTGCGCATTCGCCGGCGAGGCGGTTTGACCTTCGCGTTCAATTTCGGCGCGGAGCAGGTGCATGCTCCCGCGCCGGCCAATGCGGATTTCGTGCTCGGAGATTCGCTGCTGAAAACCGGCGACGTCTGCGCGTGGAAAGACGCCTGAACCTGCAGTCGCTCGAAGCGGATCACGTCGGAAGAAGGCATTGCAGGAGGTGAAATAACAAGCGCTTCAACCCCGAACAGGCGGCCTTCCAAAAAGCCGCCATTCAAAATGGAGGATGACAGATGAACCGAAGAGAAATGCTGGGATGGCTGGCTTCCGCCGCAGCCGCGGCTGGTGTCGGCGCGACGGTCGGCACGCCGGCTCTCGCCGCCGAACTGACATCGGCCGGCCATGGCAACCGGTTTGCAATGGGCGCGGACGTCTCGACGCTGCTGGAACTGGAGGCGAACGGCGCGAAATTCTACGAGCATGGTGTGCCGCTCGACTGTCTGCTGCTTCTGAAGAAGCACGGCGTCGACTCGATTCGGATCAAGGTCTGGAATGATCCTGGCAATCCGAACTTTTTTCCCGCCGACCAAAGCCCCGCAGCCGGCTACAACAACGCCGAACATGTGCGCGTGCTGGCGCGCCGGGCTGCCGCGCTCGGCATGCGCGTGCTGATCGACTTCCACTACAGCGACTGGTGGGCCGATCCGGGCAAGCAGTATCCGCCGCATGACTGGGCCGGCAAGGACATCGCGCAAACCTGCACGCTGTTGTTCGAGTACACCTCGAACGTTCTCAAGATGCTCGAGCGCGACGGCGTGCGTCCCGAGTGGGTTCAGGTCGGCAACGAAATCACCGGCGGCATGCTGTGGCCGCTCGGCAAGTACGATCAGTGGGACAACCTCGCGCAATTGCTGAAGGCGGGGCACGACGCGGTCAAATCCGTCGACGAGCGGATCAAGATCATGCTGCATATCGACAGCGGCGGCAACAATGCGACGAGCCGCTGGTGGTATGACAGCGCGATACAGCGCGGCGTCACGTTCGATGTGATCGGCCTGTCGTATTACCCGCAATGGCAAGGTTCGCTAAGTGATCTGCAAAACAACGCGAACGATCTGGCGACGCGCTACGGCAAGGATGTGATGGTCGTCGAGACCGCCTATCCGTGGACCACCGGCGACGGCGATTCGGAACCCAACGCGATGACCAACACGGGGTCCACCGCTTTCCCGCAGACGCCTGCCGGCCAAGCGCAGTTTCTGGGCGCGGTGACGGATATCGTGAAGGCGATTCCCGACGGCCACGGCAAGGGCGTGTTCTGGTGGGAGCCCGAGTGGATACCGACGCCGAACGTCGGATGGAAAGTCGGCGCCGGAGATCAGTGGGACAACAACACGTTGTTCGATTTTCACGGCAATGCGCTGACCTCGCTGGATGCGTTTCGCAAGCGCTAGGGCGGCGAATACTTCGTGCGGATAGCGGGCGCTACTGCCTGGGCGCCTGCTGTTTCCGCTGATCCGCGCAGTCCGACGTGAACGCCATGCTGGCCTGGTCGGGTGTCATGTGCGGCGCGTCCGGGCTGTAGATTTTCTCGATGATGCCGTTGACCGCTTGCCGGTCGGCTTCATCCTTGTAGTAGCTGGCCGCCTGAGCGAGCGCTTGCGCTTTGGTCTTTTTGTGCGCACGCCACGACGCCACCTGGCCGGCGATGTCGCCGATTGCAAAGCATTGATCGCTGACTGTTTGTGCAACGGCTTGGGAGGCCGGTTGCGCGAGGCACACCGCAAGCATCGCGGAAACGGCTACGCGTTTCATTACTGGAACCTTGTTGTTTAAATGAATGTCGGTGCGAACGCGGTGGCGATTCACCAGCGCGGCGGCGGCATGGATAAAGAACGGCGTAGTTTATCGGGAAGTGACGGGTTGTGTTTTTTACGGGCGCTGGCGCAGCGCTGCTCGTGACGCAAATAAAAAAGCCGCCTATGTAGGCGGCCTCAAAGAATCAACAGCTTATTCAGCGTACCCGCTTGCGAGGCCACATCGGCGCCCCGCCCGCATCAATGCCCAAACGACTCCGCCTTCGGCGCATTCGCCGCAGTTGTATGCGGCCGCGCCGCCTGCTTGATCAGCAGCGCCACGCACGAGATCACGCCAGCCACCGCGATCGTCGCGAAGATACCGGCAAACGTGAAATGCCGGCGCGCCAGTTCGGCCACCAGAAACGACCCCGCAATCCCGCCGAAGCGTCCGATCCCGAGCATCCACGCCACGCCCGTGCCGCGGCCTTCGGTCGGATAGAACGCGGCGGCGAGCGCGGGCATCGACGACTGCGCGGTATTCATCAACACGCCCGCGACGAACACGATGAACACCAGCGCGCCCACGTTGCCGACTGCCTGACCGATGAAGTACACGCTGATCGCGGTGAGCGCGTAGCAGGCCGCGATGATCCGGTTCGCGTTGAAGCGGTCCATCAGCACGCCGCACAGCACCGCACCCACGCCGCCGAGCGGGAACAGCGCGGAGATCAGCGTCGCGCGTTGCGGCGTGAGTCCGGCGTCCTTCAGCAGGATCGGCATCCAGTTGATCGACGCGTAGAAGATCACGAGGCCCATGAAGTAAGTGATCCAAAGCATCACCGAGCCGATGATGTACGAGCGCGACAGCACCACGGCGAGACCTTTGCCGCCGGTTTGCGGCGCGGTTTCGGTCATCACGAAGGTGCCGGCTTGCGCCGCTTCGCTCGAAATGCGCGAGAGCGCCGCGCGAATCCGTTCAACCGGCTTGTTGCTGGCCACCATGTATCGGACCGACTCCGGCATCTTCAGCGCCAGCACGATCAGCAGCACGAGCGGCGCGGTGCCGCCGAGCAGCAGCACGCTGCGCCAGCCGAACTGCGGAATCATCCATGCGGCGAGAAAACCGCCGAATGCGGCGCCGAGTGGAAAGCCGCAAAACATCAGATTGATCAAGGTCGCGCGGCGGCGGTCGGGGCAGTACTCGCCCATCATCGTCACGGCGTTCGGCATGGCCGCGCCAAGACCGACGCCGGTGATGAAGCGCAGAACGGTCAGTTGCTCGATGCTGTTGGAGAACGCCGAGCCGAGGCAGGCCACGCCGAACAGCAGCACCGAGCCGAGCAGCATCGAGCGCCGTCCGAGCCGGTCCGACAGCGGTCCCGAGCCGAGCGCGCCGCACGCGAGGCCGAACAGCGCCGCGCTCAGCACGGGCGCGAGCGCCGGTTTCGTGATGCCCCATTGGGCGATCAGCGAAGGCGCAATGAAGCCGATCGCGGCCGTGTCGAAACCGTCCAGCAGGACGATGATGAAACACATGAAAAAGATCAGCCATTGGAACGGCGAGAACGGCTGTTCGTTGAGGAAGGTTTGAACGTTCACAGCGCTGCTGCGGTTCATGATGCGTCTCCTGACTGCGAAAAGGCTCGTTCATGGCGAGCCTCTTCTTATTTTACGACCGCGCGCCGTTTAGAAGCGGTGCACGATACCTACGCCCGCGACGAACTGACTGCGTGACGACGACTGCGCGCTCTGGAAGCCGCAGCCGATCGGTGCCGTGATGATGTGGCCCGAGCCCGCCGTGCCGGGCGTGTTGCCGTTGGTGCGTGGAAATCTGCGTGACCCGGTCGTCGATATTCGTTGTCTGATTTTGTTCGCATATGGAACTGTGATTCTTTATGTGAACAAACGCGACTGTAATGAACTTGACAATAAGGGGTCAACGCGGGATTACCCGGCACTGTTGCGGATGTGCGTCGATCTGGCGAATGGACTGAACAGCGCGAACGGCTGTGGATGCCGCGGCGCGCGTTAGTGCGCCGGGATGAGACGGGATGCGGGCTGTGGGTTGTAAGCGCCGCCTTCACAGGTTGAACGCGGCGCTTCAAGAAAGGGTTTAGAAAATTACATAAACTTTCCGCATGGTTTCCTCGACTTCCCAAAGCCCTTCCGTATTGGCCTCGAAAAAGAGCGTGTCGCCGCTCGCGAAATGAATCGTCTCTTCGTTGTCGGGCGTGAAGCGTCCGCGTCCCGCGAGGAAGTGCATCACTTCAGCCTGTTTGACCGAGCGCCGGTACGTGCCCGCCGTGCATTCGAAAATGCCGGTGTCGATGGATTCGCTGCCCTTGATGGCGCGCTGCACGCCCGACACCTGAATCGGCGTCGTGCCGGGTAGCCCTGCGGTGCCCCAATCCTCGAGATTCTGCAGATTCACGCTCTGCTTGATGTGTTGAACCTTCATCTTCACGTTACCTTTTGAATGTGCATGAGCCGGATCATCGGCCCGTGTCCGTGATGGTTTGCTCGATCTTGCCGAGCCGCACGACGGTGACGCCGGGGCGCAGTTGCCGCAGCGAGGGCATGACGAGCATGCAGTTGTCGTACGGCGTGGCGACCGCTTCACCGTTCGACCAGCCGATCACCGCGCCGGCCTTTTCAAATATCTCCAACCCGGTGTACGGTGCCGCGAAGCGAAAATCCATACTGCTTGCCACCACCGGCTGCGTCACACGGACGATGTGCTGAGTGGGCGGCAAAGGCGCCAGCCAGTCAGGCGGCAAATCCTTTTCGTCGACCACGCCGGCCAGCAACAGGAAGCGAGCGGTGGTATCGCGCGCCACGGCGACCGCGCTATGTTCCCAATGTTGTCCGCATTCGATCAGCAACGCGTTCTTCGGACTGTCCGCCGTGCCGAAGCCTTCGTAATCGCGCATGCGGCGGCCCTCGGGATGCCCTTCGTCGCAGATCACCGTGGCGGGCGTGCCGAGTTGCACAGCGAGGTCGATGCCTTTTTGCAGCGGTCCCGCCACGATCAGCGGCTTGCTCTTTTCATGCATCGAATGCAGATCGAGCAACGCGTCGACCGTGTCGATCACCGGCCGCATCGCGCGCGCGCGGGCCAATTCGCTGGACGTGCGCGACGTATCGTCGAGCACCGCGGCGGTCCATACGCGGTTGAAATCCTGATCGACGAAGCGTGCCGCGTCGGGCTTGGCGGGATCGAAGCGCCGATACGCCGCGACGTTCGCAAACGCCAGCGTGAGGCGCCCGCGCCGCGGCCGCAACGCGCGGCGCAGCAGGTCGTCCACGACGATCGCCCCACACACTTCGTTGCCGTGCGTGAGCGCGTTGATCATTATGTGCGGCCCCGGCACGCCCGAGTCGAACGTATGGACGTAGGCGATGCCGGACGGCGATTGTTCGTGTTCCGAAATATCGGGAAATTCCACTTCGATGGGATAGGCTTCCATGCTCATGCGCGAGTGTCCTGGCGAAAGTGTGTGATCGAAACGAAAGACTCAGGCGAGTTTTGCCGCGATCGCCTGGCCGACTTCGGTGGTGTTCGCCTTGCCGCCCAGGTCGCCGGTATGCGGGCCTTCGACCAGCGTCGCCTCGATCGCCGCGAGAATCGCGTCGTGCGCCTCGCGTTCCTTGCCCGCGTGATTGCCGAGGAAGTCGAGCATCATCGCCGCCGACCAGATCATCGCGATCGGATTGGCGATGTTCTTGCCGGCGATATCGGGCGCCGAGCCGTGCACCGGTTCGAACAGCGAGGGAAACTTGCGGTCGGGGTTCAGGTTGCCCGACGGCGCGAGGCCGATCGTGCCGGTGCAGGCCGGGCCGAGATCGGAGAGGATGTCGCCGAACAGATTGGTGGCGACCACCACGTCGAAGCGATCCGGGTTCAGCACGAAGCGCGCGCAGAGAATGTCGATGTGCTGCTTGTCCCACGTCACGTCCGGATACTGCGCCGCGATGCCGGCCGCGCATTTGTCCCACCACGGCATGCTGATCGCGATGCCGTTGCTCTTCGTTGCAACCGTGATCTTCTTGCGCTCGCGCCGTTGCGCGAGGTCGAACGCGAACTTCAGCACGCGCTCGCTGCCGTGCCGCGTGAACACCGATTCCTGCAGCACGAATTCGCGCTCCGTGCCTTCGAACATCACGCCGCCCACCGACGAATATTCGCCCTCGGTGTTTTCACGCACGATCCAGAAATCGATGTCGCCGGCCTTGCGGCCCGCGAGTGGCGAAGGCACGCCGGCGAACAGCCGGGCCGGGCGCAGGTTGATGTATTGATCGAACTCACGGCGGAATTTCAGCAGCGAGCCCCACAGGGAAACGTGGTCGGGCACCGTGTCGGGCCAGCCCACCGCGCCGAACAGAATCGCGTCCGCCGATTGCAGCTGCGCTTTCCAGTCGTCCGGCATCATCTTGCCGTGCTTCGCGTAGTAGTCGCAGCTCGCCCATTCGATGTGCTGATACTCCAGCTCGATGCCGAAGCGCGCTTTCACCGCCTCCAGCACGCGAATGGCTTCCGGCATGACTTCGACACCGATGCCGTCGCCGGGAATGACTGCGATCCGATATTTGTTCGACATGTTGTGCTCCTCCGTTTGGGCTTTCGACGATTCAACTATTCAACGATTCGATAGCGGTTATTTTATTCCTGCTGTTTAAGCCTAAAATGGTCGCTTTAGTTAAGCCACTGTGCACGATTCGTGTACAAACTCACGTGCCTTTAAACGACCTATGAATGCCATCCCGTCACCCGATCTTGGCGATTTGCGCGTGTTTTGCGAAGTGGCGCGCAAATCCAGTTTCAGCGCGGCGGCGGAGGCCTTGTCGGTGTCCGCGGCGTACGTCAGCAAGCGGATCAACGTGCTCGAGACTACGCTCGGCACGCGTTTATTGCACCGCTCAACGCGGCGAGTCGCGATTACGGAAGCCGGCGAGCGCGTCTATACGTGGGCTGAAAAGATTCTCGACGACGTCGAGCAACTGGTGGAAGACGTCTCCACCACGCGCCGTATTCCGGGCGGCAAGCTGCGCATTTCCAGCAGCTTCGGCTTTGGCCGCCGCTTCGTCGCGCCCGCGCTGGCAAGTTTCTCGGAGCGTTATCCGCAACTGAGCGTGCGGCTCGATCTGTTCGACCGGCTCGTCGATGTGGCAGGCGAGGGCTTCGACCTCGATATCCGCATCGGCGACGAGATCGCGCCGCATCTGATCGCGCGGCGGCTCACGTCGAATCATCGCGTGTTGTGCGCGTCGCCCGGCTATCTCGCGCGGCACGGCACGCCGCGGCAAGTCGCCGATCTGTCCTCGCATGCGTGTCTCGCGATCAAGGAGCGCGACCATCCGTTTGGCCTCTGGCGCTTGACGGTGCGCGGCGAAACGGCCTCGATCAAGGTCACCGGACCGTTGTCGACGAATCACGGCGAAGTGGCGGTGCAATGGGCACTGGCCGGGCGCGGCATCGTGCTGCGTTCGATGTGGGACGTGCGGCCGCTGCTCGAGAGCGGCCAGTTGCAGCAGGTGCTGCCCGACGTCACGCAACCGGCGAACCTGTGGGCGGTGTATCCGGCGCGGCTCGCGCAGTCGGCGAAGGTGCGGGTGTGCGTGGACTTTCTGAGCGAGGAGTTCGCGCAATGGAGTCCGCCGGTTGAAGGGGCGGCTGACCTGGGCCTATCCGAACCTGCCGAACGATAATCGGCAAGGCCCGGCAAACCACGCCACCGGTCTAACTGTGATTCTGCGAGAACAACGTTTCGAGCGGATAGTGACTCTTCACGAACGGCGACTTGATGATCACATAGCTGAAGTACTTTTCGATGCCGATATCGCGTTCGAGCAAGCCTTCCACGATGCTCTGATAATGGCTCACGCTGCGCGTGACGAACTTCAGCAAGTAATCATAGCCGCCGCTCGCCAGATGGCATTCGACGATCTCGTCCACGTCGCGAATCGCATTGACGAACTTGATGAAATCTTCACGCCGATGATCGGCGAGCGTGACTTCGGTGAACACGATCTGCACGTCGCCGAGCTTTTCGAGCTGAATCTGTGCACCGTAGCCGATGATGTAGCCGGCTTTCTCCAGACGCTTGACCCGGATCAGGCAAGGACTGGGCGAAAGGCCGACCGCATCGGCAAGCTCGACGTTGGTTATGCGGCCTTTCTTCTGCAACTGTGAAAGTATGCGCAGATCAATCCGGTCCAGCTTGCAGTCGCTGCTCATCGTAACGTTATCGCTCCGGCGATGGAGTAAAGGGAGTAGGAGGGCCTAAGGCGCCCTCTACTCTAGCATGCAGTGGCATGAATTTTGACCTTCAGCGCGGCCCGCACGTCGGCTTGTGCGAGAACGTCGTCCAGGGTTTTTTCGAGCCGCTCGAACATCAGGTCGAACTCCGCCTCGGTGTACGAGAGCGCCGGCGCAAAGCCGAGAATGTTGTCGCCGAACGCGCGGAAAATCAGACGGTTTTCATACGCGGCCGCGGCGATCCGCTCGGACAGTTTCAGCGCCGGGTCGAAGCCCGCCTTGCTGTCCTTGTCCGCGACGAGTTCGAGCGCGCCGAGCAGGCCGCGATGGCGCGAGTCGCCCACCAGCGGATGCGCGAGCAGCGCATCGAGCCCTTGCGCGAAACGCGGCCCGCGCGCCACGCCGTTCGCGAGCAGTCCGCCCTCGTGATAGAGGCGCAGCACTTCGAGGCCGATCGCTGCGCTGACCGGATGCGCCGAGTACGTGTGACCATGGCCGACGATCGCCTCGGCGTCGCCGTCGGCAATGCCCTGATAGATTTCGTCAGACATGAGCACGGCGCCCATCGGCGCGTAACCCGCGGTCAAACCCTTCGCCACGGTCATCAGATCCGGTTCGACGTTTTCGCCCTGGCACGCGAAGAGCGGACCCGTGCGGCCGAATCCGGTGATCACCTCATCGGCGACGAACAGAATGCCGAGCTTGCGGCAACTTTCACGCATGGCCTTGAGCCAGCCTACCGGCGGCACGACCACGCCGCCCGAGCCCTGAATCGGTTCGCAGAAGAACGCGGCGACGTTGTCCGCGCCGAGTTCGGCCACCTTTGCTTCGAGCGCGGCCACCGAGGCGGCGATCAGCGCGGCGTCGTCGGCGAAATCGTTGCGGTACGCGTACGGCGACGGCAGATGATGCTGGTTCGGCAGCGGCAGATCGAAGTTGCGATGGAACGCGGGCAGTGCGGTGAGCCCCGCGCCCATCGTCGACGAGCCGTGGTAGCCGCGCTGCAGCGCGATGATGTGCTTCTTAGTGGGACGGCCCGTCGCATTGAAGTAATGCGTGATGAAGCGAATGGCCGAGTCCACCGCATCGGACCCGCCGAGCGTGAAATACACGTGCTGCAGTGAAGCGGGCGACACCTCGACCAGTTTTTGCGCCAGTTCGATCGCGGGTTCCGAGCCGAAATGGAAATAGGTGGTCGCGTAGGGCAGTTTCTTCATCTGCTCAGTGGCGGCGTCGACGATGCTCTGCTGGCCGTAACCCACGTTCACGCACCACAGGCCCGAGAACGCGTCGAGCAGCTCGTTGCCGGCCGCGTCGCGCAGGAACGCGCCGCTGGCCGACTCGAGGACGGTGACGCCGCGGGCTTCGTGCACGCGGTAGTTGATAACCGGGTGAATCAGGTGTTTGCGGTCGGCTTCAATGAGCGATTGAATCGGCATGATGGTTTCTCGTCGCGGAAAAGGGCTGTTGACCGTTCCATACTACTGATCCGCGACTATCGCCCGCTTGCCTAAACAATTGCCTGAAAAGCGCGCGCGACGCGTTTTGATGCACGGGCTTAGCATTTTCTGCTGCGGACGCTGAAAAGCGGTGGCGCGTCGGCATTCCATACAGCGTGCCGTGCTCAATATCCGCGAGTCCGGTCGACTTGACCGAGCATCGGCAGGCCGTCGCGATGGCGGCGCAGATTGTCGAGCACCACGTCGACGGCCGTTTCGGGCCGCGTCGAGCTGGCGATATGCGGCGTGATGCGCACGCGCGGGTGCATCCACAACGGATGCCCGGCGGGCAAGGGCTCGGGATCGGTGACGTCGAGAATCGCATTTCGCAGTTGGCCGCTCTCGAGCGCCGCGAGCAGGTCCGGCTGATTCAGATGCGGACCGCGCCCCGTCTGAATCAGCGAGGCGCCGCGCGGCAGCTTCGAGAACAGTTCCGCATCGAGCAGGCCGCGCGTGGCCGGCGTGAGCGGCAACAGGCAGATCAGAATGTCGGTGCGCGCGAGAAACGCATCCAGCGCGCCTTCGCCCGCATAGCAGTCGACGCCCTCGATCTCGCGCGGCGAACGGCTCCAACCCGCGCATGCAAAACCAAAGAGACGCAGCCGTTCCAGCACCGCGGTGCCCAGCACGCCGAGTCCGAGCACGCCGATCCGGCGTTGGCTCGCCGGCCCGAGCGGCAGTTCGCGCCATACCTGTTGCTGTTGCTGCAGACCATAGTCGAACAGATTGCGATGAATCGTCAGCACGGCCTGTGTGACGTATTCGACCATGCCCTCGGCGATTCCCGGCTCGATCATTCGCACCACCGGCACATGCGCTGGCACGCCCGACAGATCGAACTGGTCGATGCCCGCGCCCACCGAGAACACGACTTCGAGGTTAGGGAAGGTGCGCGTGGGGTCTTCAGGCGGCTGCCAGGCGGCGAGGTAGCGAATCGCGGCCGGATCGCCGAGTTCGGGCCAGACGTGAAACGGCAAGTCCGGCGCCTTCTGCGCGAAGAGTTTCGCCCACTGCGCGCCGCGCGCCGGGTCGGCTTTATAAAGGAAGGCCATGTGCGTCAGAAAATCGCCTGATTGATGATGCCGTATTGCAGATAGGGTGCGTCCTTGTCGGCGGGGAGGCTCGCGAGTTCAGCCGGCGTCGCGTTGCGAACCATCCTCACGACCGTATCCACGCGCGGCAGCCCCAACTGTTCCAGCCATTCGGTGAGCCCGCTCTCGCCCGGCGTATCGACGCGCACGAACACGCCTTCGTTGAGCGCCAGCCAGTGACTGATGAGCGCCTTCGCGCGGCTCGAATCCCCGGACGCGGGCGCGACCACCGGGCCAATCGCGAAGCCCCGGCCAAAGCGGCGGAACAGCGCGAAGCCGACCAGTTCGCCGTCGCGGTCGAGCGCGATGCCGTCGGCGGCGCTCAACAGCGCGGGCAAGACTTCGCCGCGATCCATGCCGCTTGCCCGCGAGGCCAGTTCGATCAGCCGCGCGGTATCGCTCGATCCAAGCGGACGCAAGCGCTCGCCCGCCGGCAACGACACAAGCGGCGGCTGGAATGCCGCGCCCTGATGCTGATCGAGCGTGCCGATCGCGCGAAAGCCGAGCTTTTCATACAGCGGCTGACCGGCGGTGGTGGCGTGCAGGAACGTGACGCGGCTGCCGAGTTCCTCCAGCACCAGTTCCATCAACTTTCTGCCGATGCCGCGCCCCTGGTGCGCGGGCGACACGATCACCATGCCGAGCGAGGCGCGGTCGGTGCCGTATTTCCAGCACAACGCGGTGCCGATCACGCCGCTCGCGTCTTCCGCGACGAAGCCCACGCCCAGTTGCGCGACGAATCTCCAGTCGTCCGCGCGATGCGGCCATTTGAGCTCGGCCGTCAGCGCGTGCGCGGCGGCAATGTCGTCGCGGGTGAAGCCTCTGTAGCTAATCGAATCGTTGATCGAAGCGGACACGCGGTACTCCCTGTCGATTGGAGTTAGTGCAAAGCACTTACTCCGATCCCATGCAAGATAGTTGCTGAATGACTGAAGACTTACGCCGTCACTGTGTCATCCAGTGTGCAGCGTGACTAGGACGATCTTTTTATCCGGGCCGTCTGTCAAGGCCGCATCGAAAATCGATGCAAAACGCTCAGTCTGGGCGTGCATTACAAGCGTGTTCTGCTGCGTGGCGATTTTTGTCGGTGACATATGCCAGGGCCGTGGCTCTACGATTTTGTCATCGCGGCGACATTGTGAAGATGCGCCGCACGGGACCACCAGCCAGCCAGACAGGAAACCCTTCTCATGGACAGCTTCAATCCGGACGACGTCGCGATTCACAGCGGGCATTTCATCGGCGGCGAATATGTCGACGCAGACGTGCGTAGCGGCGAGCGCCGCATCGAGGTGGCGCGCCCCTCGGACGGCGTGGTCTACGCGTCGGTGCCGCTAGCCGACGCGGGCATGGTGGACCGCGCGGTCGAGAACGCATGGCACGCGTTCAGAAGCAGCGGCTGGGCGCGCATGGCGCCGCGCGAACGCGCAAAGATCCTGCGCCGTTTCGCCGATCTCGTCGAAGCCGATGCGTCCACGCTGGGCCGCCTGGAGGCGGTCGGCTCGACGCGTCCGATCGCGCAGGCAATCGGCTGGGACGTGCCGTTCACCGCCGAAGGCATCCGTTTCTACGCCGAGTTTGCCGACAAGCTCGGCGGCGACGTGGCGGCCACCGATCACGATCATCTCGGCATGACGATCGCCGAGCCGTATGGCGTGATCGGGGCAATCGCGCCGTGGAATTTCCCGCTGGTGATGGCGTCGTGGAAGATCGCGCCCGCGCTCGCCGCGGGCAACGCGGTGGTGCTCAAGCCCTCGGAGATGACGCCGTTCTCGGTGTTGCGGCTCGCCGAACTGGCCGTGCAGGCGGGTGTGCCCGCGGGCATCTTCAACGTGATTCAAGGCGACGGCCGCGTGACCGGCGACGAACTGGTGCGTCATCCGAAAATCAGCAAGGTGACCTTCACCGGCTCCACGCGCACGGGCGCCTCGATCATGGCGGCTTGCGCGAACAGCGGCACGAAGCCGGTCACGCTCGAACTGGGCGGCAAGAGCCCGCAAATCGTATTCGCCGACGCGCCGCGTCTGGACGACGTCGCGCGGCGAATTGCCGGCGCGATCACCGGCAATGCCGGCCAGGTCTGCGTGGCGGGCTCGCGCCTGCTGGTCGAGCGCTCGCTGGCCGAGCCGCTCGCCGAGCGCATCGGCAGGATCTTCGCCGAGTTGAAACCTGGCGCGACGTGGGCCGCGGGCACGACGCTTTCGCCGATCATTTCGGCGCCGCAGGCAGCGCGCATCGAAGGAATCGTCGGGCGCACGCTCGAAGCGGGCGCGACCTTGCGCTACGGCGGCGTGCGAGCCGACGGCGGCGCGCATGGCGCTTTCTATACACCGACATTGCTGACGGACGTCACGGCCCACTCCGAGGCCGTGCGCGAAGAAGTCTTCGGCCCGGTGCTGACGCTGCAAACCTTCGACACCGAGGAAGAAGCGCTCGCGCTCGCCCAGCATCCCGAGTACGGGCTCGCGGCCGGCGTGCATACCGCCGACCTCGGCCGGGCGCTGCGCTTCGTGCGCGGCCTTGAAGCGGGCACGGTCTGGGTCAACCGTTACGGCCGCACCTCCGACTTCATGATCCCCACGGGCGGCTACAAGCGCTCCGGCATTGGCAAGGACCTCGGCCGCCAGGCCTACGAGGCGAATCTGCGTTTCAAGAGCGTGCTGATCGATCTGCGGGTCTGACGAACGCGGGGCGCCTTGCCCCCGCATTGCGTCGCGTTTCACATCGCCGTGTTTCGGCCGCAAACCCAGCAGCCATGGGGCTTCCAGCGAGACCACGGCAGACTGTGCTGCGCAACGGCCTAAAAACGCATGGTTTGTGTCACAAGCGGCGCTCGAATCAGGAACATCTATGTTTTTGCGCTGATTAAATCTTTTACAGAAATAAGCTTTCCCTGTCGATCGGAGTTGGCGCTTTAGCGCTTACTCCGATCCCATGCAAGATAGTTGCTGTTTTCGCCATTGAGCTCGCTGCGAGTTCACCACAACGAAAGGACTGCACCATGATCGAATTCGAACCGAAATACATCACCTTCGATTGCTACGGCACGCTCACCAAGTTTCACATGGCCGACATGACGCGCGAAATGTACGGCCACCTGCTGAACGCCGAGGATCTGGAGAAGCTCGTCGCGTTCTACGCGGGCTATCGCCGCGACGAAGTGCTCGGCGCATGGAAGCCGTATCGCGACGTAGTCGTGAACGCGCTGCGCCGCGCCTGCAAGCGCATGAACGTCGAGTTCGACGAAGCGGGCGCGGAAAAGATCTATACCGCCGTGCCGACGTGGGGTCCGCATCCGGACGTGCCGGAAGGCGTCGCGCGTCTTGCGAAGAAGTACAAGCTGGTGATTCTGTCGAACGCGTCGAACGACCAGATCCAGAGCAACGTCGACAAGCTCGGCGCACCGTTCCATGCGGTCTTCACGGCTGAGCAGGCGCAATCGTACAAGCCGCGCATGCAAGGCTTCGAATACATGTTCGATCAGCTGAACTGCAATCCGGAAGACGTGCTGCACGTGTCGTCGAGCCTGCGCTATGACCTGATGACCGCGCACGACCTGGGCATCAGGCACAAGGCGTTCGTCAAGCGCGGCCACGAACCGTCCACGCCGTACTACCAGTATTACGAGGTCAACGACATTCCGCATCTGGCTTCGGAACTCGGTCTGTAAGCGGCCTTTGCGCCATCCGAGCCGCCACCACAGTTGCATGACCCACGCCTTGCTCATTGCCCATCTCAAGGACAGTCCGGATGAAGCTCGATTCCTATTGGCTCGACACCGCGCCGCAGCTGCTCTCGGCGCGTGAAGGCCCGGTCGACGGCCACGCCGACGTGGTGGTGATCGGCGCCGGCTTCACCGGGCTCTCGGCGGCGCAGGCGCTGGGCAAGCGCGGCGCGTCGGTGACGGTGCTCGACGCGGGGCGCATCGGCGGCGGCGCGTCCGGGCGCAACGGCGGCCAGGTCAATACCGGCGTCGCGCAGGACTTCGTCGCGCTGGTTGCGCAACTCGGTATCGAGCGGGCGCGTGCCTGCTACCGCGCGTTCTCGGATGCGGTGGACACCGTCGAGCGTCTGATCCGCGAGGAGAACATCGACTGCGATTACATCGCGACCGGCAAGCTGAAGCTGGCGTCGAAACCGCATCACGTTGCGCATCTGGAGAAAACGGCGGAGTTGATTCGCCGCGAAGTCGATACGGATATCGAACTGATCGGGCGTGAACGCATTCGCGGCGAAGTGCAGTCGGAGAGCTTTTACGGCGGCTTGCTGCAACGTCACGGCGGCCAGATGCATATGGGCAAATTCACGGTCGGTCTCGCCGCCGCCGCCGTCCGCCACGGCGCGAAGCTGTATGAGCATGCCGCCGTCTCCGCGATCGCCAAAGACGGCGCAGGCTACAGGATCACCACGGCGCGCGGCGAAGTGCGCGCGAAGCAGGTGCTGATCGCCACCGGCCCGTCGCGGCATGGTCCGTTCGGCTGGTATCGGCGGCGTCTCGCGCCGGTCGGGTCGTTCATCGTCGTGACGGAGCCGCTCGCGCCGGAACTGCTGGCGCAGGTGTTGCCGAACCGGCGCGCATACACCACCACGCGCCTGATGCACAACTACTTCCGCGTGACGCCCGATGCGCGTTTGCTGTTCGGCGGCCGCGCGCGCTTCACGGCCTCGGAGCGTCCTTCGGACGCGAAGAGCGGCCGCATTCTGCAAGAAGGTCTCGCCGCGATGTTCCCGGTGCTTGCGAATGCCCGCATCGACTATTGCTGGGGCGGTCTGGTGGACATGAGCGCCGACCGCCTGCCGCATGCCGGGCAACACGACGGCATCTATTTTTCGATGGGTTATAGCGGCCACGGCACGCAAATGTCGACGCACATGGGCCAGGTGATGGCCGACGTGATGGACGGCCGCGAAGAGCGCAATCCGTGGCGCGAGTCCGAATGGCCCGCGATTCCGGGCCACACCGGCAAACCCTGGTTCCTGCCGCTCGTGGGGACGTATTACCGCATCAAGGACATCTTCTATTGATTTCCCGTAGTTCTATTTCAAATCAAAACCACGCAGCCATCCCTGCCCACCCTCGCGGAGAAGTTCGATGAATAAGGAAAACTCGCAATATGGCGCTTTTGAACTCGACACAGGGTTGGAGCGATTGACGGCCAAGGGCGCCTCGCGGCGCGACGTGCTGCGCGCGATGGCCGCGGCCGGCATGATGTCGGTGACGGGTGCCGGTCTTCTGAGCGCGAGCGGCGCGGCCTTCGCGCAGGCCAAGCCGAAGCAGGGCGGCAAGATTCGCGTGGCGACGCAGTCCGCTTCCGCGGCCGACACGCTCGATCCCGCGAAGGGCGCGCTCGGCACCGACTACGTTCGTTGCAACATGTTCTACAACGGCCTGACCGAACTCGATTCGCATCTCGGCGCGAAGATGGCGCTCGCGACGTCGCTGGATACGAAGGACGCCACCGTGTGGGTCGCGAAGCTGCGCACCGGGGTGCAGTTCCACGACGGCAAATCGCTCACGCCCGCGGACGTGGTGTACTCGATCATGCGTCACAAGGATCCGGCCACGGCTTCGAAAGCGAAGACGCTCGCCGATCAGATCAAGGAAGTGAAGGCCACCGGCCCGAACGAAGTGACGATCACGCTGGAAGGCCCGAACGCCGATCTGCCGGTGATTCTCGCCACCTCGCATTTCCTGATCATCAAGGACGGCACCAAGGAATTCAAAACGGCGGTCGGCACCGGCCCGTTCAAGGTCAAGGAGTTTTCGCCGGGCGTGCGCACGGTCGGCGTGAAGAACGACAAGTACTGGAAGCCGGGCATGCCGCACCTCGACGAAGTCGAGCTGATCGGCATCGGCGACGAATCGGCGCGCGTGAACGCGCTGCTTTCCGGCGACGTGCAGCTGATCAACGCGGTGAGCCCGCGCTCCACGGCGCAGATCAAGAACGCGGGCGGCTTCTCCGTGCTGGAGACGAAGACCGGCCAATACACTGACCTGATCGTTCGCGACGAAGGCGGCATTACCGGCAACGACGATTTTCGGCGAGGCATGATGTACCTGGTGGACCGCGAGCAGATTCGCCGCGCGATCTTCCAGGGCTACGGCGCGATCGGCAACGATCAGCCGATCGATCCGACCAACAAGTATTACCTGGCGGGCCTGCCGCAGCGCACCGCCGATCTGGACAAGGCGAAGTTTCACTTCCAGAAGGCGAAGGTCGGCAGCGCGCCGCTGCAGATTTTCGCGTCGCCGGCGGCCGAAGGCTCGGTGGAAATGGCGATGCTGCTTCAGCAGGTCGCGCCGCAAGCCGGTCTGAATCTGCAGGTGTCGCGCGTGCCGGCGGACGGCTTCTGGTCGAACCACTGGATGAAGCATCCGCTTGTTTACGGTTCGGTGAATGCGCGGCCGAGCGCCGACGTGTTGTTCACGCAGTTCTTCAAGTCCGACGCGCCGTGGAACGAAGCGAACTGGAAGAGCCCGAAGTTCGACCAGATGCTGATCGCGGCGCGCGGCGAGCCGGACGACGACAAGCGCAAGAAGATTTACGGCGACATGCAGGTGCTGGTGCACGAAACGGGCGGTATCGGCATTCCGATGTTCCAGAGCTCGCTCGATGCGTACACCACGAAACTCAAGGGCCTCGGCTCGATTCCGCTGGCCGGCCTGATGGGTTTCATGTTCGCGGAAAACGTCTGGCTCGATGCCTGACGAAGTTTGAACCGCAGCAAGTTTGGCCAGCCGGTCTGACGAACCGGAAAGCCAGGCTCCGTAATACGCACGCCGCGTTTTCGCGGCGTGCGGCTTCAACCCAGGAGGCGACTCTCGATGAAAGCACACGCGCAACGACTCATCGCCGCGCGCCTCGGCCTCGCGCTGCTTACGCTGCTGCTGGTCTCGGCCGTCGTGTTCGCCATCACCGGACTGCTGCCCGGCGATGCCGCGCAGCAGGCGCTCGGCCAGGCGGCCACCCCCGAAGCCGTCGCGGCATTGCGGCATCAATTCGGCCTCGACCAGCCGGCGCTGCAGCGCTACTTCGAATGGCTCGTTCATATCGTCACCGGCAACTTCGGCACCTCGATGTCGAACAATCTGCCGGTCAGCGAGCTGATCGCCACGCGTCTGCCGAACTCGCTGGTGCTGGCCGGTCTCACGTCGCTCGTCTCGGTGCCGATCGCGTTGCTGATCGGCATTTCGTCGGCGATGTTCCGCGGCTCGCTGCTCGATCGCACGCTCAACGTGCTCACGCTTTCGACGGTGGCGGTGCCGGAATTTCTGGTCGCGACCATCGCGGTGCTGATCTTCGCGGTCAAGCTGCGGTGGCTGCCCGCGCTGTCGTATCTGTCGGAAGTGCACTCGTTCGGCGCGCTGCTGCGCATCTACGCGATGCCCGTCATGACGCTGTGCTGCGTGATCGTCGCGCAGATGGCGCGTATGACGCGCGCCGCGGTGCTCGATCAGCTCAATTCGTCGTACGTCGAAATGGCCGTACTCAAGGGCGCTTCGCCCGTGCGGGTGGTGTGGCGGCACGTGTTGCCGAACACCATCGGCCCGATTGCCAACGCGGTGGCGCTGAGCCTGTCGTATCTGTTCGGCGGCGTGGTGATCGTCGAGTCGATTTTCAACTATCCCGGTCTCGCGAGCCTCATGGTGGATGCCGTCACGAACCGCGACATGCCGCTCGTGCAAGGCTGCGTGATGGTGTTCTGCGCGGCGTATCTCGCGCTCGTGCTGATCGCCGACCTGTGTCAAATCGTCTCCAACCCGAGGTTGCGTCGATGATGAGCCGACCTACCAATCCCCATGTTCCCCACGCCGGCACGGAACTGTACGACGTGAGCCGCGATGAACTCGTCACCGAGCCGGCGCCGCCGGCAGTGCAAGTGGCCGCGCCGAAAACGGGCGTGCTCAAACGCCTCGTGCACCGCTTCTCGGTGCTCGGACTGATCGGCCTGCTGCTGGTGGCGTTCTGGCTGGTGATCGCGTTCGTCGGTCCGCTCGTCGCCCCGTATAAAGGCGGCGCGCTCACGTCGACGGAAATTTTCGGCAGCTATAGCGCGGCGTACCCGCTCGGCACCGACTATCTCGGCCGCGACATGCTGAGCCGCATTCTCTACGGCGCGCGCTACACGGTCGGCCTGGCGCTGGCGGCGGCGATGCTCGCCAGCTTGATCGGCACGTTCTTCGGCTTGCTCGCCGCGGTGTCGGGACGCTGGGTCGATGAGATTTTGAGCCGTCTGTTCGATGCGCTCATTTCGATTCCGAGCAAGGTGCTTGCGCTCGTCGTGATCGCCGCGTTCGGTTCGTCGATCACGATGCTGATGACGGTGGCCGCCGTTGCGTATATCCCCGGCGCGTTCCGCATTTCGCGCTCGCTCGCGATGAACGTGATGAGCCTCGAATACGTGCAGGTGGCCCGCGCGCGCGGCGAGGGCATCTTCTATATCGCGCGGGTCGAAGTGCTGCCGAACATGATTCACCCGATGCTCGCCGATTTCGGCCTGCGCTTCGTGTTCATCGTGCTGCTGCTGAGCGGGTTGAGTTTTCTCGGCCTCGGCGTGCAGCCGCCGAATGCCGACTGGGGCTCGCTCGTGCGCGAGAACATCGGCGGCTTGTCGGAGGGCGCGCCCGCGGTGCTGATGCCGGCCGTCGCGATTGCGACGCTGACCATCGGCATGAACCTGTTGATCGACAACCTGCGGCGTCGCGGCCGTAGCCACGGAGGTGCGTGATGGCTGAACGGGACATGATTGAAGTGAAGGGCCTGCGCGTGGTCGCGGGCGCCGCGCCGGGAGCCGTGACGGAAATCGTCAAGGGCGTCGATTTTTCGGTGAAGAAAGGCGAGGTGCTCGCGCTGATCGGCGAGTCCGGCTCGGGCAAGACGACCATCGCGCTGTCGCTGCTCGGCTATGCTCGCGCGGGCTGCGAGATTAGCGGCGGGTCGGTGCGGATCGGCGACGTGGAGGTGCTGTCGCTCGATGCGAAGGGCCGCCGCGCGTTGCGCTCGCGCACGGTCGCGTATGTGGCGCAGAGCGCGTCGGCCGGTTTCAATCCGGCGCGCACGATCATGGATCAGGTCACCGAGCCGGCGCTGCTGCATCAGTTGATGACGAAAGACGCCGCGCGCACCAAGGCGATCGGTCTGTTCCGCGCGCTCGCGCTGCCCGCGCCGGAAACGATCGGCGAGCGTTATCCGCACCAGGTGTCGGGCGGCCAGTTGCAGCGTTTGATGGCCGCGATGGCGTTGATTACCGATCCGGCCGTCGTCGTGTTCGACGAGCCGACCACCGCGCTCGACGTCACCACGCAGATCGAAGTGCTCGCGGCCTTCAAGAAGGTGATCCGCGAACTCGGCACGACGGCGGTGTACGTGTCGCACGATCTGGCGGTGGTCGCGCAGATGGCCGACCGCATCGTCGTATTGAACGGCGGCGCGGTGAAGGAGAACGGCGCGGTCGCGCAAGTGCTCGACGCGCCCGTCGACGCCTACACGCGCCAGTTGCTGGCCGCCACGCGCCGCCCGGAAGCCGCGCTGGAGACGCCGCCGTATGCCGGAAAACACGTGCCGCCGCTCCTCGAGATTCGCGGACTCGCGGCGGGTTACGGCCGCCTCGACCGCTTCGGCGCGCCGGCCGTGCGCGTGCTCGACGACGTGAGCCTGTCGATCCCGCGCGGCAGCACGCTCGGCGTGATCGGCGAATCCGGTTCCGGCAAGACGACGCTCGCGCGTGTGGTGGCGGGTCTGGTCGACCGGGCGCGCGGCGAGGTGCTGTTCAACGGCCAGCCGTTGCCCGCGCAACTCTCGCGCCGCACGCCGGAGCAATACCGGCAGATCCAGATCGTGTTCCAGAACGCCGATACCGCGCTGAACCCGAGCCATTCGATCGCCGATATCCTCGCCCGGCCGCTTGCGTTCTATCACCATTTGCGCGGCTCGGCGGCGAAGAAGCGCATGCTGGACCTGCTCGATCTGGTCAAGCTGCCGGCCTCGATCGCCACGCGCACGCCTGCCGGACTCTCCGGTGGCCAGAAGCAGCGCGTGAATCTGGCGCGCGCGCTCGCCGCCGAGCCGGCGTTGATTCTCTGCGACGAAGTGACTTCCGCGCTCGACACCGTGGTCGGCGCGGCGATCCTCGATCTGCTCGCCGAATTGCGGCGCGAATTGGGCGTGTCGTACATGTTCATCAGCCACGATATCTCCACCGTGCGCGCGATCTGCGACGAAGTGATCGTGCTGTATGCGGGGCATCGCGTGGAAGCCGGTCAACGCGACGTGCTCGCGGCGCCGCCGTATCACCCGTACACGGGATTGCTGGTGGATTCGGTGCCGGCGTTGAAACCCGGCTGGCTCGACGCGCGCCGCGAGATCAACGCCGCTGCGTTGCCGCTG
>DASPZL010000057.1:0-15897 GCA_035636295.1 Paraburkholderia sp.
TTCAAGGCGATGGTGCGCGAAAACGCCTTCGATGCGGGCGAACTGGCGATCGTAACGTTTTTGCAGGCCAAGGCCTATGGCAAGCCTTATGTGCTGTTGCCGGCGCCGGTATCGGGGCGATTCCAGCATCATTGCGCCGGCTACAACATCGACTTCGGTCATCTCGATCCGAAGAAGATCGAAGGCAGGAAGGTCGGCGTTCGCACGTACACGCAGACCACGGCGCTGTGGATTCGCGGCATTCTGCGCCACGAATACGGCGTCGATCTCGACAAGGTGACGTGGATGACGCTCGGTGACGGGCATCTGGCCGAGTATCGCGATCCTGACAACTGCGTGCGTTTGCCAGCGGGCTCGTCGATCCCGCAGATGATGCTCGACGGCGAACTGAGCGCGGCGTTGCTTGGCGAAGACATGCCGAAAGACCCGCGTGTGCGCACGCTCGTTCCGGATGCGCAGGTCGCGGCCAAAGACTGGTTCGCGCGTGAAGGCGTGGTGCCGATCAACCATATGTTCGTGGTGCACGAAGACATTTCGAAGAAGCGCCCCGACGTCGTGCGCGAACTGTACCGGATGATCGTCGAAAGCCGTGCGCTGACCGAAGGCGGTGTGCCCGCAATCTTCCCACCGATCGGACTCGAGCAGAACCGCAAGGGGATTCAGTTGGCGATCGACTGGGCGCTCGATCAGAAGATCATTCCGCATCGCCTGTCGGTCGACGAACTGTTCGATGACGTCACCGCTAACCTGGGTTGAATGAGCACGGAGGATAGCAAGCGACGTGATGGGCGTTAAGGAACGAAAGACAATGCGTTGACAAAAACGGCGACGCAGAAGCGGCTGAGCGGTTTCACACCGCTCACCTACACATAATTAACGGAGACATTTCACTGTGTATTCAACTTCGTCTTTGAAGAAGCTCCTGGCTTGCCTGGCCATCGGGTGCGCGTGGATTTTCAGTCCAACTGGAGCAAGTGCGGCGCCGAACGGAAACTTGCTGCTCAACCGCGTCGGCCCTGTGACATCCGATCTGTATGTATCCAATGCGGACGGTACAGGTGAACACAAGTTAATTCCGACCGCTGGTTTCGATTATCACGCGTCCTTCTCGAAAGACGGGCAGTGGATCGTATTTAGCTCCGAGCGTGACGGCCTGGGCCAGTCGAACATCTATCGCGTCAAGGTGGACGGCACGTGCCTGGAGCGGCTCACCGATCACATTGCGATTGATGATGCCGCCGTTTTTTCACCGACGGACTCGGACGTCATCGCATTCGTCTCATCACGCAAAGGTGCGAGGGATTTCGGCACGACGAACATCTGGACACTGAACATTGCGACTGGCGCGCTGAAAAACGTCACGGGTTCGCTGGGATTCGATCCCTCCAAACCACATGGCTACTTCAGACCTTCATGGTCCCCAGACGGCAAGTGGCTCGCTATTTCCTCCGACACGGGCAGCGATTGGCGCGGCCACAATCTGCCGACTGGCTGGGAGCGCACGCAGGAAAGCAGCATCTATATCATCAAGCCCGATGGTTCTGGCTGGAAGAAAATTGCCGGTAATCCCGGCTATGACGAAGGTTCACCTTCCTGGTCACCGGACGGCAAGCGCGTCGTGTTTTATGAAACACCCGTGGAGTCCACTTGGGGCGCACACCGTCCGGAGTCCATCGACTCGGTCAGTTCGCAACTGATTTCCGTGGACGTGTCTAGCCTTGCCAGGACGACATTGACATCGACCGCCGGCTTCAAGGTATTCCCGCAATATCTGAGTGCGACCAACGTCGCCTATCACGTCAAGGGCGGCGCTACCGAAGGTATCTACACCACGGCTGGCACTTTCCGATCGACAGGCAATACGGGTATCCGCTCGCCTCGCTATTCGCCGGACGGCACCAGGATGGTCTACGAGAAAATAACGTTCCGCCCGGCACGTGCAAATGGAACCGCGCTATATAGCTTCGATCCCGCCTGGAAGTACACCTACATCGACGTGTTCCCGCAACTGTCATTGGATCGCAAGAAATTGGTGTACACGGAAAAGGCGATCAACTCTTCCATTGCCATCACCAATCCCGATTTGTCCGGCTATACGCGTATTTACGATCCGGCCACCAGTGGCCTGGATCCCGCCATGATTGCGCAGGGGTTGGCCGGTGCATTCCAGCCCACCTGGTCGCCGGATCGTCAGTGGGTGGCCTTCGGCGTGGGTCAATGGTTCTTTACGCGCGCTACCGGTCCCGGCCGGATCATGCGTATCAAGGCGGACGGCAGCATGAACGGCCAGGCGGAAGTCTTGACCGATGGTTCCATCAATTCGGGCTTCCCGAGCTACTCGCCGGACGGGAAGAAACTCGTCTATCGCGTGTGGAGCGCCACGGTGCAGGGCTTGCGCATTCTCGATCTGGATACGCACGTCACCACCGTCTTGACCACCGAGCCGGACAACCTGCCGGGCTGGTCTCCGGACGGCAGAAAAATTGTGTTCACTCGCAAGCAAATCGACCCAGGCGATTCCAACAAATTCAACTATGACGTGTTCACAATCAAACCAGATGGCACGGGCCTGGCCCGTTTGACCACGGACGGGTCGAACCAGGGGCATGCTGTTTGGACCTGGGACGGCCGCCTCGCGTACAGCTCAGGCACGTATGGCTTCAGGGATGAACTCGCGCTCTACGACAACAGCTTTCAACCTGACGGCCAGAACTGGGTGATGAATGCTGACGGCACCAATCAGCATCCGATCACGGATACCTTGTGGGAAGAGGCTATGCCGTTGTACGTTCCCAATCCTTGATCCTGTCATTGCACCGGTATCGCAAGGGCGCTGTGCGTTTCGCACGGCGCCTTTTGCATTTGGGGACAAGGTGAACGAAGCGTAAACCGCCCAGGAGCAAGCTTCCACATTGCGACAAAAAATGCCAGCGAATCTACTTTTTGTGTAAAGGCGGAACATCGGGCATCCAATAGTATTCGTTAGGATCGCGACGGAATTCGTTCGCAAGTCACCCTCGGGCTGTTGATTTTTTTGTCGACCGCACGAGCCTGTCTGCTGCATTGGCGGACAAGAGCGACGGATTCGAGTAATAAAAAAATAATTAGGAGACGAAATGAAGAAAATGATCATTGTTATATCCGGCGTTGCATCAGCATGTGCTTTCAATGGTGCACACGCTCAGTCGTCAGTCACACTCTACGGCGTCATTGACAACGGTGTTGAATACCGGAACGCGGCCGCCGGAACGGTGGTCCGCGCCGTATCCGGCGGACTATTTGCAAGCAGGTACGGTTTGAAGGGCAGCGAGGATATCGGTGGCGGCCTTCGGATCAATTTTCAGCTGGAACAAGGCTTCTCGGGCGTGACCGGCGCGGCATCGAATTCAGCCGCCGCTTTCAATCGTCAGGCATGGGTTGGTGTTTCCGGAGATTTTGGCGAGGCACGCTTTGGGCTGCAAAATACGCCTCAATACATCTTCATGAACCCCGAACTCGACCCGGTGGCGGTAATGAGCATCGGATCGCCAATGAACAATTTCAACAGCCTGACCGTGCGGGTCAACAACGCGATCTCCTATTTCACACCCACGGTGTATGGCCTCAGTGCGCAGTTCATGGTCGCGATGCGCGATTCGACGACTAAACCGACAAACGGATTGCAGTTCTACAATGCGGCGGTCCGCTACGTGAGTGGGCCTTTTCGCATGGCGGCCGGCTATGAGCAGGCGGCCAATGCCACCGGAACCTCGATACTGAAGCTTTTCAATGCGGGCGCCTCTGTCGGGGTAGGATCTGCCCGATTCTATCTGGCCTACCATACGGAACGTCAGACCGACAACAGCGTGAAACGCGACGTGTATGAAGTATCGGGTTCGTACTCGTTCAGTCCTGCCGACCAGCTTTCGCTTATGTATGGTTACGCTCATGACCGGGAAGGTCAGGGGAACAACGCACAGCAAGTGGGCCTGACTTACGCATACTCCCTCTCCAAGCGGACGACTTTGTATGGTTCTGCAGGATTTATCCAAAACCGGAATCAGGCGCGATTCACTCTCAACGGCACCGGGTACACGGGCCTCGCGGTCGCGCCGGGCGCCGACACGCGTGGCGTGATAGTCGGAATGGTGCATAGGTTCTGATTCCGGCGGCGGCGCCGCGAGATCGGCGCCATCGTTCGGGTAAATAGCAGGGCGCGTCCCGCGGGAATATATGGAAAAATATGACCTTTTCCCGCGACCCTCCGAGAGGGTTAATGGTGTCTCGGCTATCGAAACGACGAATGGTCGAGATGATAGCTAAGTCGATTCTGGATGACGAACTGTGGTCACGCATCGAACCGTCGTTGCCGCCCTTGTAGTCCAGGCGCATGAGAAGATCTGGGCGCAGATTGGCGCCGCACCAGGTTGTGCTCGCCGGCATCGGAGTGAAGACGGTCCGAGAACTTTACACGCACTCCACGTTTCCAATCACCATCTCGCCAGCGAAAGCACCGGCATTTGCGCGGACCATCGCGATGTCACGCAACTGCTGCCGCCCCTGTTCGATACGATCCTTGCGAGGAGTTCGACGTCGGCCACTTCAAAATTCACAGGCGCGCAACGCCGATTCTGGCGACGGCTACCTCGCGCTGAACACGGCCGCGATCCGGAAACGTATTGTGGGGTGGTCGAAGGTAAGCCCGGCTTAGCGTCGCCTGACGGGAATAATGTGGCTCGAGCGGAACCAGCGCCAATAAGCTGCTGCGCGAAGCCTGAATTTTAATGACGGCCGCTACCAGGTCGTATCGGCCGCCAAGGAGACTTTATGACACACGGTGCCTCGACAAAGTATCAACCCAGACCGGGTTCCAAGGCGAAGCTGACAACCGTTCCAAAGGTCCGTCTATACGTTGAGCGCCCTGAAGAAGAGAACTGGTTCGTGCATGTCGGGCATGTCACCGAGCGGGGTCGCTGGCGAACCGAGCCTCACGCGCATCCAGGTTACGGCCAGGTGATATTCGTCCGCAGTGGGCGCGGTGTAATGAACCTCGAGGGTAGCAGCGTGTCATTCGAGGGCCCTTGTGCTCTGCTGTTACCAACCGAGTGCGTTCATGGTCTCGACTACGAGGTCGATGCTGACAGATGGGTCGTGACAATCGAGGTGGCCTATCTGACGCAAGTCAACGCCAAACTCCATGAATTTATCGCCCTTTGGGCGTTGCCCAGGGTGATTCCGCTCTCACATTCCGTCGAGGCAGGAATGGAGTTTTGCAGTTTGATCCATAGCCTTAAGCAGGAAGTTGAGTCCGACGCAGTTGGTCATGTGGTCGGTACAGAAGCTCTACTCACAACGCTTCTGCTCATGCTGGTTCGTGAAACACGTTTGGACGGGACTGGAAACGAAAGCGCGATACGTAACGATATTCGCCAGGTAGAACGATTCCGTAAGCTGATTGATGAACATTTCCGGGAGAACTTGCCACTGCAAGACTATGCATCGATGATGGCAGTGTCTCTGGTGCAACTGCGTGCCGCCTGTGCGTCCGCCGCGGAGCAAAGCCCAACGAAAATGATCCACGCGCGCATTATCACTGAGGCAAAGCGCAACCTCATTTTCGGGGACATGTCGGTGGAGCAGATCGCCTTTGGGCTTGGCTTTGCGGACGCCGCGTACTTTACGCGTTTCTTCCGAAAAGAAGTCGGCCAAGCTCCAAGCCAGTTTCGCGCAGCTGCTCGGCAACAGCCTCATCGCAAGGCTTCGTCGCAGTAAGCGCGTTGTGATGCTGATGGGCCCATTGTTTCTTCGACATGGTCCGATCACGCCGCGCATTTAAAGCTTACATTGGATTACTGATTAAGGTGCCGCAACAGCACCCGCAATGATGATTCCATTCCGTTCTAACTGACGGGCCGGTTCCGTACTCGACCGGTTCGAAAAGTCCCGGTGAATCGGACTTTTATGCAGGGACGCGCGGTGGCGAATCGACTACGCTTAGTCAACCTGTTCGCCCCATCTGGCCTCCGGGCTACCCGACTATGACGCAGTCCCTCCGGAAAACCATGTTGACGCGGTACGTAGCCATGGCAGCACTCATCGTGCTGACGTTGGCATCAGGAATGTTCAGCACGTGCAGCAGTGCCGCCACGTTACCGAAAGATGCGCAAACGGAACTCGTCTACGTTGGCACACAGGAGCGCCAGATTCACGCGCTGCGCTTCGATGCGTCGACGGGCAAGCTCACGGTGATCGGCCAGGTTGCAGAGGGGTTGAGATCCACATGGGTCGCTGCGCATCCCCAATTGCCGGTGCTTTATGCGGTGGATGACGACAATGCGAGAGAAGGAAGCGTCACCACCTATGCAGTGGATCGCGGGACAGGCGCGCTCATCAGAATGAACGAGGTCGCTACGAAAGGTAGCGGCACCACGAATTTATATCTGGACGTACCCTCGATGACCTTACTCGCTGCCAATTACGGCGGTGGGTCCGTATCGAGCATCGTCGTCAACCGCGACGGAAGCCTGGGCTCACTCGTGTCCACGATCAAGGAGACAGGTTCCGGACCGAACCGGCGGCAGGCAAGCGCGCATGCGCACAGCGCCGTAGTCGATCCCTCAGGGCGATACGCGCTCGTTCCCGACTTCGGTGCTGATCGTGTGTTCGTTTATGGCTTTGACCGAACGACTCATGCACTGTCACCGGACGACGAGACCCATCCGCAGTCCTTCATTGCTCCGCCCGGAAGTGGCCCCCGCCATATCGCTTTCGGTTTGAACGGTCAGTTTGTCTATCTGATAACCGAACTGACTGCAGAGCTCATGGTTTTCCGCTGGGATGCATCGCAAGGGCGTTTGACGCTGGTGCAATCGTTGCCGACGACCAGCCAGGCGTTTCAGGGTGTGAAAAGCGGAGCCGAGATTGCGGTCGGCCGTGACGGGCGCTTTGTCTATGTCGAGAATCGTGGAGAAAATGCGCTAGTCGTCTATCGCATCAGCCCGGATTCGGGCGAGCTTTCGCTGGTTCAGCGCACGTCCTCGGGCGGCGAGAAACCGTGGGGATTTGCAATCCATTCATCGGGCAAGTGGATGCTGGTCGCCAACCAACGCAGCGGTAAAGTAAATGTGTTCAGCATCGACGCTGCGTCTGGCATGGTGGCGGACACCGGGCAATCGGTTGACATAGCTTCCCCTGTCAGCATTGTCTTTGTGAAATGACGAACGATCCCGGCATGAAATAGTTCTGTCGCGGCGCGAGTGTTGAGCTGGCGAGTTGGACGGCTCCTCCATTACCAGCCGGAAGATCAGCCGGGACCGAGCGTAATGTCAATGCGAAGGCTTGAGCAGGAAGCCGATCGCCTCCCGCCACCAGGTTTCGTCGACGCGGCCAATCCAGTCGTTGTGTTCAGCCGCCTTCACCACCATCAGTTGCCTCGGTTCGACCAGCGAGTTGTAGAGCGCTTCGCCGAAGCGCGGGGGGACGATGCTGTCGCGTTCCGCAACCACGACGACAACTGGGCGGCCGAACGACGCCAGGTGGGCCGCGCTGTCGTATCGGTCGCGCAGCAGCCACTTCACGGGCAGCCAGGGATAGTGGTAAGCGGCGACGTGCTCGAGCCGATCCCATGGCGTGATGAGCAGCAAGCCCGCAGTCTTGTCGTGTTCAAGTGAGCCGGCCGCGGCCACTACGCCGGCCCCGAGCGATTCGCCGATGAGCAACAGCGGCGCGCCATAGAGGCGATGCGCCAGCGCGATGGTTTGTTGCGCATCAGCGACCAGACTCTCTTCGCCCAACGCGCCGTCGCGCGGCCCGTAGCCCGGATATTCGGCGAGGATCACGCGCAGCCCGAGCCGGGTAAGCGCCGCGGCGTAGAACGAACGGTGTCCGGCATGCCCCGCATTGCCATGAAAGACGATGGCCGTGGCGCGCGCCGATCCGGCCGGCTCTGCCACGAGGCCCCGGAATGCCTCAGGCGTCGGCCAGGCGCGCAGTCCGCCGGAAACGAGTTCCTCGGTTGCGGCCTTCTCAGGGAAGTAGATAAAGCGATCCTGCAAGATGGCGACTCCTGCGAACACGATCAGGCACGCGATGGTGAGACGCAACAACATCCCGGTGAATTTCATCGCCTTGAGCCCGATTCATCGATCTTTTCCGTAGCGCAAGTTTAGCGCGCATTCGCCGCCGCTTAGGTCCATTCGACAGCAGCGAGACGGCGATTCAATAAGGGATGCTGATCTGTTGCTCCTAATCAGTCCGCTACCCATGACCGCCGATCAGCACCGCCGCACAGTCCCGAACCACCAAACTCAGCCCAACTCGCAAAGGCCTGGCGACGATCCTCTGTACAATTGCCCGATCGAAAGGCTGCGCCGTCCATTGTTCGAGCTTCCTGAACCGGCACGGCGGCACCGCCGATCCCGCAAAATCGGACGTGCAAGCGCAGCGGACGCCGCCTGCACCGCGTCCATTAAACACCGACTCACATCGACCGAACTCATGGCCATTACCTACAAGACTCCCGACGACATCGCGAAGCTGCGCATTTCCGGCCGCCTCGCGGCCGACGTATTGGCGATGATCGGCGAGCACGTCAAGGCCGGTGTCTCCACCGACGAGCTCGACGCACTGTGCAACGACTACATCGTCAATACGCAAAAATCGATTCCGGCCAACGTCGGCTATCTGGGTTTTCCGAAGACGGTCTGCACCTCCGTCAACCAGGTGGTGTGCCACGGCATTCCGGATCGCAGCGAGATCCTGAAAGACGGCGACATCATCAACATCGACGTCGCGATCATCAAGGACGGTTACTTCGGCGACACCAGCCGCATGTATTGCGTCGGCCAGCCGAGCACCGTCGCGCGCCAGTTGATCGACACGACCTATGAAGCGATGCTCGCGGGCATCCGCGAAGTGAAGCCGGGCGCAACGCTCGGCGACGTCGGCCATGCCATTCAGAGCGTCGCGCAACGCGACGGCTTTTCGATCGTGCGCGACTATTGCGGCCACGGCATCGGCAAGGTCTACCACGAAGACCCGCAAGTGTTGCACTACGGTCAGCCGGGGCAGGGCGTGCGTCTGAAGCCGGGCATGGTCTTCACGATCGAACCGATGATCAACGCGGGCCGCGCCGGCACGACGGTGCTGCGCGACGGCTGGACGGTGGTCACCAAGGACCGCTCGTTATCGGCGCAGTGGGAGCACATGATCGCCGTGACCGACGAAGGCTACGAGCTCCTTACGCCGTGGCCGGACGGCACCGGCGGCTACGAGGCGCCTTAACCAGTGCTTGTGCACTGCATCGCGTGAAGTGGCCGTGCCGGGCGCGCGAAATGCTGCTCGGTTTGCGCGCGCCTGTGCCCTTGCGTCGCGCCGTGGCTGCGCTCCGGCAAATAATGATTTGACTCGCGCGCCGGTTCGGTTAAAGCTACGCCTTAAGGTTTTAAGGGGTTTTCGTCTGCATGAGTCCGTCATTGACCGTTCGCCGTATCGCCGCTGATCAGGGCGCCGTTTTTCGCGAACTCCGTACCGCGTCGCTGCGCGAGGCGCCCTATGCCTTCGGCGCGACGCTTGAAGACGCGTTGTCGGCCGATGCCGCAAGTTTTGACGCCACCGCCGAGGAACACGCGGTTTCGTTGCGTATCACCACCTTCATTCTTTACACCGAGGGCCATCCTGCCGGCTTGATCGAAGCGCATTTCGACGATATCGCGGCGCGCCGCGCGTTCGTCTGCGAGTTGTGGGTGGCGCCGGCGGTGCGTCATCTGCGAGGCGGCGAGCTGCTGGTCGACACCGCCAGCGCCTGGCTCGCCAACGAAGGCGCCACGGAAATCTACGCGTGGGTCGCCGACGCCAACCGCAATGCAATGCGCTTCTACGAGGCGCTCGGCTTTGGTCCGACCGGCGAACACAGGCGCGTCGCGCGCGCGCCCGAGCAAGCCGAAAGTCTGCTGGTGCGGCACGTGCCCACCACGTCCCAGGTATCTCAGCAGTGATCTCGCGAGCGGCGCAACAAGCTGCCGCTCGATTCCCACCCGCGTCTGTCCGGCGTTCATGGCCGAATCAACGGTCTGAGCACGGCCTGTATGGCTACCGCGTGGCCGCCGCATGGTAACGGCGTGTGCGCGGCGGCCCGTTCTCCAGGCAAAAAAGCTGGCCGCACGCGCGGACGCCTGTAAAATACGCAAAATTTTTTGCCGAACGCTATGTCGCCCAAGAAATCGCCCTTTTTCGAACTTCGCAGCGGCTCTGTCGACACGCTCCTGTTTGTGGTCAAGACAACCGACCTCGACGCCATGCGTGCCGAACTGACCCGGCGCTTCGAGGCGACCCCCGAATTTTTCGCTAGCGACGTCGTCGCGATCGACGTGCGCCGTCTCGCGGAGAACGAACGCGTGCCGCTCGCCGACATCGCGCAACTGCTCGACAGCGTGCGTATGCGCCCGGTCGGCGTGGTCGCCAACGCGCAGCAGGCGTGGGCGGCCGAATCGGCGCTGCCGCTGCTCGAAGCGCGCGACCGCCGCGGTCCCGCCGCTAAATCCGCCGACGAAGAAACCGCCAACGCATCCGCAGCGGCACCGGATGCTGCCGCCACGAAGGCCACGCCGGCGGACGATCTGTTCTCGGCCGCAGCCGGTACGCCCGCCGGCGGCCCCCCGGAAAGCGGCACCTCGGCTGCGGCGGCCGCGCTCGACCCGGCTCCTGCCGCGGAGCCCGTACGTCTCGCCACGTCGTCGCAAACGATGGTGGTCGACAAGCCGCTGCGCTCCGGCCAGCGCATCTACGCAAAGGGCGATCTCGTCGTGCTCGGTCTGGTGAGCTACGGCGCGGAAGTAATCGCGGAAGGCAATATCCACATTTACGCGCCGCTGCGCGGCCGGGCGTTGGCCGGCGTGCAGGGCAATCACGACGCGCGTATTTTCTGCACGTGTCTCGAACCGGAACTGATCTCGATCGCGGGCATCTATCGAACGACCGAGAACCCGCTGCCGGCCGATGTGCTCGGCAAGCCGGTGCAGATCTGGCTCGAAGAAGAAAAGTTGATGATCGAACCACTGCGGCTCACTTAAGCGGCGTGAAGCGCGCGCTGCCCTGAACGGCTTCGGCACGCGGCGGTTCACGGCAAATATGGCCGCACATAATTGACGAATTTGACGAACACAAGGTAAGGGTAATGGCAAAAATCATTGTGGTGACTTCGGGCAAGGGTGGCGTGGGCAAGACGACCACGAGCGCGAGTTTTGCATCTGCCCTCGCATTGCGCGGCAGCAAAACCGCCGTGATCGACTTCGACGTCGGCCTGCGCAATCTCGATCTCATCATGGGCTGCGAGCGCCGTGTGGTGTACGACCTGATCAACGTGATCCAGGGCGAAGCCAATCTGAACCAGGCGCTCATCAAGGACAAGAAGTGCGAGCACCTGTTCATCCTGCCGGCCTCGCAAACGCGTGACAAAGACGCGCTGACCATGGAAGGCGTCGAGAAGGTCATCAACGATCTGATCGCGATGGACTTCGAATACATCGTCTGCGATTCGCCGGCCGGTATCGAATCGGGCGCGCTGCTCGCCATGCACTTCGCCGACGAAGCGCTGATCGTGACCAATCCGGAAGTCTCGTCGGTGCGCGACTCGGACCGCATCCTCGGCATTCTGTCGTCGAAGACCAAGCGCGCGATCGAAAGCAAGGAGCCGATCAAGGAACACCTGTTGATCACCCGCTACAACCCGAAGCGTGTCAGCGAAGGCGAAATGCTTTCGCTCACCGACATCCAGGAAATTTTGCGCATCGATTTGATCGGCGTGATTCCGGAGTCGGAAGCGGTGCTGCACGCGTCGAACCAGGGTCTGCCGGCTGTGCACCTGGACGGCACCGATGTGGCCGAAGCCTATAAAGACGTCGTGTCGCGTTTTCTCGGCGAGCAGAAATCGCTTCGCTTTACCGATTACCAGAAGCCCGGGCTGCTGCAGCGCCTCTTCGGCACCAAGTAAGGGGAGCGCACGTCATGTCGATTCTTTCGTTTTTGCTGGGCGAGAAGAAGAAATCCGCGTCGGTAGCGAAGGAACGCCTGCAGTTGATCATCGCGCACGAGCGCGCCGGCGGCCATGCGCCCGCCGATTACCTGCCTGCGTTGCAACGCGAACTGGTGGCCGTGATTTCGAAGTACGTGAAGATTTCCCACGACGATATTCGTGTGAGCCTTGAGCGCCAGGACGACCTCGAGGTGCTCGAGGTCAAGATCGAAATACCGCAGGCCTGACGCAGGTTCGATCGTTTGCGGCTCGTTCCGCGGCGGATTCCACATGAGGTGACGTGCGCTTCGCTTCGTCATGTCGACTGACGTGACCAGGCGGCGCGCGCCGGCGGTGCTCGTCTACTGACGCGGGGCGCCGTTGCCCTCGTTAGCGGATGCGTCGCCGCCGACTTCCTCGGCGGCCGGTTCGGGCGCTTCGACCTCGGGCACTTCCGGCACGGGTGCGGGTGCCGGCCGCGGCAGTGGCGCCATATAGCGCTCCGCCAGCGACTCATACAGCGGCGGCGCGAAAAAGCGCGATACGCGGCTCGCGATCAACGCGGTGGCCATCAGCGAAATCACGAGTGCGTGACCGTCGATCATCTCCATGACGATCACGAACGAGGTGATCGGCGATTGCGTGACCGCGGCCAGGTACCCGACCATGGCGAGCGCGATCAGCATCGGCAATTGCATCGAGCCGAACACCATGTGCAGCAGATTGCCGAAGCCCGCGCCGATCGACAGCGACGGTGCGAAAATGCCGCCCGGAATGCCCGGCAGATACGAGCCGACCATCGAGATCATCTTCAGAAACGGATAAAACACGGACAACTGCTCGTGTCCGTCGAGCAAGCCGCGCGCTTCCGCATAGCCGCTGCCGAAGGTCGTACCGCCCGAAATCACGCCGACCACCGCGATCACGAAGCCGCACAGCGCGGCGAACACGACCGGCCGCTCGCCATGCAATTGACGCAGCGGCCCCGGAATCCAGCGCGCGGTGTTCAGCAACAGCCAGCCGAACACGCCGCCCGCAATGCCGGTGACGATCGCCGTGAGCAGCACCGCGAGCGCGAGCAGATCGGGGAAGTGCGCGCCGATCTGGATGGTGCCGAAATACGTGTAGTTACCGTTCAGCCCGAGCGCGATCACGCCGGCGATGATGATCGCGGTGATCAGCACGCCGCTCGCGCGCGCCTCGAAGCTGCGCGTCAATTCCTCGATGGCGAACACGATGCCCGCCAACGGCGTATTGAACGCCGCCGACAAGCCAGCCGCCGCGCCGGCCAGCACCAGTTGCCGCTCGATCAGCGCGTTCGAGCGTGGATAGAGCCGCCGCAGATTGAACATCAGCGCCGCTCCAACCTGCACGGTGGGCCCTTCGCGGCCGATCGTGAAGCCGCCGAGAATCGCCAGAAACGACACTGCGATCTTGCCGAACAGAATCCGGAACGACAGCAGCCGCGCGCCGTATTCGCCGGGTTTCGCATGCAGCGTGGCGATCACTTGCGGAATACCGCTGCCTTCGGCGCCGCGAAAGAATTTGCGCGTGAGCCAGACGGCGAGCGCCGCGACTGCGGGCGTGACGATCAACGGCGCCCACACGTGCTGTTGCTGCATCGTGCGGAATTCGCCGTAGCCCCAATCGATCAGCCGCGCGTACAGCACCGCGACCAGGCCGACCGCGATCGCGCCGAGCCAGAACACGCCGTATTGCCGCCACAAGCGTCTCGCGCGGCGCACGATGGCGGAAGAAAGGGGAGGAAATGCCCAGGACATGGCGGTCCGCTGGCAAAAGGGAGAATTATATAGCCCGCCGAATCGGCGAAACAGTGTGAAAGCATTTGGAAATGTAGTAAAAGAGCGGGTTGTAAGGCATGTCGTGTAATGCGCCGTATTGATGGCAGGCTCGGCGCGCTGCGGCATTCGGCGAGGAACATTTCAATCGTCAGCTAAAATGTCTTGACGTTCGAACAACCAACGGGTCATCAATGAAGCGAGTCCTTATCGTCAAGGTCACATCACTCGGCGATATCGTGCAGGCGTTGCCGGTCGTGGCCGACATCAAACGCGCGTATCCCGGCGTTGAAGTTGACTGGGCAGCCGACGAAACATTCGCCGAAGTGGTGCATTGGAGCGAGAGCGTCGACCGCGTGCTTTGCGCGCCGCTGCGCCGCTTCAAGAAAGCACGCCGGTGGGGCGATTTCAAGGCGATCGCGGCGTCGATCGCTGAACTCCGCGCCTACCGCTACGATTTCATCATCGACATTCACGGCGTCTACAAGAGCGCGATCATCGCCTTTCTGGCGCGCTCGTCGCGGCGGATCGGCTATCAGGCGCAAGATCTGGGCGAGCGCGGCGCCGCGTTCGCGTACACCGGGCGCTTCGGTCCGCGTCCAAAATGCAATGCGTGGCACGGCATGCGCATCAGCACGGGCGAGGCGCTCGGCTACGAGGTCGAAGGCCCGCCCATTTACAACCTGCGCCTGCCCGAGCCGGCCCAGCCGCCGTTCGGGTCCGTCGGCGCGCCGGTTGCGGCGCTCTTTCACGCCACATCCAAAGACGATAAGAAATGGCCGCTGACTCACTGGGCGGCGGTCGGCTGCGAGTTGACGCAGCGCGGTTTCCATGTGGTGCTGCCGTGGGGTTCGGAAGGCGAGCGCGCCGAGGCGGAGCAAATCGCCTCGCAGGTGCCGGGCTCGGCCGTTCTGCCGAAGATGAGCGTGACCGAAATCGCGCAGATGATCGACGCGTGCGCGCTGGTGGTCGGCACCGACACCGGCTTCGTCCATGTTGCGCACGCGTTGCAGAAGCGCACGGTGATGATTTTCGTGGCTACGTCGCCGTTGCATTGCGGTATCGAGTCGCCGTTCCGCTCGATCTCGATCGGCGACGGCCATTCGGTGCCGCCGGTCAGCGCCGCGCTCGAGGCGATCGACTACGTTCATAGCGCGCCGCGCGCCGTCGATTTGCAGCACGGCTCGGCCACCGCCTGAACGGTTGTGCCGCCGCGCAATCGTTTGCCAAAAAGAAAAGAGGCGTGCCGCGCAGTCCGCCCAAATGGGCACTGCCACGTAACGCCTCCAGAAAACGCCCGCGTCGGGGAACTACGGGCGCAAAGCAATGAGTCGGCCTTCGCTCAGCCGGTCGTGCCGCATCGTTCGGACCAGGTTTCGCGCATTACACGCCTGTTAAATCTGTCGCTATTCGTTGAGCGCTGTATTAGCCGCGCGTGCTTCTTTCACGTGGCTGCCGGCCCGGTTATGGTGCGCGAATAGGCTGACCGGCTGGCCGCCGACTTTGCCCCTGGCCGCGACCGGCCACCAGCGGGGCTCGTGCCGCAGGGACGCTCAATCCAGTATAGGCGGTGTTTCCTTCTGATGTGATCGCTCTGCGGCCAGATTCCCGCAGCCCGCTGTTACCGGCTCCGAGCGTGTAACACCTTCGTGATGTTCCCTTACAAATCGCAACGCCCGCGCGGAGTGCCATCGTGTCCAATCGAGTCATTCGGGATTTCAGCTCGAATGAAATCTGACTCGACGGAGAACAATATGAAACGCTTAGTCCTGACCCTCATCGCCGGCACGCTGCTCGCCACCGCACTCGGCGGCTGCATCGTCGCTCCCGCGCCTGGCTATTACTACGGCGGTGGCGGTTATTACCATCACGGTGGTTACTATTATCGGTAAGGGTTCGGCGTAGAGACGGCTCGCAAGCATCTGAACCGCGGTTCAGATGCAGCGCGAAGCCGAGCGGCTACCGCTCGCCGGCATCGGCATCGGCGGTGGCAAACTCGGCTCGGGCCGGGGCGCCGAGCGGCGCAGCAGCACCGGGCTTTGTCACGCCAGCAGCATTTCGAACGCGATCACGGCCGTGATGGCAGCCGCATTCGCAGCCAGCGCCTCG
>DASPZL010000058.1:0-3758 GCA_035636295.1 Paraburkholderia sp.
CGCGCCCGACGACGCGTAACCGGGAACCGGTGACGATAGTCGATCGATAGAAACCGCAGGTAGCGCAGGTAGCGCAGGCACCGCAACGAGATTCGACGCGTGGGCACCGCAGGCTCCAATCGCATACACGGCAGCGAAAACTAACTGCGATGAAAAACGCATCCGGTTTTTCCTATTCATGGCCACCGCCTGGCCCGGGCCCATGAGTTGTGGGACACGCAATGCGAAGCTCTTTTCTGTTAAAGCCCGCGTCCTTGTTGACGGCGGTGTAAAAGCGCGGCTAGACGGCGGCAAGGATAAAAGAGAAGCGACCGAGGCCGCTGTCGGCCTACGGCGAAGGTTAAAACGGATCGTTCTCTACGTTGCTCAGGTGATGGTTCACGGGAGCAGCGCGTTGTTCGTGCTGCAGTTCATGGAGCACGAACTGGTAGTGCATGCAGATTCGCTCGCGGAGATCGTCGAGGAGTTCGATGACGGCGAGCGCCTGATCAGCGGACCAGTTGTCGGAGATCAGGAAGTCGAGCCCATGCGTGGTTCCGGAAGGTAGGTGAAGGCGCGTCATGACGTCTTCTTCTCGGCTTTCGCTGCACTGCGTTTCCTCGTGCGTTGCTCGGCGCGTTCGCGTGCCTCCTTGACACGATAGGACTCGCCCTCGATCACGACGACCTCTGCACGATGCACCAGTCGGTCAACAAGCGAGACGACGCAAGCGGCGTTGGGAAACACCTCGGACCATTCTGCAAACGGTCTGTTTGTAGTAACCACGGTCGAAGCGACCCCGTACCTCCGGCTAACGAGTTCGAACAGAAGATCGGCGTGTCGGTTCGAGTACGAGAGGTAGCCGACTTCGTCGATCACCAGGACGTCGGGTGAGGCATAGCGGTTCAGTCGGCGACGTAACGCAGAATCGCTGTCGAGCGCGGCAAGTTCGCCAAGCATCTGGCCAGCGGTAGTGAACAAAGCAGTATGGCCACGTACGATTGCCTGATAGGCGAGATTGAGCGCTAGCGTCGATTTGCCGACGCCGTTCGGTCCGATCAGCACAACGTTCGCGGTGTCCTTGACGAACTCCAGCGCCATCAGCTCTTCGACGGCGGCGCGATCGCACCGCTTGGGCCAGGCCCAATCAAAGTCGCACAACGGTTTGAAGCTGCCTAGATGCGCATCACGGATACGCCGCTCCAGAGAGCGGCGACCGCGCTCGTCCTCTTCCCACTGCAGCAGAGGCGCAACCCACTGCTCGGCCGCGACGTCGGGCCAATGCGCCAGCAGTCCATACAGGCGCAAGGCGTGCGCGCGAATTTGCAGCTCGTCAGGCGTGTTCATCGGCGTCTCCGGCGATTTGATCGTAAATGTCGAGTCGATGGGGTGTCACCAGTGCGTCCTTCTTGCGGACGTGTTCGGGCAATGGAATTGCCACCGGCGGAGGCACATGGCGCGCCTCGCGCCGGCGTTCCAGAGCCAGACGCACTGGATTCTGGTGAGGTGCGGCATCGCTGGCGAGGGTTTCCTCGATGGCCGCCTGCAGTTCGGCGGCGCCATAACGGTCGAGCAAGCGCAGCAAGTGGACGGTGATATTGCCCAGATTGCCACCGCGTTCAGCGGCACGCAGCATCAGGGCGCGGCTGGCCGGCGCTGCCTGGCTCAGGTGATCGAGGCCGCGATGGTGACGGGCTTCGCGTTTGCGCGCGACGAGGGCGTCGATGTGCGTGGCAATTTCGATCTGCGCGCCGCGATCGTAACTGCGCTCATGGGTGGCCAGCAGATTGGCCCCGTCGAGGATGCGCACCTGCCGGGGATTGGCCCGTACCGTGAGCGTGCGGCGCACATGGGTGTGGGGAATCGAGTAATCGTTCTGATCAAAGCGAACGTACGGAGCCTTGCCAACCGAGACCGCCAGTTGCAGTTCGCACGGATAGGGATTCTCGGGCAAACCCAGCAGACTTGGCCGCTCGCGTTCGAAGGCTTCGCGCACGGTGATCGTGGGCTCCTCGCGACAAGGGCGATTCGCGGCGGGGCCAGCGCACCAGAGTGCCGCCTGAGCATTTAGATCGTCGAGGTCGATGAACTTACGCGCAGCAAAGAAGTTCTCGCGGACGTATCGGATTGCACGTTCGACGCGGCCCTTCTCGTTGCCTCGCGCAACGGCCACAGGACGGGGCTCATAGCGATGATGGGCGGCGAACGCGAGGAGTTGAGGATTGAACCGGATCGCGTCACCGTGACGCTCAAGGACGGCGCTCTTGAGGTTGTCATAGAGTAGGACCCTCGGCAGACCGGACCATGTCTCGAAGGCGCCTGCATGGCCGGCCAGGAAGCTGTCCATGCGGGCATCGAGGAAGAAGCGCAGATAAATCTGCCGTGACCACGACAAGACCATCACGAAGGCCATCAACGGTCGGCGTGCGCGACCAATCTGCAGGTGATCGAAATGTGCCCAGTCGACCTGTCCTTGCTCACCTGGCAGTGTTCGTAGACGCAAATAGGCCTCGGTGATCGGCCTTGGACGGTGTACCGAGATCAAATGCCTAAAGTGGTGGTGATTGCCCCGGTAGCCGCGCTCGCACACCATCGCATAAAGACGGCTGGCCGTGAGCGACGGAAACTTCTTCAGCGTCTCGTGGATGAACGGTAGGTACGCGTCGATCTGTGAAGGTCGTTGCAGGCCACCGATCCTGGGAAGTCCAGCTTGCGCCAGCACCCGATGAACCGTTCCGTGGTGAACATGCAATTGGCGCGCGATGGTGCCGGCACGCCACTTCTCGACGTGGTAATAGCGCAGGATTTGCGCCTCGAGTTCTGCTCCGATGGTCATGGGTCGTGTCCTGTGTTGTGTATAGCACTGCCAACATTAAGGAAGACCCGAGCACGCAGCGGTCCGAGGCGCACCAACGCCGAGCAAGCACGTTGACAGAAGTGACAGTGAGCCGGCAAACGCCTGGCGATACCAGGCGTCGTTGCTTTGGCCGATGTTGTCGGGGTCGCTTGCAGTAGAGCATCGGCGGCAGGCGCAGCGGAACCCTGATGTGTCACTTTATTTAGACGACTGCGATAGCGGCGCATCCGTTCGGCATGTGCGAGGCGGCCATTGCGGCTGCGTTGGTATCGTTGCCCGGCCTCGCGAATGCTGTTCTGGCGAGCAGCCAACGAGCAGTCGCCGTCGCAGTAAATCTGGCCGCGGTCGCAACGGCGGCAAACGACGACCTGCACCCGGCAACGCGCGCACACGAAAAAGCGGCCTGTGGCCGGCATCGAAGAATCCCGTCAATGCCGAGGCGATATCGACAGAGCCGGCGGGGCGTGCAATACTCAATGCACACCCATGCTCCGTGCACGCGGTGGGGTCTGACATCGGTGTGAACTTGGCGGTTTGGGCCGGTGTCGGGCCGTTTCTTCGGCGGTGAACTGTTCTTCTACCCTATCTCGTATCCCTGCGTCACCCCCTGAGCAAACGCGAGTCGGCGCTGCAGTGCGTCTGCACTCGCCCTTCGGGCTCCTTACGACGCACCGCAGCGCACTCCAACTACGCCTCACGACGCGATTCCCACGCCGGCAGGAAATGCGTCTCAATTCAATATAGAAGGTGTCCGCCGCCATTTAAACGCGCTTCCTGACCGCCGTTCACACTACTAAAAAATAGCCGATACCCAGCGTTGACGCGGGTTACGGCTATTTCAGGGGCTAAAGCTTGGGCTAATGCGACAGAACCAGCCGGTTTGCGTCAAAAATGCATAGTCGCGTCCGCAGCACGGGAACTC
>DASPZL010000059.1:0-4422 GCA_035636295.1 Paraburkholderia sp.
TGGGCACGCCGTGAAAACTCAGCACCAGCTTGTCGCCCGCCGCGAAGTCCGGCCGGCCGTGCTGATGCCAGTATTGATGGACCTGCGCGGCCAGCGCGGCGATATAGGCCGGATGGTCGGCGTAATGCCGCACCGTGCGGATTTCCGGCTGGTTGCGCATGCGCTTGAGAGCCGAAAAAGCATCGTCGAAAGCCGTGGCCGTGGTCGACGACGAGTATTGCGGATACATGGGCATGAGCAGCACGCGCTCGGCGCCCGCCAGCTTCAACTGGTTCAGCATGGCCGGGATGCCGGGCGTGCCGTAGCGCATCGCGTAGTCGACCAGCACCGTGTAATCGTTCAATTGCAGCAGATGGCGCAATGCTTCCACCTGCTTCTCCGTGTAGACGCGCAGCGGCGAGCCTTCGGGCATCCAGACGGCCGCGTATTTCTTCGCCGACGCACGGCCGCGGAACGGCAAAATCAGCAGACGCAGAATCACCTGCCAGAGCAAGGCGGGAATCTCGACCACGCGAGGGTCGGACAGGAACTGCGCCAGATAGCGGCGGACCGCGCGCGGCGTCGGCGCGTCCGGCGTGCCGAGATTGATCAGCAGCACGGCGACGCGGTGCGACGTGGCGTTCTGTGAAGGCCGCTCGAGGTCGAAGCGCATAGGCAGCAGGGGTAACCGCTTTAGGCGGAAAGTCGGTTCAGGTGAGATTCATTATAGCGGCGCGGTCCCGGGCGAGGTCCGTCGGACACCCCTGGCCATTCGGCCAATTGGCAAGCCGCGCGCCGTCGCGCATCATTTGCAGCACGAACCGCCGCAGCCGCGAATAGCTGATCGCATTACTGCTGACTGAGGGTCAGGGAAAGCAGACGCGCGGTGATATCCACGATTGGAATCACGCGGTTGTAGGCCATGCGGGTCGGCCCGATCACGCCGAGCGTGCCGACGATCTTGCCGTTCACCTCGTACGGCGCGGTGACGACGCTCATTTCCTCGATCGGCACGAGATTCGATTCGCCGCCGATGAAAATCTGCACGCCCGCCGCGTGACTCGACACGTCGAGCAATTGAAGGAGACTGGTCTTTTGGTCGAACACATCGAACAGCTTGCGCAAGCGCGCCATGTCCGACGAAAGGTCGGCGACTTCGAGCAAATTGCGCTCGCCGGAAATCAGCACGGTCTCGCCGGTGTCGGCTTCGTCCGTGCTCGCGGTGACGGCGGCGTGCATCAGCGTGGTCATGTCGCCGCGCAGTTCGTCGATTTCTTCGCGCAGGCGGCGGCGCACCTCGTCGAACGAGAGGCCCGCGAAGTGCGCGTTGATGTAATTGGAGGCCTCAACCAGTTGCGACGGCGAGAAGTCGCGCTGGGTGGCCATGATGCGGTTCTGCACGTCGCCTTCCGGCGTCACGATGATGAGCAGGATGCGCTTGTCGGACAGGCGCATGAATTCGATCTGCTTGAACACGTGGCTGCGCCGCGGCGTGAGCACCACGCCGGCGAACTGCGACAAGTTGGAGAGCACGCTCGCCGCCGCGGCGACGATTTTCTGCGGTTCGCCCGCCTGCAGCGTAGTCTTGACGGTACGCGTCACGGCTTCTTCGTCCGCGGCGGATTCCACCGTCAGCATCGTATCCACGAAGAGCCGGTAGCCGCGCGGCGTGGGAATGCGGCCCGCCGAAGTATGCGGACTGATCACAAGCCCCAGGTCCTCCAGATCGGACATCACGTTGCGGATCGTTGCCGGGCTCAGTTCGAGACCGGAATAGCGTGACAACGTGCGCGAGCCGACCGGCTGACCTTCGGCGATGTAGCGCTCGATCAGCGTTTTCAGGAGGGTTTGTGCGCGAGGATCTAGCATGACGGAAAATTTTAGCTCAATGACGGCACTACCGCGAGCGCTAACGGCGCCCATCCCTAACGACCGCGCCCCAAGCCGGCGGGACGGCGTTTCGCATTCGCTCCGGTGCCCGGCCCAGCCCTCGGTCCGGCGCTTTGTCCAACTTTCGAGCCAGCTTTCTGTCGGGCGCGCGGTCCACTCGATCCATTTGGTCCTGCGCGCAGTCCGTTGTTCGGCACGGCGCCTCGCCGGCCGCCGGTTGGACGAGTCAGCCGGCAGCGCGCCGCCGCACTTTACCCGGCGCGCATGTCATCAAGGCTTCACCATTCTAACGACAATCGCGCGATACGCTGACAGCCCGCGCCAGCCGGCCCGCCACCGGGTCTGTCTGCGGTTCTTTTCAGGCCCTACCTATGGTGTAATGCCGGCATGCAAGTAACCAGCCAGTTCAAGACCGTCGCGCTCGTCGGGCGCAACAACACGCCGGGCATCGGCGAGCCGCTGACCGAACTCGCCTCGTGCATCGCGAAGCGCGGCTTCGACGTCGTGTTCGAAGCCGAGACGGCCGCCGAAATCGGCATCACCGACTATCCGGCGTTGCGTCCCGCCGAGATAGGCGCGCGCGCCGACGTTGCCGTGGTCTTGGGCGGCGACGGCACCATGCTCGGCATCGGCCGTCAGCTTGCGCCCTACCGCACACCGTTGATCGGCATCAACCACGGGCGGCTGGGCTTCATTACCGACATTCCGATCTCCGACATGCGTGAGATCGTGCCGCAAATGCTGTGCGGCAATTTCGAGCGCGAGGAACGCATGCTGCTCGAAGCGCGCATCATGCGCGGCGGCAACCCGATCTATCACGCACTGGCCTTCAACGACGTGGTGGTGAACCGCAGCGGCTTCTCGGGAATGGCGGAACTGCATGTGTCGGTGGACGGGCGCTTCATGTACAACCAGCGTTCGGACGGCCTGATCGTCGCCACGCCGACCGGCTCGACCGCTTACGCGCTCTCTTCACAAGGGCCGATCCTGCATCCGCAGTTGCAAGGCATCGTGCTGGTGCCGATCGCGCCGCACGCGCTGTCGAACCGGCCGATCGTGCTGCCCGACGATTCGAAGGTGAGCATCCAGATCGTCTCGGGCCGCGAAGTGAACGTCAATTTCGACATGCAGTCGTTCACGTCGCTCGAATTGAGCGACACGATCGAAGTGCGCCGCTCGCGCCATACGGTGCCGATGCTGCATCCGGTCGGCTACAGCCATTACGCGACGCTGCGCAAGAAGCTGCACTGGAACGAATACCCGTCGCACGAAGAAGACAACATGCCCTGAGCGGCCAGCAATCACTGGAACGCGAACGCCGCCGCTGCCGAACCCTGAATCTCAAGCTCATCAGACCACCTCCATGCTTCGCCACCTCTCGATACGCGACTTCGTCATCGTCGCCGCGCTCGATCTCGAATTCGATAGCGGCTTTACCGTTTTCTCCGGCGAAACCGGCGCCGGCAAGTCGATCCTGATCGACGCGCTGGCGCTCGCGCTCGGCGCCCGCGCCGATGCGAGCGTGGTGCGCACCGGCGAGAGCCGCGCCGACATCACCGCCGAGTTCGAGACGCATGCGCAAGTCGAGCAGTGGCTCGACGAGCAGGCGCTCGGCACGACCGCTGACGACGGCCATCACGGCGGCACGGTGATGCTGCGGCGCGTGGTGGACGCGAACGGCCGCTCGCGGGCGTTCATCAACGGCACCGCGGCGACGCTTGCGCAACTGCGCGAAGTCGGCGAAATGCTGGTGGATATCCATGGGCAGCACGCGCACCAGTTGCTGATGCGCCCGGACGCGCAACGCGAACTGTTCGACACGCACGCGGGCTTGACCGACACCGCCGCCACCGTCACGCGAACATGGCGCACGTGGCGCGAGAAGGTTCAGGCAGTCGAGCACGCGCAGACACGCGACCGCGAGTTGCAACTGGAGCGCGAGCGCCTCGCGTGGCAACTCGCTGAACTGGACAAACTCGCCCCCCAGCCGGGCGAATGGGAAGAGGTCAACAGCGAGCACCGGCGGCTATCGCATTCGGCCAATCTGATCGACGGCGTGCAAGGCGCACTTGCCGCGCTGTCCGAATCGGACGAGGCGATGATCACGCACCTCGCCTCGATCATCTCGAAGGTGCGCGATCTGGCCGAGATCGATCCGGCTTTGAACGACGTGCTGGCCGCGCTCGAGCCGGCCGAGATCCAGTTGCAGGAAGCGGCGTATTCACTGAGCCACTACGCGCAAAAACTCGAGCTCGATCCGGACCGCCTCGCACAAGTCGAAAAGCGTCTGGACGCATTGCATTCGGCCGCACGCAAATTCCGCTTGCAGCCGGAGACGCTGCCCGAAGAACACGAAACGCGCCGCGTGCAACTCGCCGCGCTCGACGCCGCAGCCGATCTGGACAGCCTGCACGCGGCCGAAGCCAAGGCCAGGGAAGCCTTCCTGGCCGAGGCGAAAAAGCTGTCGAAAGCGCGCGCCAAGGCCGGCAAGGCGCTGGGCGCGGCGGTCACCACCGGCATGCAGGAACTGTCGATGAAAGGCGGCAGCTTCGA
>DASPZL010000060.1:0-4197 GCA_035636295.1 Paraburkholderia sp.
CGCTCTGCGTGACGTGCTCCTGACCGATCAACGAATTCGCCGTCACCGACTCGCGGATCATGTCGTCATGAAACGTATTGCGCCGGTCGATGAACGTGCCGAGCAGCGCGAGCCCCACCGAGCCGCCCAGGTTGCGCGCCATGTTGTAGAGACCCGCTGCGTCGCCCGCCTGTTCGCGCGGCACGGCCGCCATCGATGCCTGGTTCAGCGGCATCATCGCGAGCACCTGGCCGACGCCGCGCAGCAGTTGCGACCACGTGAAGTCGTCGCCCGCGCTTTGCGCCGTCAGCGAAATGTCGAGCATGCAACTGCCCGCGAAACACGCGAGGCCCGCCATCACGAGCAGACGCGTATCGACGCGTCCCATCAGGCGCGGCAGCACGGGCATCATCAGAAACGCGGGCAGACCCGACATCAGCATCACCGCGCCCGACTGCTGGGCGTTGTAGCCCGCCACGCCGGAAAGAAACTGCGGCAGCAGATACGACACGCCATACAGCGCCGCGCCGACCGCCGACACGATCACGATCACGCTCGCATAGTTTGGGTTGCGCATCAGGCCGAGGCGCACGATCGGCTTCTTCGCGGTCAATTGCGAGGCGGCGATCAGGAGCATGCCGAAGACCGATACGCAGGTGAGCGCCACAATCAGCGACGATTCGAACCAGCGCTCGCGTTGACCTTCCTCGAGCACCACCGTGAGCGAACTGAGGCCGATCGCGAGACCGACGATGCCGAGCCAGTCCGCCTTGAAAAACGCCTCCCAGTGCGGCCGGTCCGACGGCAGGCCGACGATCAACAGGGTCATCAGCGCAATGCAGACCGGCAGATTCATGAAGAAGCACCAGCTCCAGCTGATGTTCTCCGCGAGCCAGCCGCCAACGACCGGTCCAAGCAGCGGCCCGAGCAAGACGATCAGGCCGAACATGGTCATGCCGACCGGCAACTGCGACAGCGGCAGGCGCGTGCGGATGATGGTCTGCGCCGTCGGAATCAGCGCGCCGCCGGTGAAACCCTGCCCGATGCGGCCGGCGATCATCATGGGTAACGTGTGCGACCAGCCGCACATCATTGAAAACGCAATGAAAAGCGCTGAATTCGTAAGCAGGAAATTGCGCAGTCCGAATACGCGCGTGAGCCATGCCGCCAACGGAATCATCACGATTTCCGACATCAGGTAGCCGGTCGAAATCCAGGTGCCTTCGGTGCCGGTGGCGCCGATTTCGCCCTGGATTTGCGGCAGCGCGGAGTTCGTGATCGAGATGTCGAGCGTCGCCATCAAGGCGCCGAGCGCGCCCGCGGCAACGGCGATCCAGTCGCCGACGCTGGCACGCTCCTCGGCGTGCGGCGCGGCAGGCGCCGCGGCGGTCGAATCAGCCACGGTGGTTCTCGGCATCGATGCGCGCGTCACGGTCGCGCGCGGAACGCGTGTCGACATCCACGGTCACCGACAGCCCCGGCAACAGCACGCTGCGCGTCTCCGCTCCCATGTCGATACGAATCCGCACAGGCACCCGCTGCACGATCTTGGTGAAGTTGCCGGTTGCGTTTTCCGGCGGCAGCAGCGCGAATTGCGAACCCGTGCCGGGCGAGAAACTGTCGATCACGCCGTGCAGCGTATGACCGGGCAACGCGTCGACGTGCATTTCCACCGGCTGACCGACGCGCATCCGGCCCACCTGCGTTTCCTTGAAATTGGCCAGCAAATAGGTGCTTTGCACCGGCACGACCGTCAGCATCCGTGTGCCGGGTTGCACGTACTGACCAACACGCACCGTGCGATCGCCGACCTTGCCGCCGAGGACGCTGCGCACCGCGGTGTTGTCGAGGTCGAGTTGCGACTGCTGTGCGCTTGCCTGGGCAGCTTCGAGTTGTGCGCGTGCCTGTGCGAGCTGCGCGGTGGCCGAACCGATCTGCGAGCGTGCCGCGTCCACCGCCGCTGAGTTCGCGGCGAGTGTGGCATTCGCCTGATCGCGACTGCTGGTCAATTCCGCCAGACGTTCACTGCTTTCAGCGCCGGTTGCGACGAGCGGAGCGTAGCGCCGCACTTCGTCGCTCGCATGCTGCGCGCTCACGCGTGCCACCTGCTGCTGCGCCTGTGTCTGCGCAATGTTGGACTGCTGCTGTTTGATCTCGGCCTGCGCGCGTTCGATGTCGGCCTTGCGCGCATCGATCGTGGCCAGCGCCTCTTCGAGCGCGACCTGGTACTGGCGAGCGTCGAGATGCACCAGCGAATCGCCTGGCTTCACGACCTGATTGTCCGCGACGTAAACCTCCGTGACGTAGCCGGCGATCTTCGGAGCGACCGTGACGCTGTCAGCCTGCAGATAGGCATCGTCGGTGCTTTCGATGAAGCGCCCGAGCGTCCACCAGCGGGCGAGCCAGACCGCTCCGACAATCAGCGCGACGATGCCGAGCGCGATCAGCACCGTTCGCCGGCTGGGACGTCTGGTGCTTGATGCAGGCGAGTCTTCGGCGGGTATCGGGCGGGAGGGAGAGCCTGCGGTCGCTGACATCGTATGATCCAATTATTTCCAGTTGGCATAATTATTCCAGTCGATACAAATGTGTCAAGTGATATATTTCTTCGCGTGGTCCCCTAGGGGGGGCTTCCTCCGGAGCGTCCCCCAAGGGGACTTCCTCCGGGGCGTAATAAAGAGAAATGCGGAGAGAAATGCATGAACACCGCAAAGAGGCTGCGCCGTTCGCCGGAAGGCGGCTATGCGCGCGGTGATGAAACGCGTCAGCGAATCATCGAGGCGGCGGTCGAACTGTTTGGCGAACACGGTTTCGAGGGCGCGTCGACGCGCGACATTGCAACCCGCGCCGGCGTCAACGCGCCCGCGCTGCAGTACTACTTCGAGAATAAGGAAGGCGTGTATCGCGCATGCGTCGAAGCGCTCGCCGACGATGCATGGAAGACATTCGGGCCGGCCATCGAGCATGCGCAGGAAGCGCTGCGTGAATACGCCGACACCCCAGTGTTGATCGACGCGTTCATCCGCATTCAGGAAGCGATCGCGGACAGCGCCTTCGCGAAAGCAAACAATCCCGGCCGGCGGCTCTTCTTCGCGCGCGAGCAGGCTGGACACGAACCTGAAAGTGCGACGCGGATTCTTGCCTGCCGGATCCGCGAGCCGCTCAATGATGCAAGCGCGGCGCTCGTGGCGCGAATCTCCGGGCGTGCCGCCGATGATCCGGTCACGCTGATCCGCACCTTCAGCCTGCATGGGCAGCTGGTGATTTTTCACGTCGCGCATCGTTCGACGCTGTCGTTGCTCGGCTGGAAAAGCATCGATGCGGAGAAGGCCGAACAGCTGAAGTCGACCATACGCGAACAGACGCGCACGCTACTTGAACAATGGAGCCGGGAACGTGACGAGAGGCGCGCACCCGCCGTGCCAACCACGGGCAGAGGAAAGCCACGCAGGCAGCAGTGATCTCCTCGCGAGCGATGCGTCCGTAGCCGCCTCGATCAACAGGAGCAGCTTCTCCCTCTTACGTTCGCCACAACAAAGAGAACCGCTCAGGCGAAGCCATTCCGCTCAAGCCGATACCGCGCAGGGTCAGACTTACCGGAATACCCTGTCGATACGCCGAAAATACATTACAAATAACGAACGAAAATACAACGCCATTAATACGATAATTACATATACCCGACATTCGGCATGCATTGAGATTGTGTATGAAAATTACGCGGCGGATTAACCCGGATAACCGCCTGTCTGATTCATGCAAGCGTTTAACAGTCGGCGTACACTCGCTCGAAGCCGATGCCACAGGCATACGGCGCTGCCATAGCCGCCCGCAGTTGAACGGGTATCTGGAGACTCAGGAGAGCAATCAATGAGCTGGACACGGGAACAAAGAAACGTCACGATCGCCGCCTATCTGGGCTGGACACTGGACGCATTCGATTTCTTTCTAATGGTATTCGTATTGAAAGATATCGCGGCGGAGTTCAATACGAATATCCCGGCAGTCGCCTTCGGCATTATGCTGACTTTGATGATGCGTCCGGTCGGCGCATTGATCTTCGGCTGGCTCGCCGACAGGTATGGCCGCCGTCCCACGCTGATGGTCAACATCGCGTGCTTCTCGCTGCTGGAATTGCTGTCCGGCTTCTCGCCGAACCTCACCACCCTGCTCGTGCTGCGCGCCTTGTTCGGTATCGCGATGGGCGGCGAATGGGGT
>DASPZL010000061.1:0-4962 GCA_035636295.1 Paraburkholderia sp.
CATCGTCTGGAAGCGCCGAGCGCGGCGTTCTGGCTCGGTACCGACCAGGTGGGCCGTGACATTCTGAGCCGCACGATCTGGGGCGCTCGCGCGTCGCTGTCCATCGGACTGTGCGCGGTCGCAATCGGCCTCGTGCTCGGCACGGGCATCGGCCTCGTGGCTGGCTACAAGGCCGGCTCCTGGCTCGACGAAACGCTGATGAAAGTGATGGAAGTGCTCGCGTCGATTCCGCTGTTGATCTGGGCGATCGCGCTCGTCGGCATTACCGGCACCGACACGCTGCATATCGGCGTGCTCGCCATTTCGAACGAAACCAAGCTCGTGCTGCTGATCGGCGTGCTGTACGCGCCGGGTCTTGCGCGGCTCACCCATAGTCTCGCGAAGGCCGAGTCGCAGGCGGAGTATGTCGCCGCACGGGTTCTGCAAGGCGCGAGCGGGGCGCGCATCATGTTCTCCGATGTTTTGCCCAACATCGTCTCGCCGGTGCTGATCCAGGCGTCGCTGCTGCTCGGCGTGACGATCATCGTGGAGGCGTCGCTCAGTTTCATCGGACTCGGCGTGCAACCGCCGACGCCGAGTTGGGGCGCGATGCTCTCCGACGCGCGCGCACTGATTTTCACCGACAACTGGTGGGTGTCGGTGTTCCCGGGCGCGGCGGTGTTCGTCAGCGTGCTCGCGTTCAATCTGTTCGGCGATTCCATGCGCACCATTCTCGACCCGCGGCGGCGCAATGCGCATGCGGCGAATGTGCCGGGAGCGTCGCTATGAACGAAGCGCTGCTGTCGATTGAAAACCTGCGCGTCACGTTCGGTTCGGGCAAGACGCAGACCGAAGTGTTGCATGGGCTCGATTTGCAAGTGGGACGCGGCGAGGCGGTCGGCCTCGTCGGCGAATCGGGTTCGGGCAAGAGTGTCGCGTCGCTGGCGGTGCTCGGGTTGCTTGGCAACGCGGGGCGCATCAGCGGCGGCCGGATCGTGCTCGACGGCGAAGACCTGAGCCGTACTTCGGAGGCGCGCATGCGGGCATTGCGCGGACGGCGCGTCTCCATGATCTTTCAGGATCCGGCGACGGCGCTCAACCCCGCCTTCACGATCGGCGCGCAACTCGCCGACGTGATCCGCGCCCACCGTCCGCTGCGCGGCCGCGCGATTCGCGACGAAGTGCATTCTGTGCTCGCGCGCGTCGGTTTCAAAGACCCGCGCACCACGGAGCGCGCGTATCCGCACGAACTGAGCGGCGGCATGAAGCAACGCGCGATGATTGCCGCCGCGATTGTCTGTGAACCGGCGCTGCTGCTCGCGGACGAACCCACCACCGCGCTCGACGTGACCGTGCAGGCCCAGATCGTCGAGTTGCTGAGAACGCTGGTGCACGAGATGGATCTCGGCCTCGTGTTCATCACGCACAACCTCGACCTGATGGCGGAACTGTGTTCGCGCGCCGTCGTGCTGAAACAGGGGTATGTGGTCGAAGCCGGTCCGGTGGAGGATATCTTTCTGCGGCCTTCGCACGACTACACGCGGCATCTGATCGCGAGCATTCCGCGTTTGCCGGTTACGCGCGATGCGGGCCGCTATCAACCTGAGGAGCCTCGCAATGTCCGTTAATGTGCCGAACGCAGCCCCGGCCGCGCAGCCGATCTTCGCGTTGCGGGAGGTCGGCAAGTCCTATGCGCTGGCGCGTTCGCCGCTCGAGCGCATGTTCAACCGGCGCCGTTTTCATGCGGTGTCGGGCGTGAGTCTCGAGGTGGCGAAGGGCGACGCGCTCGCTATCGTCGGCGAAAGCGGCAGCGGCAAATCGACTGTCGCGCGCATGATGGTCGGCCTCACCGCGCCGACCACCGGCTCGATCTGTTTCAGAGGCGACGCGTTGAACACGATGACGCGCGCGCAGAACGCGACGTTTCGTCAGCGTGTGCAGATGGTTTTCCAGAGCACGACGAACTCGCTGAACCCGCGCAAAACGATTGCCACCACGCTTGCGGAAGCAATCGGCAGCGACGGCGTGCCGGTGCGTCAATTGCTCGACATGGTGCGGCTGCCGGCATTCGTGCTAGCGCGCTATCCGCATCAACTGTCGGGCGGTCAGCGGCAGCGCGTGGGCATCGCACGGGCGCTCGCGCGCCGTCCGGAACTGGTCGTTGCCGATGAACCGACATCCGCGCTCGACGTATCGATCCAGGCGGAGATCATCCGGCTGCTGCGCGATCTCCACCAGAGCGCCGGTGTGTCGCTGGTCGTGATCAGCCACGATCTGGCGCTGGTCGGCGAGCTGTGCCGGCGGGTGGTGGTCATGCGGGAAGGGCGTGTCGTGGAAGCAGGCGCTGCGGATCAGGTGCTGTTCGAACCACGCGAGCGCTACACGACCGAGTTGCTGGCGGCGATTCCGAAAGGCATTGGCCGGCACCCCATAGGGGTGGGACCAGAGTAAGTGCTAAAGCACTAACTCTGGTCGACACAGGAGAGGCGGTCCGAGCAGTAAAGAAGAAGATCCGGATCAAGCAGTGAGCCGGCCCACCTGGGGATATTTTTTTAAACCTATGGTGAATCGATTCATTTGCTATCATCAATCGATCGCTAACCGACCGGGGTGTCGCGATTCCTTGTTTGGAGAAGAGCGGTGAAGGAAAAGTTATTCATCATGGCGGCTCTAATGGGCGGGAGCGGTCTCGTTCATGCGCAGAGTTCGGTCACGCTGTACGGGATCATCAACGAGGCAATCACCTACTCGTCGAACCAGGGCGGCCACAGTGCCGTGCAGTTGACCGGCAACGGCGAGTACGGCAGCCGCTGGGGACTGCGAGGCGCCGAAGACCTCGGCGGCGGCACCAAGGCCATCTTCACGCTCGAGAACGGCTTCAATCCGGTCAGCGGCGCGCTCGGTCAGAACAACCGCATGTTCGGCCGCCAGGCTTTCGTGGGTTTTTCGAATCCGAACTACGGCACGCTGACGTTCGGCCGCCAGTACGACGCGATTGTCGGCACGTTGCAGACGATGACGTCCAACGGTGCGTGGGGCGGCGTGATGTTTTCACATCCGTACGACAACGACAACACCGACGACTATCTGCGCGTCAACAACTCGATCAAATACGTCTCGCCGAATCTGAAGGGCTTCACCGGCACGGCAATGTACGCGTTCAGCAACGCGCCCGGCGCCTTTGCGAACAATCGCATGTGGTCGGTAGGCGGCATCTATTCGCAGGGCGCTTTTTCGATTGCGGCGGCGTATTCGCTCTACGACGAACCGGGCGTGAACACCACGGCGAACGTGAACACCAATGGCGCGATCACCTGCTGCGATGCGCCGATCACGTCCAAGCGCGAGCAGATTGCGGGCATCGGTGCCTCGTATGTGATCGGACCGGCCAAGCTGAGCCTGATGTACAGCAACGCGATCTACAACAACGTGGGCACGACGCTGACTAGCGGCATCAACTATCGCTTCAACAACTATGAAGCGAATGCGCGCTTCACGCTCGACCCGACGCTGTTCTTCGGCATGGCCTACACGTACACGAGCGACGACATCACCGGCGGTCCGGGCGGTCCCACGCAGGTGCACTGGCATCAGGTCAATCTGCTGGTCGACAAGTTCCTCTCCAAGCGGACCTCCATCTATACCGAGGTGATCTATCTGCGCGCGGCCGGCGGCGGCTTTCCTCGACCCACGGGCGGACCGTTGCCGGCGACCTCGAACGGCCTGCTCGCCTCGCAGATTCAGACCATGTTGCCGTCTTCGGGACAGAACCAGGTGGTGGTCAGTGTCGGACTCGTGCACAAGTTCTAGCAACACTGCTTTTACCGGCGCAAACCGGCAACGCGTTTGCGCCGCATCGACTAACAAGTAAGGTGTGTAATGACTGAAAGACTTTACCGGGCCGGTGTCGATATCGGCGGGACCTTCACGGATATCGTCGTGATCGGCGATGACGGCGTGATTCATACCAGGAAGGTTTCGTCCACGCCTCAGGACTATGGCATTGCGATCGTTGCGGGCTTGCAGGCATTGCTGGCCTCGCTCGACGCGCAACCGCGCCAGATAACCGAACTGGTTCATGCAACCACCGTCGCCACGAATACCGTGCTCGAAGGCAAAGGCGCGCGCACGGCGCTGATCACCACGCGCGGCTTTCGCGACGTGGTTGAAATTGGCCGCCTGCGCGTGCCGATGCTCTACAACCTCGCGTATCAGAAGCCGGCGCCGCTCGCGAAACGCCGTCACCGTTACGAAGTCGACGAACGGCTACTCGCCGATGGTTCGGTCGAGACGCCGCTCGACGATGCGCAGGTGCTGGACATCGCGCAACGTATCGCCGGCGAGAAAATCGAGGCGGTAGCGATCAGCCTGATTCATGCGTACGCGAATCCCGAACACGAAATCCGTATTCGCGATCTGTTGCGCGGCGTGTTGGGTGACAGCGTCTATCTGACCTGCTCGCATGAAATCCTGCCGGAGATCCGCGAATACGAACGCACCAGCACGACCGTCGTCAACGCGTATCTCGGGCCGGTGGTGGTCAGCTATCTGCATTCGCTGATCGACAAGCTGCGCGGCATCGGCATGACCGGCCCCGTTCAGATCATGCATTCCAACGGCGGCGTGATGAGCGCGGCCACCGTCATGCAGAAGCCGGCCACGATCATCGAGTCCGGGCCGGCGGCCGGCGTGATCGCGGGCGCTTCGGTGGCGGCCGCGTCGGGTTACGTCGATTGCATTACGGTGGACATGGGCGGCACCACGGCGAAGGCGGCCATCATCGAGAAGGGCGAGCCGGCGCGCACCACCGAGTACGAGGTCGGTGCGGGCATCAACGTCAGCAGCAAGCTCGTGAAGGGCGGCGGCCACGCGGTCAAGCTGCCGTTCATCGACGTCTCGGAGATCGGGGCGGGCGGCGGCAGTCTGGTGCGTATCGACGCGGGCGGGCTCGTCAAGGTCGGCCCCGATTCGGCGGGTTCGGTG
>DASPZL010000062.1:0-3099 GCA_035636295.1 Paraburkholderia sp.
GAGGAAGGGCGTGCGTGTGTCGACATTGCCCAGCAACTGCAGGCGGTCGAAAGCGCGATCAGCAATGCGAAGACCACGCTCGTTCACGATTACATCGACCACTGCCTCGAGCAGTCGATCGGCAAGGGCGAGCAGTCGCCGGCTGACGCAATCAGCGAACTCAAGGCCATCACCAAGTACCTTTAAAAACCATCGATGACTGATTTTTCTTCCCTTCTGCAACAAGGCGCTTCGAGCGCGTGGCTATTTATTCCAAGCGCCATCTTTCTGGGCGCGCTGCACGGCCTTGAACCTGGGCATTCGAAAACGATGATGGCCGCTTTCATCGTTGCGATCCGCGGAACCGTCAAACAGGCGATATTACTCGGCATCTCCGCCACGATCTCGCACACGGCGATTGTCTGGCTGATTGCGCTGGGCGGCCTGTACCTGGGCCGCAACTGGAACGCCGAAACCAACGAGCCGTACTTCCAGATCGCTTCCGCAGTGCTGATGATCGGGGTCGCGCTGTGGATGATCTGGCGGACGTGGCGTCAACAACGATTCGCCCACACGGGCGAACACAATCACGACCATGATCACGACGATCACCACCACCATGACGAAACGAAACGTATCGACACCGGGCACGGCACGGTGCGCCTCGAGATTTTCGAAGACGGCGTGCCGCCGCGCTTCCGGCTGTACCGCGAAGGCCGCCACGGCCATTCGTGGTCGGCTGACCAGGTCAGGATCGAAACGCAGCGCGCCGACGGCACGCGGCATACCTTTACGTTCGTGCAGAAGGATGGTTTCGTCGAATCGGAGCAGGAGATTCCCGAACCTCACGAATTCATTGCGCGGTTGCGGCTTGGCCACGAGCACCACAGTCACGACTATGACATGGAGTACGTCGAGCATGGCCATCATCATGTCACCGCGGATTACGAGGGACTCGACGTGTCAGCGCCCGGCTATCAGGACCCGCACGAACTGGCGCACGCAAACGACATCCGCCGGCGTTTCGCGAACCGTGAGGTGACCACTGGGCAGATCGTCGTGTTCGGCCTGACCGGCGGCCTGATCCCATGTCCCGCGTCGATCACCGTTCTGCTGTTGTGCCTGCAACTCAAACGCATCGCACTGGGTGCCACGCTGGTGCTGTGTTTCAGCATCGGCCTTGCCTTGACGATGGTGGTCTCGGGCGCGCTCGCTGCATTGAGCGTGAAGCATGTGTCGCGCCGCTGGAGCGGGTTCGGCGACTTCGCGCGCAAGGCGCCGTATATTTCAGGCGTGGTGATCGCGCTGGTCGGCGTTTTCGTCGGCTATCAGGGCGTCGCCGCGCTCGGTTAAGCCAACGCCCGCGCTCCGACATGTGGACGATATCCGCATACGGCGGCCTCTTTCTGGCCGCCTTCGGCGCGGCGACGTTATTGCCGCTGCAATCCGAGGCGGTGCTGATAGGCCTGCTCCTGACGGGAAAATATGCGGTGTGGGCGCTCCTGACTGTGGCGACCGCCGGCAACGTGCTTGGCTCGGCAGTCAACTGGCTGCTTGGACGATACATCGAGCGGTGGCGTCACAAACGATGGTTCCCTCTCTCCGGCGACAAGCTCAAGCGCGCGCAGCACGCGTACCAGCGCTTCGGGCAATGGTCGCTGCTGCTCAGTTGGGTGCCGGTTATCGGCGATCCGCTGACCGTGCTCGCGGGCGTGATGCGCGAGCCTTTCCTGCGCTTCATGTTGCTGGTGCTGATCGCAAAAGCAGGCCGATATATTCTGCTTACCGCGGTGACCTTGCAATTCATATAGCCACAGGCGCGTGGGTGTACTTCCCTCTACTCTCGCATTGCGTTCTGGCTCAGGCTAGGACGATCCTTTCATTTTTCCCCATCCGCGCGGCCACGACGCCGAGTCCCGGGCGCCGCGCCCGACTGAGCCTTTCGTAAACATTTTTCGGCGACCATCGCGCACGCGCACGGGGCAATCCTGTTCAGATCCGGGAAAACGCGCGCACATAGTGCGCAACAGAATTTTCCGCTAATCAGGACACCAAAAACAACATATCCACGCACCCGCAGGGGCACGTTTCGAAATTGTTCGAAAAACGCAGATGCTGTAATTCACCTGTCGCTTTCGCAGAGGTTTTCTGAAAGGAACGACGTCCCCTCATCAAACGGATAGCGCCATCAGTTGCGTGGCGTGGATTGCAGACTGGCGTAACGAAGGTCGCCCGGATTGTTCGAGCCTTCCTTTGCACGCCGTCGAACAACGGAGAATCTTCAATGAAGCTAGCCGTCTCTACTCTCGCTCTAGTCACCGCGTCGATGCTGTGCACCGCAGGCGCAAGCGCGCATCAAATCTGGTTTGAGCAGTCGCCTAACAGGACGATGACGTTCTACTACGGCGAGTTCGACAAGAACATGCTGGAAGTCACACCTGGCGGCATGGACCGCTTCAAGGCGCTCGCCGGCCAGTCGGTCTCGGACTCAGGCGCGAAGCCGCTGGACATGAAACTGCAGCGGGCGAGCTTTTCAGTAGCGGAGAAGCCGGCTAAGGGCGAATCCTTCGTCGCAGTGGACCACAAGTATCCGATCTTCAAGCTTCACGACGAAGGCGGCATCGTCGATACCTACTGGACCCCGGCTACGCGCTGGGTCGGCGATTTCAGCGCGCGCCAGCCGGAACTCGAACTCGATGTCGTGCCCACGGGCATGGTCAAGGGCAACGTCGCGCAGTTCCAGGTGTTCTACCAGAAGGAACCGCTGACGAACAAGCCGGTGACGCTGTCGTCGTGGGCGGGCTGGGACTATCTCGGCACCACGGACGGAGAGGGCAAGGTGTCGTTCCCGTTGCCCTGGAAGGGCACCTATGTTCTCGGCATCGAATACCGCGATCGTACGCCTGGCGAGCGCGTCAACACCGAAGGTGTCACCGAAAAATACGCGATCCGCAGCTTCAGTTCGACGCTCTCATTTTACCAGGCAGCCGGCGCCGAGCCTATGCATCGCGCTCCGTCCACGCTCCCGGCATCAGAAATCGCGCGGCTGAACGCAAAGCAATCAACCCTGCACGGCGCCGCGTCGTTGTTTCGCGCACGGCGCGCCTCACCGATTTCAAC
>DASPZL010000063.1:0-14162 GCA_035636295.1 Paraburkholderia sp.
CCGCCGCGGTAGAAGCCCGCGCGGTACATCACCTGCCAGTGGTCTTCGATCAGCAGCGGGTCTTTGCCGATCAGATAGTCGGACAGTTCTTCGACGGCTGCCGCGACCGTATGCGCGCGGCCTTCGACCACCGGCTCGCCCCAGCCGACGACGCCTTCGTCGGTCTCGATTTTCAGGAAGCACCAGCGCGGCGGAACAATGAAGGTTTCGAGCTTGGTGATTTTCATGGTGTGCGTCTCCTTGCGGCTTGGGCGTCTGCTGGACGATTTCGGGGATTCACATGCTACAACAAAAGCGCGTTTAAGTACTATTAATAGTACTATTGGTCAAATATTGGCGAAATGCGGGCTCATTGCGGCACCGAGTCGAAGCAGTGCGCATCGAGGCCTCAAGGTGCCGGATAATCCGGACGCTTCGCCTTTTGATGCCGATATCGATAGAGCCGCAAGGCCGTTGGGAGAAAGCTATTCAGCACGATCTGCATGGGCGTGTCGCCCGTCTGCTCGCGACCGCGATTCTGCGCGGCGACTACGCGCCGGATTCGATCCTGCCGCGCGAAGCGGAACTGATGGACGCGTTCGGCGTGAGCCGCACGGTGTTGCGCGAGGCGCTGCGCACGCTGACCTCGAAAGGACTGATCGAATCGCGTCCGCGGGTGGGCACGCGCGTGCGGCCGAAACACGCATGGAATCTGCTCGATGTCGACGTGCTCGACTGGTACTCGCGCGTCGCCGAGCCCATGGCGTTTGCGCTCAAATTGCAGGAAATGCGCGAGATGATCGAGCCGTACGCGGCGGCTCTCGCGGCGGCCTCGCACACGGACGACACCTTCGATGCAATGGCGGCGGCTCATGCCGCGATGGCGGCGGCGCGCAACGTCGACGAATGGGTGCGTGCCGATCTGCAGTTTCATTTGAGCGTGCTGACCGCGTGCAGCAACGAATTGCTGATCCCGCTCGGCACGCTGATCGAGCGCACGCTCGAAGCGCAGCTACGGCTGAATGCAAAACGCGCGGACGTGTTCAACGCGTCGCTGGGTGAGCATACGGCGGTGTTCGAGGCCATTCGCGATCGCGATGCCGCGGCCGCGCGCGAGGCGATGGCGGGCTTGCTCGGCGTGACGCGCGGACGGATCGAGGCGTGAGCGTCAGGCTGCCGGAACGTTGAACGGGAGCGGGAGCGTTGCTTGAGCGTGCATCCGCTAGTAGTCGCCCCTTGCCGCGATCAATCCATCGCGGCATGCGCCACGGACGCATCCTGCACCTTATGCGCGGGGCGGATCAACAGAAGCAGCGGAATGACCAGCAGCGTCGCCACGAACATCAGCTTGAAGTCGTTCAGATAGGCAATCATCGACGCCTGCTGCGTGATCGACGCGTTCAGCGCCGCGATGTCGTAGTTCGAACCGCTGCCGAGCATCGGTTGAATCGCCGGATTGAACGGCGTGATATTCGCCGCGAGATCCGCGTGCGAGACCTGCGTGTTGCGCGTCATCAGCGTCTGCACGATCGAAATGCCGATACTGCTGCCGATATTGCGCATCAGACTGTACGTTGCCGTGCCGTCCGCGCGCAGTTCGGGCGTGAGCGTCGAGAAGGTCAGCGCGCTCAGCGGCACGAACACGAGACCGAGGCCGAAGCCCTGAACCACACCGGGCCAGACAATGTCCGACGCCGACAGCACGATCGTGTAATGCATCATCTGCCATAGCGCGTACGCGGAGATGAGGAAGCCCGCGAGCAGCAGTAGCCGCGCATCGAACCGCTTCAACAGCCTCCCGGCGAACAGCATCGCGACCATCGTGCCGGCGCCGCTCGGTGCGGTGACGAGCCCCGTGGTCGCAACCGGATAGTTCATCAGGTTCTGCAGCATTGGCGGCAGCAGCGCGCGCGTGGCATACATCACCGCGCCGATCACGAAGATGAAGAACGTGCCGGTGGCGAAGTTCGGGTCTTTCAGCAGTTCGTATTTGAAGAACGACGTCTTACCGACCGTTGCCGTGTGCACGAGGAAGAACGCGAAGCTGATCGCCGCGATGAGCGCCTCGATGACGATCTCGTGCGAGCCGAACCAGTCGAGCTGCTCGCCGCGGTCGAGCATTGCCTGCAACGCGCCGATGGCGAGACCGAGCGTGGCGAAACCGAACGCATCGAACTTGACGTCGTGCTTCGGCTCGCGTGCCGGCAGAAAGGTCGCCACGCCGAACAGTGCAAACGCGCCGATCGGCACGTTGATGAAAAACACCCAGCGCCAGTTGTAGCTGTCGGTGAGCCAGCCGCCGAGCGTCGGCCCGAGAATCGGCCCGACCATCACGCCCATGCCCCACACGGCCATCGCCTGGCCTTGCTTTTCACGCGGATTAATGTCGAGCAGGATGGACTGCGACAGCGGCACCAGCGACGCGCCGAAAATCCCTTGCAGCAAGCGCGACGCGACGATCTGCGTCAGCGTTTCCGACAAGCCGCACAGCGCCGACGACACCGTGAAGCCGCCGATCGCCACGATCAGCAGGCGCTTTATGCTCAGCCGGTCGGAGAGCCAGCCGGTGAGCGGCGTGGCGATCGCGGCGGCGACGATGTAGGAGGTCAGCACCCACGTGATCTCGTCCTGCGACGCGGATAGCGCGCCCTGCATGTGCGGCAGCGCCACGTTGGCGATGGTGCTGTCGAGCGTCTGGATCAGCGTGGCCAGCATGATCGAGATGGTGATCATCGGCCGGTTGAGCGGCGCGGTGGCGCTCGCCGGCGGGGAGTCGGATGGCATGGATGAGCAGGATCGTCGAAATAGTAAGCATGCTTAGTATATCGGCTGCTGTGTCGCGCGAACATCAGGAATTAGGCGGAGCCTGAATTGCGTCCATTTCCACGCTGAGAAACGAAAGGCTTTCGTATAATCCGCGCATGAAAACCCAACTTGAAGAGCGTTTCGGCTTTCTGATTTCCGACGTCGGCCGCCTGACGGGCAAGCGTTTCGACGACCTCGCGAAGTCATCGGTCGATCTCACGCGCGCGCAGTGCCGCGTGCTGGCCTATCTCGCGCATTACGGCGACATCAACCAGGCGCGGCTCGCGGATCTGCTCGAAGTCGCGCCGATTTCGGCGGGGCGTCTGCTGGACAGGATGGAGGAGGGCGGCTGGATCGAGCGGACGGCGAATCCTCAGGATCGCCGCGAGCATCAGGTGCGCATGACGCCGAGGGCCGAGCGCACGCTCGGCAAGGCGCGCAAGGTGGGCGATGAAGTCGCGCTCGAGGCGCTCAACGGTTTCAGCGACGAAGAGGCGAAGCAATTGATCGCGCTGCTGCAGCGGGTGCGCGGCAATCTGAGCCGGCTGGTGGATCGTTGATACAACCGGCTTCTGGCGCGCGTTCAGGGTTCACTGAGCGAGCATGGATATGCAAAGGAGTCAGCCTCGGCTGACTCTTTTTTATGGCCGCTTCGCGCGCCGAGCGTGTTGCCCGGCTTCGCGAGCGCGCGGCTACTTTGCCTCGGAGGCCGCGGCCGGTCCGGACGGCGGAACCAGCTCGAAGCATCCCGGCGGCGTGGCTGACGGTTTCGCTTTCGCGTCCGGCTGCTGCGAGTCGATACATTTGAAGGCGCTCTGATCGCGCTGAACAAAGATCGTATCCGCCGGACCGGTAGTGCCTTGCGCGCCGTTCACGACAGCGACGATTCGGTAGCCGTTCTGGAGCAGGGTGGAGAGCGTCATCGAACTCGGACGCCATTGGCTGTCGGACGATGTCTGGGCGTGAGCGGTGAGCACGGAAGCGGCGCTCGCGAGCGCGATCGAGGCGGTGGCCACGGCAAGCGCGGCGGTGCGGAACGTCATCAAGAAACCTCCTTGAAGTTGCTGTTTGGAAAGCCAAAACAAAAAAGCCGCTGAACCTTGCGGATCAGCGGCTTCTTCTTGCAACTGGTGGCGAATCAGGGACTCGAACCCCGGACCTGCGGATTATGATTCCGTCGCTCTAACCAACTGAGCTAATTCGCCGAAAGAAGCGAGATTATGAGGATAGTGCCGGGGGCTGTCAACCCCCGGCACGCAACTTTTTCAAGCTGCCTCGGCCACCGCGCGTTTCTCAATCCCTCGCGTAGATGTCCGAGTCCTTGGTCTCCTTGACGAACAGCACGCCGATCACCAGCGTGATCACCGCGATCACGATCGGATACCACAACCCCGAGTAGATGTTGCCCCTCGCCGCGACGATCGCGAACGCGGTCGCCGGCAGGAAGCCCCCGAACCAGCCATTGCCGATGTGATACGGCAGCGACATCGACGTATAGCGGATGCGCGTCGGGAACATCTCCACCAGCATCGCCGCTATCGGCCCGTACACCATCGTCACGTAGATCACCAGGATCGTCAGGATCACTACGGTCATCGGCCAGTTGATCTGCGAAGGATCGGCCTTCGGCGGATAGCCGGCCGTCTTCAGCGTCGTCGCGAGCGTCTTGTCGAACGTCTTGCCTTGCTCCTTGGCGTCGGCCGCCTTGCCGTCATAGGTGTTGATCACGGCGTCGCCGACCTTGATCTCCGCGAGCGTTCCCGCCGGCGCCGCGACGTTCTCGTAGTTCAAGCCCGACTTCGAGAGCGCGCTCTTGGCGATGTCGCACGAGCTCGTGAACTTCGCCGTGCCGACCGGATTGAACTGGAACGAGCACTCGTCCGGATTCGCGATTACGACGATCGGCGATTTCGCCGTGGCGGTTTCCAGCGCCGGATTCGCGTAGTGCGTGAGCGCCTTGAACAGCGGGAAGTACGTACACGCGGCGATCAGCAGGCCGGCCATGATGATCGGCTTGCGGCCGATGCGGTCCGACAGCGAGCCGAAGAACAGAAAGAACGGCGTGCCGATCAGCAAAGCGATCGCGATCAGGATGTTGGCGCTCGCGCCATCGACCTTCAGCGTCTGGGTCAGGAAGAACAGCGTGTAGAACTGACCCGTGTACCAGACCACGGCCTGGCCGGCGGTCAGGCCGATCAGCGCGAGGATCACGACCTTCAGGTTCTTCCACTGGCCGAATGCTTCGGACAGCGGCGCCTTGGACGTCTTGCCTTCGGCCTTGATGCGCTCGAACACCGGCGACTCATGCAGTTGCAGGCGGATCCATACCGACACGCCCAGCAGCACGATCGACGCGATGAACGGAATGCGCCAGCCCCAGGCGCCGAACGCGTCCTCGCCCATCGCCGTGCGCACGCCGAGAATCACCAGCAGCGACAGGAACAGGCCGAGCGTGGCGGTCGTCTGGATCCACGCGGTGTAGAAGCCGCGGCGTCCCGCCGGCGCATGTTCAGCGACGTAGGTGGCGGCCCCGCCGTATTCGCCGCCGAGAGCAAGACCCTGCAGCATCCGCATCGCGATGAAGATTACCGGCGAAGCCATGCCGATCGCCGCGTAGCCGGGCAGAAAGCCGACGAGGAACGTCGACAGGCCCATGATCACGATGGTGACGAGGAACGTGTACTTGCGCCCGACCAGATCGCCGAGGCGCCCGAACACGATCGCGCCGAACGGCCGCACCGCGAAACCCGCGGCAAAGCTGAGGAGCGTGAAGATGAAGGCGGCAGTCGGATTGACGCCGGAGAAAAAGCTCCTGCTGATGAAGGCCGCCAGCGAACCGGCCAGATAGAAGTCGTACCACTCGAAAATCGTACCCAGCGACGATGCGAAGATCACCCGCTTCTCTTCTCGCGTCATCGGCGTATGCGAGATTTGCCCGCCAACGGTAGCCATATGTCGTCTCCAATATTGATATGCACGCGGTTCGCCGGCAAGGCGCTCCCGTGGAACCGATTATTGGAGTGGAAACTTACGGCGTACTGACGTGGCGGGATGAGATGATGGCATCGGGTGTATTCTGTGGTTTTTGACAACATCGGCTATATTGCCGCCAACATCGCTAAAAATCGTATCAACTTATCGTGATATTGCGGCAACGAATTCGCGTGTTCAAGCAGCGTTAGGGTAAGTCCCGTGCCCGTCCATGCGCTTGCAAGCTGACGCGCACCAGCGTTCCGGCAAGTCGCGGCGAGGTTTGATAGACGTTGTCCTCGATGGTCAGCTCGCCGCCGTGCATGGTGGCAATCTCGCGGACGATCGCGAGGCCGAGGCCGCTGCCGTCGCCCTCACGGCCGAGAATCCGGTAGAAGCGCTCGATTACCCGTGAGCGCTCGGCCACCGGAATGCCGATGCCGGTGTCCTCGACTTCCAGATGGACGAGCCGCGCCGACGCCTCATGCCGCACCCTGACAGTAATGCGGCCGCCGGCCGGCGTGTAGCGGATCGCGTTGTCGATCAGATTCGACAGCATTTCGCGCAGCATCACCGGATTGCCGTCGACTTCGACCGGTTCCTCGGGGGCCTCGTAACCGAGGTCCATCTGCTTGGCGAGCGCGGCTTGAACCCAGTCGCGCACGGCGTTGCGCGCCACCTCGGTCACCTCGACGGTGGTGAAGATTTGACCCGACATGCGGTTTTCGGCGCGCGCCAGCGCCAGCAATTGCGTGACGAGCCGCGCCGCGTGCTCGGAACTGGTGGCGATCTGTTCGAGCGAGCGATGAACTTCCGCCGAAACGTCCTGGCGCAACGCCAGTTCCGCCTGGGTGCGCAGGCCGGCCAGCGGCGTTTTCATCTGATGCGCGGCATCGGCGATGAAGCGCTTCTGCAATTCCATGTTCTGTTCGAGGCGCGTGAGCAGATCGTTGAACGACGTGACCAGCGGCTCGATCTCCGGCGGCGCGCGGCGTGCTTCCAGCGGCGACAGATCGTCGGGGCGGCGCGCGCGGATATGGGCTTGCAGCGCATGCAGCGGCGCGAGTCCGCGCGACAGGCCGAACCACACCAGCAGTATCGCGAGCGGCAGGATCACGAACTGCGGCAGGATCACGCCCTTGATGATGTCGTTGGCGAGCTGGCTGCGTTTGTCGAGCGTTTCGGCGACCTGCACCAGCACCGGCTGCGCGCCGGGCGTCTGCGGAAACTCGACGGTCGTATAGGCGACGCGGATGTCGTTGCCGCGCAGCACGTCGTCGCGGAATTCGACGAGGCCGGGCGGCGGCCGGTCTTCCTCGTGCGGCAACGGCATGTCGCGCTCGCCGCCCACCAGTTCGCCGCGCGTGCCGAGCACCTGATAGAACACGCTATCGACGTTGTCGGTGCGCAGAAAGTCGCGCGTGGAGTCGGGCAGCGACAGTTCCGCCACGCCATTCACCGGATGAATCTGGCGGGCGAGCACGTAGGCGTCGGTTTCGAGCACGCGGTCGAACGGCCCGTTGGCGATCGACTTGGCGACCAGATAGGTGACCGCGAGGCTCATCGGCCACAGCAGCAGGAGCGGCGCCAGCATCCAGTCGAGAATCTCGCCGAACAGCGAGCGCGGGCGCGCCTCGGCGGCGGCTTCGGTCTCGTCGGGCGGGGCGAACGGATTGGCGTAGCGCTCGTCGCGCGCCTCGTCGAGGTCCGCCGCCTGCGCCGTGGCGCGGTCTGCGCGTGCGGACATGAGGCGTTCTCTATTTGAAATGATGGCTCGCCGGCATCGCGCCGGACGGCGGCTCGGGTTCGGGCCCGGCGGGCGGCGGCGCGCTTTCGTTGGCGCCGGCATGGGTGTTCACGTTCGCGGGCGACGCCGCTCTCTCGAGGCAATACCCGAGGCCCCGCACGGTGATGATGCGCACGCCGCTCGGCTCGATCTTCTTGCGCAGCCGGTGCACATAGACTTCGATCGCGTTGTTGCTGACCTCTTCGCCCCATTCGCATAGATGGTCGACGAGTTGTTCCTTCGAGACCAGCCGGCCGATCCGCTGCAGCAGCACTTCGAGCAAGCCCAGTTCGCGCGCCGACAGGTCGATCACCTGCTCATTGACATAGGCGATCCGGCCGACCTGGTCGAACGACAGCGAACCATGCCGCACGACAGTCGGGCCGCCGCCCGCGCCGCGCCGGGTGAGCGCGCGCACGCGCGCTTCGAGTTCGTTCAGCGCGAAGGGTTTGGCCATGTAGTCGTCGGCGCCGAGATCGAGACCCTTGACGCGTTCGTCGACGCTGTCCGCGGCGGTCAGGATCAGCACCGGCAGGTTCGAATTGCGCGCGCGCAGCCGGCGCAGCACCTCGAGCCCGGACATGCGCGGCAGGCCGAGATCGAGGATCAGCAGGTCGAACGTTTGCATCGACAGGGCGGTATCGGCCTCGACGCCGCTCTTCACGTGATCGACGGCATAGGCCGATTGGCGGAGTGATCGAACCAGACCGTCCGCGAGTATGCTGTCGTCTTCGGCAATCAGAATTCGCATGGTGCGCCAGCTTTGGCCTTGCCGGCACCTTGGGTGTCCCCGCGGCGCACAGCGGTCTCCGAAAATTATTGTGGGTGGTTGGGCGGCGCGAGAGTAAATATGCGCGTTCGCATGGAATCGTGCTTGCCAAAACCACTGTTTTTTTATACAGTGTCTGAGTTTCGTGTGCCGTTCGTCGAAAACGCGCTGCACACCTGCCTCAGACGCCGTTCATCATAGCAAAGGACGATTCATGGAAGAAAGCAAGAAAGGCTCGGCTGGACTGACTGCTGAAAAGAGCAAGGCACTCGCTGCCGCACTCGCGCAGATCGAAAAACAGTTCGGCAAAGGGTCGGTCATGCGGCTCGGCGCGGGTGAGGCAGTCGAAAACATCCAGGTGGTCTCAACCGGATCGCTCGGCCTCGACATCGCGCTGGGCGTCGGCGGCTTGCCGCGTGGCCGTGTGGTCGAAATCTATGGCCCGGAATCATCCGGTAAAACCACGCTAACGCTGCAAGTCATCGCCGAAATGCAGAAGATCGGCGGCACGGCGGCGTTTATCGACGCGGAACACGCACTGGATATTCAGTATGCGGGCAAGCTCGGCGTGAACGTGAACGACCTGCTGGTTTCGCAGCCGGACACCGGCGAGCAGGCGCTCGAAATCGCCGATGCGCTGGTGCGCTCGGGCTCGATCGACATGATCGTGATCGACTCGGTCGCGGCCCTCGTGCCGAAGGCTGAAATCGAAGGCGAAATGGGCGATTCGCTGCCGGGTCTGCAAGCGCGTCTGATGTCGCAAGCGCTGCGCAAGCTCACCGGCACGATCAAGCGCACGAACTGCCTCGTGATCTTCATCAATCAGATCCGCATGAAGATCGGTGTGATGTTCGGCAATCCGGAAACCACCACGGGCGGCAACGCGCTGAAGTTCTACGCGTCGGTGCGTCTGGACATTCGCCGGATCGGTTCGATCAAGAAGAACGACGAAGTGATCGGCAACGAAACGCGCGTGAAGGTCGTCAAGAACAAGGTGGCGCCGCCGTTCCGGGAAGCGATTTTCGACATTCTGTACGGCGAGGGTATCTCGCGTCAGGGCGAAATCATCGACCTCGGCGTGCAGGCGAAGATCGTCGATAAGGCCGGCGCCTGGTACAGCTACAGCGGCGAACGTATCGGTCAGGGCAAGGACAACGCGCGCGAATTCCTGCGCGAGAATCCTGATATCGCCCGCGAGATCGAAAACCGTATCCGTGAATCGCTGGGCGTGAACGCCATGGCTGAAGCGGTGGCCGGCGCAGGCGCTGAAGTCGCGGACGAAGAAGAGTAACCATCACGTGATACGCAAGGGCCGGCCGTTGTCCAATGCTGGACGCAACGCGGACGGCCCGCGTGACGGTAACGGCGATTCGAACGATCCGTTCGAATCGTTCGACGCACATGATCGCGCTGCGGGCCGTCGCTCGCAGCGCGCGCAGTTTGAATCCTCCCCGCGCGTCATCTCGGATCCTTCCGAAACCTCCTCGGGTTCTTCTGAAGCCACCGAAGCCACCGAAACCACCTACACCCGCTCGCGTCGCACACCTGGCGAAACCAAACCAGATCAGGACGAAGCAAAAAAATCCCAACGTCCGACCCGTTCGCTAAAAGGACGCGCGCTCGGTTATTTGTCCCGCCGCGAATACAGTCGCGCCGAACTGGCGCGCAAGCTCAAGCCGTTCGTCGAGGAAACCGATTCGCTCGACGCCGTGCTCGACTCACTGGAAACCGAAAACTGGCTGTCCGACTCTCGCTTCGCCGAAAGTCTGGTTCATCGGCGTTCGTCACGATTGGGCGCGAGCCGGATCGTCGGCGAATTGAAGCAACACGCGGTCGACCCGGCGCTGGTCGAGGAAGCCAGCGCGCAATTGCGCGAAACCGAACTCGCGCGAGCTCAAGCGGTCTGGCGAAAGAAATTCGGCCGGCTTCCCGAAACACCTACCGAACGGGCGAAGCAGGCGCGTTTTCTGGCGTCGCGCGGTTTCTCGGGTGCGACGATCGGCAAGATCCTCAAGGGTATCGACGACGAGTGGAGCGGCGAGTAGCAAGCCGGCGCTGCCCGCTCTCTCCGGCCCGCTGGGCGTCGCCGCGCATTCCGACCTGTCTCAAATACCCAGTATGCTAAAATTCACGGGTTTTCCAATCCGGCCTTTCCTTTCCGCATGCCGCTCTCCCCGCCAGTGTCCCGTCAGTTGCGCCACCGTCGCGCAATCAGAGCGGAAGCCTATGAGCGAGCCGATGGCCTGTGGGATGTGGAAGCGTGCTTGACCGACGAAAAACCACGCGATGTGGTGCTTGCGTCGGGCGTCCGGCCTCATGGTCAGCCGATTCATGAACTCTGGCTTCGCATCACCATCGATCGCAAGCTCAATGTCGTCGACGCCGAGGCGTCGTCCGACTGGGTGCCCTATCCAGGTCTGTGCCAAGCCAGCAATCCCGCCTACCGTGCCCTCATCGGGCTCAATCTGTTTCACAACTTCCGTCGCGATGCTGCCCGTTTGCTGGCCGGCACGGCCGGCTGCACGCATCTCACCGAGTTGTGCGGGCTCCTGCCGACCGTCGCGATCCAGGCGTTCGCCGGCGACGTGTGGAACACCAACGACGGCACACCGGGCGCGAACGCAAGTTCAGAACGCGAATCGTCTAACGGCACCGGCGAGCATTCCAACGACAAACCGCCATTCCAGTTGGGACGCTGCCACGCGCTGCGTTTCGACGGCGAGGCGGTGCAGCAGTTTTATCCGCGCTGGTATGGCCGTACGCCACGCTCAGCGGACCGCCCGGCATCGCCAGACAACGGGGCTGTCCGCCATGAAGGCGAGGGCGGCAACACGTCCGGCATGAACGACGGCAGCGGAAATGAAGTTCAATCCAACTCTCAGACTGAAGGGAATCACGCATGAAGATTCACGAGTACCAGGGTAAGGAAATCCTGCGGAAATTCGGCGTCGCGGTACCGCGCGGCAAGCCGGTCTTCTCGGTGGATGATGCGGTCAAGGCCGCGGAAGAGCTCGGCGGCCCGGTATGGGTTGTGAAGGCTCAGATCCATGCGGGTGGCCGTGGCAAGGGCGGCGGCGTGAAGGTCGCCAAGACGCTGGAACAGGTTCGCGAGTACTCGAACCAGATCCTCGGCATGCAGCTCGTCACGCACCAGACCGGTCCGGAAGGCCAGAAGGTGAATCGCCTGCTGATCGAAGAAGGCGCCGACATCAAGAAGGAACTGTATGTCGGCCTCGTGATCGATCGTGTTTCGCAGAAGATCGTCGTGATGGCATCGAGCGAAGGCGGCATGGACGTCGAGGAAGTCGCGGAAAAGACGCCTGAGCTGATCCACAAGGTTGCGGTCGACCCGTCGACCGGCCTGAAGGACGCCGAAGCCGACGACCTCGCGAAGAAAATCGGCGTGCCCGACGCATCGATCCCGCAAGCGCGCGCGATCCTGCAAGGTCTGTACAAGGCGTTCTGGGAAACCGACGCATCGCTCGCCGAAATCAACCCGCTGATCCTGACCGGCGACGGCAAGGTCATCGCGCTCGACGCGAAATTCAACTTCGATTCGAACGCGCTGTTCCGTCATCCGGAAATCGTCGCGTATCGCGATCTGGACGAAGAAGATCCGGCCGAAGTCGAAGCGTCGAAGTTCGACCTCGCGTACATCTCGCTCGACGGCAATATCGGCTGCCTCGTGAACGGCGCGGGCCTCGCCATGGCAACGATGGACACCATCAAGCTGTTCGGCGGCGAACCGGCGAACTTCCTCGACGTGGGCGGTGGCGCCACGACCGAGAAGGTCACGGAAGCGTTCAAGATCATGCTGAAGAACCCGAACCTGACCGCGATTCTGGTCAACATTTTCGGCGGCATCATGCGCTGCGACGTGATCGCGGAAGGCGTGATCGCGGCGTCGAAGGCCGTGTCGCTGAAGGTGCCGCTCGTCGTCCGCATGAAGGGCACGAACGAAGACCTCGGCAAGAAGATGCTCGCTGAATCCGGTCTGCCGATCATCGCGGCGGACAGCATGGAAGAAGCGGCTCAGAAGGTCGTCGCGGCCGCTTCGGGCAAGGCGTAAGCCAGGTCCACGGCGTTCACCACCCAGGATTACGAATGGCGGCGCGTGAGCGACGCAGGCGGAGAACATCCCGCCTCGTGGCGCAACCGCGCGGCGCCAAACGAACAGAGGTCAATACATGTCGATTCTGATTAACAAAGACACCAAGGTCATCACGCAGGGCATCACCGGCAAGACCGGTCAGTTCCATACGCGTGCTTGCCGTGAATACGCAAACGGCCGCGAAGCGTTCGTTGCGGGCGTGAACCCGAAGAAGGCCGGCGAAGATTTCGAAGGCATTCCCATCTACGCGAGCGTCGCTGAAGCCAAGGCTGAGACGGGCGCGACCGTGTCGGTGATTTACGTGCCGCCGGCAGGCGCCGCGGCTGCGATCTGGGAAGCGGTCGAAGCCGATCTGGATCTGGCGATCTGTATCACGGAAGGCATTCCTGTCCGCGACATGATCGAGCTCAAGGCTCGTATGCGTGCCGAAAACCGCAAGACGCTGCTGCTCGGACCGAACTGTCCGGGCACGATCACGCCGGACGAGCTGAAGATCGGCATCATGCCGGGTCACATCCACCGCAAGGGCCGCATCGGCGTCGTGTCGCGTTCGGGCACGCTGACGTATGAAGCAGTCGGCCAATTGACGGCGATCGGCCTCGGCCAATCGTCGGCGGTCGGTATCGGCGGCGACCCGATCAACGGTCTGAAGCACATCGACGTGATGAAGATGTTCAACGACGATCCGGATACGGACGCCGTCATCATGATCGGCGAGATCGGCGGTCCGGACGAAGCGAACGCCGCGCACTGGATCAAGGACAACATGAAGAAGCCGGTGGTCGGCTTCATCGCCGGTGTCACGGCGCCTCCGGGCAAGCGCATGGGCCACGCCGGCGCGCTGATCTCGGGCGGCGCGGATACGGCCGAAGCGAAGCTGGAAATCATGGACGCGTGCGGCATCAAGGTCACGAAGAACCCGTCGGAAATGGCGCGTCTTCTGAAGGCGATGCTGTAAATCGAAAATCGCCTGCAATGCGGGCGTGTTTTTGATACGCTTACGAAGCCCTTTCGTCAGCGTGCGGTTCTAAAGAGCGGGGGAGTTTCAGACTCCTCCGCTTTTTTATTGGCCGCGCCTCCGATTTCTTCTTATTCTTTCACTCATGCTCGAGTTTTTCGCCACGCTCCATTGGGGCGCAGTCATCCAGATCATCGTCATCGACATTCTGCTCGGTGGCGACAATGCCGTCGTGATCGCGCTGGCTTGCCGCAACCTGCCGCCGGCCCAGCGCACAAAAGGCGTGCTGTGGGGCACGGTCGGCGCCATTCTGTTGCGTGTCGCGCTGATCGCGTTCGCGGTGGCGCTGCTCGATGTGCCGTTGCTGAAGTTTGCCGGCGGCCTGTTGTTGCTGTGGATCGGCGTGCGCCTGATGGCGCCCGCGCACGACGCGCACGAGAACGTCAAGCCGGCCGACAAGCTGGTGTCGGCGATCAAGACGATCATTGTCGCGGACGCGGTGATGAGCCTCGACAACGTGATCGCGATCGCGGGCGCGGCTGAAGCCGCCGATCCGGAACACCGTCTCGCGCTGGTGATTTTCGGCCTCGTGGTGAGCATTCCGCTGATCGTGTGGGGCAGCCAGTTGGTGCTCAAGTTGCTCGACCGCTTTCCGATCGTCATCACGCTTGGTGCCGCGTTGCTCGGCTGGATCGCGGGCGGTCTCATCATCAACGACCCGGCCGGCGACCGTTGGCCGATCCTCGATACGCCCGCGGCCGAGTACGGCATGAGCATCGCAGGG